>DASXBZ010000051.1:0-56552 GCA_036491435.1 Acidimicrobiales bacterium
GGCCACGCCGTAGGTGACAAGGCGTTGCTCTGGGCGGCCGCCTGCATCCGCGGCGCCATCCGCCACGGCGACGCCATCGGCCGCCTGGGCGGCGACGAATTCCTGATCGTGTGCCCGGACGTCCCGACCCTGGCGGCCGTCGAACCCGTCGCCCGGCGCATCAGCGAGTCCATCGGGCCCGTGGAGACCGCCGAGGGCGTGCTCGAGCTCGGCGCGAGCGTCGGCCTGGCGTGGACCGACGGTGCCGACGAGTCCCCCGACGTCTTGACCGCCCGAGCCGACCGCGCCATGTACGAATCGAAGACCGGCGGGGCGCCCGTGGTGGTGGCCGCTCCCGCGTGACCGTCGGCTCGACTTAGTCCGCGGCGGCCCGCCGGCCCGGGCTCACGATGTCCCGCTCTCGTTGACGATCGGCTGGTACGGCCGGCACGGTTCGTTGCGCAGGCTCGGGCACGCGGGTAGCGGGGTCGGCACTTTCACACCTGTCACGACAGGGAGCACCACGGCTGATGGCATGGACGCGGAACGAGCGATGCGCACGGTCGCCGTGCCCGACGGCTCGGTCCGGTTGAAGGACCACACCGGCTGCGTCCCGTTGGGCGCGGAGATCGTCACCCGGATGCGGGAGCCGGCCCGGTAGACGTGCCCCTGGTCGTAGAGGGGGATCACCACCTTCACGAATCGGCCCGCCGACATGGGTGCGGCGTCTGCTGCCCTGAAGCTCGGGACCGGGTCGGTGGGCGTGCTGGCGACGCCCAAGAAGTCGCGCGTGGTTCTCGACAGTGCTCGTTCGCTGGCGCGCAGCCAGCCGTCCTGGACGAACGTCTCGTTCCCGTCCGGCCGCACCTCGCTAATCGTGGCCTGGAAGTCGACGTCGGGTGTCGAGGACCGGACCCACAGGTCCACCGCACCTCCGCCGACGACCGTGGTGTCGGTCGCCAAGGGCGCGGTGACGTAGGAGACGGCCGTTCCGGCCGGGTTCTGCTTCCAGTCCCACTGCCAGGCCGAGGCGTTGCTCCACAGCCCGCTCGTCCCGGTCTTGGTGCCGCTGTAGTCCGTGAGCGGAAGGGCATTCGCATTCGACGTGTACTGATCGATGCCTGCGTCGCCCGATGGCTTGGCGGCCAGCGTGCCGCTGGGCCCGAGGTACCAGGTCTGCGCGTTGGACGCGACGGGGTAGGTCGAGAAGGACTGCTCGAAGCCCGCGTTGGGGTCACCGCTGGTGACGCGTCCGGCTGACGACCCGGCGCCGTTGTCGAAGAGCACGCGCACCACGGGCAACTTGTCGAAGGCCGCGAGCGCGGCCTGGTACGTCGGGACCTGCTGGATGGGATCGGGCGGCAACTCGACCTGGTCGCCCTGCGGAAGACCCATCGCCGTCTGGTAGATGAGCGGCGCCAGGGCGTGCAGGCCCGACGCGTTGTCCTGTGGCGGCTGGTGCGCGACGTAGAGCTCGAGGAAGTCGTACCACCGGTCGAACGTCGCGGGGTCGAGCGAGTCGATATGGGCGCCGTTGGTGAAGGTGAACCACTTCTTCTTCGTCCCCGTGAAGTGCCGTACCAGCTCGGGGCATTGCCCGCCCGTCTGTTCGTCCTCCCACTGGCAGGCCAGGAAAACCGGGACCTTGATGGTGTGGACGAAGGACACGGGGTCGAGCGGGTCGGCGACCGCGGCGCTGTAGTGCGAGTTGCCGGCAATCTTGGCGCTGAGGTCGGCGGCCTGTCCATGGAGGGCCTGGTTGGCCGCGCAGGTGGCATCGCCATCTTGGATGCGCGTGTAGGCCCAGGACTGGCCGGTCTGCGGGCCGGCCGGCTCCGCGTCGTGCTGGCGTCCCTGGGCCCATCCGGCGGCGAAGCCGGTGTTGAGGATGCCCCCGGGGTACAGCGTGGATGCCGTCGCATCGATCGTCGACAGCGGCGAGATCGCCTCGAGATCCGGGGGATCGAGCTGGGCCGTGAAGAGCTGGCTGATGGCGCCGTAGGAGAGCCCGATCATCCCGACCTTGTGGCCGAGCACCCACGGCTGGTGGGCGACGGTCTCGATGACGTCGTAGCCGTCGAGGTCCTGGAGCGGCTCGAAGTAGTCGAACGCGCCACCGGAGCAGCCGGTGCCGCGCATGTTCACGTCGACGACCGCGAAGCCCATGAGGTTGGCCAGGACGGCGATGCCGCTGTCGGGCCCGTTGGGGTCGGCGTACCCGTATCCCGCGTACTCGATCACCGTGGGGTACGTCGACGCTCGTTTCGACGGGAGCCGGACGTCGATCGCGAGCTTGGTCCCGTCCCTCGTCGTCAGGTAGCCGTAGCCGCTCGTCGGAATGGACTGGTCGTAGGTGCGCGGATCCCACGGGTTCGATGCGTCGGTGTGCACGGTGACCGTTTGCGATTCTCGGCCGCTGGCATCGAGGCGCACGCGATAGCCGCTCCCCGGTGGCACGGCGCGGAACAGCACGCCGCCGAGCGAGTCGGCGGGCCGCGTGGCGACGACATTGCCCGCCGGTCCGAGCAGGGACGCCTTCGCCTGCGGCGGGAGGCCCACCGCGGAGACCTGTTCGGCGCTGCCGACGGCGGTGAAGGTGGGGGTCGCGTTCGCGTTCGCCGCGCCCGACGCGGTGGCCGGCAGCAGTGCCGCACACAGGCCTCCGCAGATGAGCGCGGCACGCAGCGTTCGGGCTAGGGCGTGCCGTGCTGACGATGTGGCTCTCGGCATTGAGGTCCCGCCCCTCCCCGAGCGTCAAACCGTCGTCAGTCGGGGAGACCTTAGTGACGCCGGGGCACGCTCAGGGGGTCAGTTCATGCTGACCGGCTCGTTCGCCGGTGGCCACTCGCTCAGGTGGGCGTACTTCCCACGCGAGAAGGGACGACGCCGCTCTTGCACGACCGTCGTCTTGCAGAGCCGGTCCCACGGGGCGTTGCGCGGCTTGCTGAAGAGGTCGTTCGGTGGGGACGCTCCCATCACGAACGCGAAGGCGATCACGATGCAGGCGAGGATCGTCGGGATCAACAGGACCGTGCACAACAGCGCATTGCGCACGATCGACCGTCCGAGGCCGATGGGAGAGCCGTCGGACTGGCGCACGACCCGCATACCGCTCAATCGGAAGCTCGCCGTACTGCCGCGCCGCCACTCGAGCACGCTCCAGAGCAACCAACCGACGCCCAACGTCACGATCACGAGGCACGCGGTGAGCACCAACGCCTTGATCCTGGCGCCAAAGGTCGCCGCAGGGAGCCCGGCATACGAGACATTGGGCCGGGCGTGCCGGTGTCGGTGGAGGACGAGCCCGCTCCGGGTCATCGCGACCCTCCCCCCGGACGGACGGGACCGACCGTTCGTCGGGTGCCCGGATCCACACCACGTCCCATAGGCGTCACCACTCCGCATCACCCCGGGACGGTGGACCCCCCCCCGGGCGACATCTGTGCCTGGACGCAATCTACCCATAACGGTCGCCGGCGACTCGGGGCCGCCCGATCACACGCCCAAGCTGGACGCCGCCGCCTTTTCGAAGAGGCGGTGGGGCAGCAGCCGCTTGGCGGGGATCCCGATCCGCTCTCCGACCTTGCCCACCGAGACACGGCGACGTGGGCGCTTGGCGTCGAGGACACGCTCGATGACCGTGGCCGCCGATTCGGGCGGCGCGCCGTTCATCTCGTCCTTCTCCATGAGGGTGATCGCCTTCGCCGCCGCCCCGGCGTAGGCCCCGCTCGGGTCTGGCCCGACGGTGCGCCGGCTCGCCGTGAAGTCGGTGCGGATGTTGCCCGGCTCGACGAGCGTCACGTGGATGTTGAAGGGTTCGACCTCGTACGCCAGTCCCTCGGCATAGCCCTCCAGCGCGTACTTGCTGGCGCTGTAGAAGGCCTGGAAGGGCAGCGCGATGAGGCCTCCGATGGAGCTGACCAAGACGAGCCGGCCCGCGTGCTGGTCCCGCATGGCCGGAAGGGCTGATTGCACCACCCGCACGACACCCCAGAAGTTCGTCTCGACTTGCGCCTTGGCCTCGTCGATGGGCGTGAGCTCCACCGGCCCGGCCAGTCCCCAGCCTGCTGACGCAACGACGGCATCGAGCCGCCCATGTTCACGGATGACGCCCGCCACGCTGCGACTCGTGGCCTCGTCGTCGTCGACGTCCATCTTCAGCGCCTGCCATCCGCCCGACGAGGTCCCGCGCCGGCTCGCGCCGACGACCGTCCATCCGGCGGCGTGCAGCCGGTCAGCCGTGGCGCGGCCGATACCCGCCGACGCACCCGTGATCAACACGACCTTCGCCATCGGCCACCTCTCCTCTGCCTGTTGGTCGGGCCGATGGTAGGCCGGGCGCGATCAGTGCGCGGCGGAGAGATGCGCGCCCAAGAAGGCCAGTGACGGAGGCTCCTGGGCGGTGAAGAAGGACCCGGTGTGGCAACCCTGCGAGAAGTCGACGGTGGCTGACTCCGGCAATGCCTCCGCCAGCGCGACCACGCCCGCATGGAAGGGGTCATCGAGCCCCGAGGCGACCCGGACGGGCGTGTCGGCCAACGACGCGGCGTGGGTGACCGCGTCGTCCGACGCGAAGTCCGACGGCGACGCGTAGGCGCCGGCGTTGGCCGACGACGCCTGGGGGTACGTCGTCCAGATCGCAGGGCTGATGGCGGCGACCGCGGTGAACAGGTCCGGGTGCTTCTCGGCCAACAACAGCGCGCCGTAGCCACCCATGGAGACGCCCATGGTGCCGATGCGCTGCGGATCCCGTCCGAGGTTCATCGCCTGGCACATCGGGATCAGCTCCCCCACCACCATCTGCATCGGGTCGTCGTGCGGATGCGGGTTCCAGTAGCCGCCGCCGCCGTCGACGGTCACCATGGCCATCGCTCGCAGCGGCGCGCCGTCGACCTCGAGGGCCACGGCTTGCGACGGCGTCATCGACGTCAACGCGTTCGTGTGGTTGGCGCCGAAGCCGTGCAGCATGACGACGAGCGGCAGCGGGTCGCCCGGGGTGTGTCCCGGCGGCCAGGCGACGGTGTAGCCCACCGACCGGCGGCGGGCTTGCGAAAAGAAGGTCCCCGACCTCGAAGGGCCCGGGTTGCGGAACCGCAGCGCCGGCGCGGCGACAGAGCACGCGCCGTCGAGCTGGTCGAGCTCCTGCTTCCCCGGAAGCACGCCGTGCTCCACCAGTTCGAACCCGGCGGCACCCACGACCACGAGCCCCGCCAGCCCGCCGAGACCACGGGTCAGGACGCGGCGCCGGCTCCAACCGCGCGTGCGCTCCACTTGGTGGACGTCCTCTTCCGTCACTGTCACGTGGTGCTGTCCTCCGTCACGTTCGCCAGGCGTCAGGCCCGCGCCGTGGGAGGTGTGCCGGACTGCACACGGCTTGCGGCGCGTCCGAGGACGGCCACCAGGAGGCCGAGCGCGGCCAGCTCCACGACGTCGATGGCACCGATGTGGAAGAGGTTGCGCGGACCCGGCCCGCCGTCGACGACCCAGAGAGCGGCGCCGGTGAAGAAGATCGCCGTCGTCACGGCCGCGCACAGTCCGAGGCTCCGCTCGTAGCGGATGAGGTGCGGTGAGAGGTCGAGCCGGCGAACGATCCGGGTGGCCCCGACGATGAGGGCGCCCACCGCCAGCGGGCTCACGAGCATCCAGGCGACCTCACCGCTTGGGAACTGGGTCAGCGATGCGGGATGCAGCCAGTACGACGTGACGAAGAGGGTCGACGCCCAGGCGTACGCCGCGACGCCGCCCGGCACGATCCCCTGGTCGGCCCACGGATGCCCCCGGGTGCCCGGCCAGCCGTTGGCGAAATGATGGGTGCCGACGACCAGAACGACGAGGCCCCCGATCACGAGGCCGATCGGGCCCAGGAGGTGGCGCCACCGCGTGGCCATCGAGCGCACGGCCAGCCATGCCACCGGTGCGGTCGCGAGCAGGCAGAGCACACCGACGACGAGGAGGCTCAGCGACATGACGACCATCGCGAGCGATGTTGCGCGCGTCGCCGGGGGTGCCCATTGCCACCCGATCGTCAGCTGCGACCACAGCGCCAGCGCCACCACCGAGAAGATCGAGAGTGCGGCCGCCAGCGTGGCCAGACTGCGCCGGCCGGAGCCCTCGGGTTCGAGAGGTTGACCGCCGAGCCCGGCGACGGCGAAACGAGCGATCAGGCCGCTGTGCGCGACGTCGACGCTGCGACGGAGTGAACGCGGTCGCTCTTCGAGCTCCGCGACGAGCAACTCGGTGAACTCGTCGCCGTAGCGGGCGCGCCATTCCCGCGGATACCAGCGGAGCAGTCGCGCGGCCCGGTGCCGCGTGGACGCGTTCATGCCGCGCCCCAGGTGCCCGCCAGGCGCTTGAGCCCGAGGTCGGCGATCTTGCGCTGCGCGGCAAGGTGGGTGCGCAGCGCCTCGGCACCCAGGGCGGTGAGGCGGTACGGCCGGCGGCGGTCGTCGCTCTGGACCGACTCGATGAGACCTTGACCCTCCAACCGGCTGAGCGCCTCGTACAGCGTGCCGGGCGCCAGCCGGACGTCGGCGAAACGCTCGATGTCCTTGGTCAGCGCATACCCGTGCTTCGGGCCCTCGGCCAGGCTCGAGAGGATCAGGGTCGCCGGCCCCGCGTACCGGCCGAAGCCCGAGAACTGTCCGGGCGGGGCCTCGTCGCCGTCACGCTTCGGGACTGCCACGCCCGTGACTTTATATCGGCTACCGATATACCGTCAACCGAAGCACTGTGGGCTGCACTGAATCCGCAGGTCGGAGCCGTGGATCGGCGGTCGTCGGGGGCAGCCCGACTTCGGTGGCAAGTTTCCAGGCCGCGCGGGGTTTTCCCAAGTGGCAATTGGGGTCACTGAGCGTTCGGGAGGGCTGAGGGTGTCGCAACCACGAGGCAACCGACGCGCACGCGCCTGGCTCCTCGCCAACGTCGTCGGCGGCGCGGCGCTCATCGTCGTCTTGTCCTTCGTGCTCGTCGGAAGCCCCGGCTCGGGGCAGACGGACACCGACAGCGCCGGCGGGACGACGGCCGTTCCCGGCACCTGCACGCAGTACCAGCAGATGGTCGCCGCGTGCCCGAACCCCACCACGACCACCACGAGTTCGGCCCCGCCGACGTCTGCCGCGCCGACACCGGGCGGCGCCTCGACGACCTCTTCGACACAAGGCCGCGGCGCCTCGCCGGCCGCGACCGCTTCGTCGGCGCCGGCCGCGCCCAACACCGCTCCCGGGGCGCGTGCGCCGGCTGACGCCGGCCCCTGCGCAGGCACTGCACCTCCGGTCGCGCCGCCGTCGGGATCGTGGCACTGCACGTTCGACGACGAGTTCAACGGCACGTCCCTCGACGGGTCCAAGTGGTCGCCCATGTTGACCTACGCCAGTGCGTACCGGACGGGTCCGCTCTTCCACCAAGTGTGTTACGTCAACAATCCAGACACCATCAACGTCAACGGCGGCACCCTGAACCTCTCTGTCGTGCAGTCGCCCCAACCGATCGCCTGCCAGGGCACGTACGCGTCCAAGGGGCAGACCGACATCGAGGGCGGGATGGTCATCTCGTACAACCTGTTCAGCCAGCAGTACGGGTTCTTCGAGGCGAGCGCCGAAATGCCGGCCACTTCCGTCCCCGGGCTCCAAGAGACGCTGTGGCTGTACCCCGAGAACGAGACGCTGTACGGGCCTTGGCCCGACAGTGGCGAGATCGACTTCGGTGAGTTCTATTCCGAGTACCCGAACAACGACGTGCCGGCCATCCACTACCCCGGCTCGAACAACGACCCCAATTCGTCGGACGACAACTGCGTGCATGCGGGGTCGAGCCCGGCGGGCCAGTTCCACACGTACGCCGTGCTCTGGACCCCCACGTCGATCACGACGTACTACGACGGCCAGGTCTGCATGACCGACGTGTACGCGCCCTACGTGAACAACCCCGACACCGCCCCCGAGCCGTTCAACCAACCCTTCTTCATGGCGCTCACCGCGGCCCTCGGTGCGGCGAACGGCGACCAGTACCGGCCCGGCGTGACGCCGCTGCCGGCCACCACGAAGATCGACTGGGTCCGGACCTGGCAGTACGGCTGATGACCGCCCCGGTCAGGAGGGCACCCAGTTGGTCGTGGACGACGCGAGCCACTGCAGCATCTGACGACGTGACGTCGGGCCGTTGGGCTGCCACGCGGACGGCAGCGCGCCGTCGGACCGCAGTTGGGCCGCCTCGGAGATGTTCGAGCTGAGCGGATCCGACGTCAGGCCGCAGCGCGTCGCGGTCGCGTCGATGCCGAACAGCTCCGCCGCGTTGAGGCCGAACAGGCCTGCCTTCACCTGATCGGTGAGCTCGGGGTACCCGTAGAGATCCTGGAATTCCGGGCTGATCTCGAACGACCGCATCGCCATGATCTGCGGCTCGGGACTTCCGTACCAGACCGCGTCCGTGCCCCAGAGGACCCGGCTCTTGCCGACTCGCTTGAGAAGCTTCCCGATGGCATGGGCCGCCTGGTCGGGCTGCGTCAAGAGCTGGCGCCACAACGTCGCAACGTCCACCCAGACGTTGTCGTCCGGCGAGACGCCGTGTCTGTCGAGTGCGGAGAGCAGAGAGTCGACACCGATCGTGGCCTTCGGGTCGTACGGGCCTTCGACGTGCGACGGATCCCAGGCCGCGTGGTACACGACGAACTGCATGTCGATGAACTGACGTGAGACGGCCACGATGTCGTCGGGACCGTTGAATGCCGGATCGAAGTTCACGAGGGGGAGTCCCTTGTGCGCGACGAACACCTTCACGCCGAGGTCGTAGGCGTGCTGCACCGTGGGCAGTCCGACGGCCGGGTCCGCCAACGAGAAGCCCTGACCCGACGGGCTCCACGCCGTGTACACCTTGAAGGCGGCGGGCGGGCCCTGCTCCACCGCGCTCGACATCTCGTCGAGGGTCGTGGCGATCGGCCCGACGTTGGGAGCGATGATGTTCTCCACGAGCACGCGGTTGGCGCCGCCACTGGTGAGACCGGCCGTGATGTCCTGCGTGCTCAGCGCGTCCGCGAACGGGATGGGTGCACTGGACGGCCCCGAGTTCGGGACGTCGGTCAGTACCGCGATCGTCGTGTCACTGGCCAGGAAGAGGTCGTGGAGATAGTTGGCGCGGTCGACGCAGTCGAGTTGCGGCGTGTCCGTGCATCCCGCGGGAAGCATCGACAGAACCAGTGATGTCGTCTCGGGCGAGTTCTGCACCCAGGGGCCACCCGGGATGACGTGGTGCGTGTGCACGTCGAAGATGAACTCAGAGCCCGTCAACGCGTGCTCGCACGCCGCGGTGTCTTCCGGGGGCGGCACCTTGAAGTGCCCGCCGTGGTGCGGCCCGGCTTGCCGCGTCGCGCCGGACGAGCATCCCGCCAACTCCAGCGCGCCCAGTGACGCCGCGACCGCGCCGGCCCCCTGCAGGAAGCGCCGGCGGTCGACGCCCGTCCGCCGGCTGGCGTCGTCGATCGACCGGCGGATCAACGCGTTGACGACGCGGTCGTGCACCGTGGGGGCCGCGGGGACGAACTCGCCGTTCGACACCGGCCCGGCGGCCAGGGGCAGGTGGTCGTCATCCCGATCACGCAGCCGGCGAGCGAAACGTCCGACCCCACCCATGCCCCGAACACTACGTTCGCCTTCTCCGACAGCGGCGGCGCCTCGGCTTTGCCCGCGGGCAGGCCCACTCCGGTTGCGGAGCGACTGTCGGCCCGACGGTCCAGCGCCCGCTGTTGACTTTCAGTTAATCATTGTTATTCTGAGTGGACACACCTCCCGAGCCGAAGACGGGGGTCCCCATGCCTCAGAACATCGATCCACTCCGCACGCTGCGTCCCCTGCGTGAAGAGGAGATAGAGCAGCTCACGACCGTCCGCGAGGCCGTCGCCACGCCGCTGGCCTACGACGTCTACCGCACCGGCGACGAGCTGGTCATCGAGTTCGACGCACCGGGCGTCGCGCCCGAGGACATCGACGTGTCCGTCGATGGACGCGCCGTCGTCGTGACGCTGCGCCGCCAGCTGGCCAAGGGCCCCGGCGTCGACGTCATCGAGTCCGGTCGCCAGCACGGCACGTTCCGCCAGCGCCTCTGGGTCGGCGAGAGCTGGAACCTGCACGAGCTCCGGGCCCGCGCCGAGCACGGGGTCCTCTCCGTGCGCGCCCCCGTGGCCGCCGACACCGGTAGCCGCCGCATCGAGGTCGCCGGGGGTGCGGAGGAACTACAGCGGCCCGCGGCCCCGCAGCAGGCCTACGACGCGTCCGAACGCGCTGTCGTCGTGGGCGACGACGCCTCGGTGCACACCGCGGCGTGAGCCCGCGGCGGCCCGACCGGAGCTCCGTCGCGAAGGCGGCACCGGCGCCACCCGCGCCCGACGAGGAAGCCGAACCCGCTGCGGCGCCGCTCGAGCAAGGCTCGGCGCAGATCGAAGCGGTCATCGGGTGGCGCGTGCGCAGCCGGGCCCGCGAGGTCGGTCTGTCATCGGCGGAGTTGGCCAAGAAGGTCGGCCTGTCACGGGCGATGATCAGCAAGATCGAGAACGCCCAGGTCTCACCGAGCCTCGCGACGCTCTCGCGCCTCGCCGAAGCCTTGGAGGTGCCCATCACCTCTCTGTTCCAGGGCCTCGACGAGGAGCGCGACGCGCTGTACACGAAGTCCGGGGGCGGCCCGGAGCTGGGGCGGCCCGGGACACGCAGCGGCCACCGCTATCAGTTGCTGGGTTCCATGCGGGGCCCCGCCAAGCGCATGGAACCGATGCTGGTCACCCTGACCAGCGAGAGCGAGGTCTTCCCGCTGTACCAACACCCCGGCACCGAGTTCCTCTACATGCTCGAGGGTGCGATGGAGTACGGCTACGCCGGGGCGTCCTATTCGATGACGGCCGGCGACTCGCTGCAGTTCGACGGCGAGGTCCCGCACGGGCCGGTCCGGTTGACCAAGCTCCCGGTGCGCTTCATCTCGGTGACCGCCTACGGGCAGCCGCCGAGCTGATCAGGTCCGGGCCGGTCGCGTCCCCACGACAGACGCCCGCTCCATCGTCCGGCGCTGCGGCCAGTAGTCGCTCGAGGCGTAGTGCTGCACGGCCCGGTTGTCCCAGAACGCCACCGAGTCCTTGGTCCACGTGAAGCGGCACTGGTGCTCCGGCGAATCGGTCTGACGGCAGAGGAGATCGAGCAGGACGCGGCTCTCCTCCGCGTCCATCCCCACGATGTGGCTGACGAACGGCCGGTTGACGTAGAGATGCAGACGACCGGTGCCGGGGTGGGTGCAGACCACGGGGTGCTCGACCTGCGGGTACTGCTCCTGCGCCTTCCGACGCTCCTCCTTCGTCATGCCGTGCCCGAACGTCTGAATGAAGTCGTGCACCGCCACCAAGTCGTCGATCTGCGCCTTGGTGGACTCGTCCAGCGACTCGTAGCAGGCGTACATGTCGGCGAACAGCGTGTCGCCCCCGCGCTCGGGCACGCTCACCGCGTGCAGGATGGCGCCCATCGACGGGGACGCGCGCCAGGTGACGTCGTGGTGCCACGAGTTCTCGTAGCCGCTGACGTCCGCGGTCTTCTCGAAGCGCACCAGCTCCGGCTCGCCGGTGTCCGACGGCAGGAACGGGTGGATCTCGAGGTCGCCGAAGCGCCGGGCGAACGCGACGTGCTGCTGCGGGGTGAGGGGCTGGTCCCGGAAGAAGATCACCTTGTAGTCGTAGAGGGCCTGCCGCAGCTCCGCGATGACCTCGTCCGGCAACGACCCGCGCAGATCGATCCCCGAGATCACCGCGCCTACCGTCGCACCGAGCGGCGCCGCGTCGAAGTGGCGCCACGTCAACCCGGAGAGCCGGTCCCGCTCCGCCGCCAGGTGGCTGAACGGCCCGACCGCGATCGAATAGCCGGGAAGCCGGAAGGAGCCGGGCGTGGTCATGGTGGCCATGGCCCGAAACTGTATGCCCGAAAACCCGGCCCTACTGGGCCGCGATCGCCGCCAGCACGTCGAGACGGGCCGCCCGCCGGGCGGGCCAGCTGGCCGCGAGAAGGCCGAGCAGTCCCGCCAGCACCAGGAAGACCACCAGGCTGGCCCACGGGATCGTCGTCACCGTTATGCCCTGCGAGTGCAGCGACGAGACCAGCGCGATACCGAGTGCGGTCCCCACGACGATCCCGATCACGGCGCCGAAGACGGCCAGGATCACCGACTCCGAGCGGATCATCGCCCGGATCTGCCGGCGCTTCATGCCGACGGCGCGCAAGAGGCCGATCTCGTGGGTGCGCTCGAAGACCGACAGCATCAGCGTGTTGACGATCCCGATGAGGGCGATGATCACCGCCAGCGCGAGCAGGGCGTACACGATGCCGAGCAATTGGTTCACCTGCGCCGCCTGCGACGCCTCGAACTGGGCGCGGCTCTGGACCTTGACGTTCGGGTAACCGGCCAGCGCGTGATCCACCGCCTGCTGCACGCCGGGGCTGCCGTCGGTCTGCAACAGCACGGCGATCGGCAGCGGGTTCTCGTAATGGGAACGGTAGAAGGCGTCACCGACCAGGTAGCTGCCGATGAGCGCGTTGTTCTGGTAGATCCCGCCGATGCGCATCCGCCCCTGGCCCGTGAGCGCGAACTTCACCGGGACGGTGTCACCCACCTTCAGGTTGTCCGAGTTCGCCGTCTTCGCATCGATGAGCAGATCTCCCGCCGCGAGTGAGGCCGACGTCCCCGCGTTCATGTTCAAGATCACCGTGTCGGACAGGTTCCGCGTGGTCACCGCGCCCAAGCTCTGGATCGCTCCGCGCACCTCGAACTGCCCGCCGTAAACGGTCGACGACGCCGTGACCCCGGGCACCGCCGCTGCCGTCGTTGCGACGGTCGTCCCGAAGGAGCCGGATCCCATGGTGTTGGTGGGGCTGATGATGATGTCGGCGCTCAGCGCGTTGTCGATGCTCTGCGTCGCCGAGCTGGACAGTGACGAACCGAAGACGGCGATCGCCGAGACGAGCGCGAGTCCGACCATCAAGGCCGACGCGGTCTGCGCGGTGCGGCGCGGGCTGCGCATGGAGTTCTCACGGCCGAGCCGGCCCGACACCCCGAGCAACCGGCTCAGCGGCCGGCCGAGCACGCTTGCCATCGGGCGCGCCACGGCCGGGGCCAGCCGGGCCACGCCGATGAAGATCAGCACCGCGCCGACCCCGACCAGCGCGATGGCCGGCGCGGTCAGTCCCACGGCGAGCGCCGCCACGCCCGCCAGCGTGATCCCCGCTCCCCACGTGAAGCGCCGGCGCAGGGGGATCTCGTGCTCCACCTGTTGCTCGGACACGGCCTCGACCGGCGCGATCCGGACGGCGCGCCGCGCCGGCCCGATGGCAGAGAGCATCGTGACGACGACGCCGACGACCAGGCAGACGATCACCGTGCGGGCCTCGAAGGCGATCGGTCCCGCCGGGAGCGTGACTCCGAACCCCTTCAGCAGCGCCACGAGGCCCAGGGCGGCGAGGACGCCCAGGCCGAGGCCGATGAGCGACGAGACGAGCCCGACGATGGCCGCCTCCGTGAGGACCGACATGAAGACCTGCCGCCGGCTCGCACCCACGATCCGCAGCAGCGCCAGCTCCTTCGTGCGCTGGCCCACGATGATCGAGAACGTGTTGAGGATCGTGAAGCCCCCGACGAACAACGCGATGAAACCGAACACCAACAACGCGGTGTTGAAGAAGCCGAGCGCGGAGCTGATGTTGCTCGTCTGCTCGTTGACCACGGTCTGACCCGTCACCACCTCGACGCCGTGCGGGAGGGCCGCCGCGATCGACCGTTGCACCGCCGCCTGGTCGGCGCCCGGCGTGCTCACCACGTTGATGGCGTCGAACTGGCCGACCCGGCCCAGGATCGCCTGCGCCGTCGGGACGTCGAACGCCGCGATCGTCGCCCCCGCCAGGTTGTCCGCCGTCCCGAACTTCGTGACCCCGCTGATGGTGAACGTCCGGGTCGGCCCCCGGAGCAAGACCCGCACCTTCTGCCCCACCGAGAACCCGTACTTCTGTGCGGTGCCCAGGTCCATGACGACGTCCGAGGACGTCGTCGGCGGCTTGCCCTCTACCAGGTGGAGCGGCGAGATCGCCTGGTCGGGGTCGAACGCGAGACCGATGGTGGGCGCCCCGCCGGTGGAGATGGCTTTGCCGTCGTGGCTGATGTACTGCGCGTACCCGTTGACGGTCCCCTCCGCCGCCTGGACACCGGGCACGCCCCGCACGGTCGTCAGGACCGACTCCTGCACCGGGTTCCGTGTCGCGTTCCCGCCGCTGCCGAACTGGGCGACACCGCGCACCTGGAAGTCGACTTTCGAATAGATCGTCCCGAACAAGTTGTCGAACGTGTTGTGCAACGTGTCGGTGAGGACGAAGGTCCCGGCGATGAACGTCACCCCGAGCACGATGGCCAACGCCGTCAGCGCCAGCCGGAGCTTGTGCGCCAAGAGCCCCTTGATCGTGACCTTCCACATGTCAGGCGCCCAACGTCCGCACCCGCTCGAGCACGGAGTCGGCGGTCGGGTCGGCGAGCTCGTCGACGATCTGCCCGTCCGCCAGGAAGACGACCCGGTCCGAGAACGCGGCCCCGTGCGGGTCGTGGGTCACCATGACGATCGACTGGCCGAACTCGTCGACCGACCGCCGCAGGAAGCCCAGCATCTCGTTCGACGAGTTGGAGTCGAGGTTGCCCGTCGGCTCGTCGGCGAAGATCAGGTCGGGCCGGTTGATCAGCGCCCGGGCACAGGCGCACCGCTGCTGCTGGCCGCCCGACAGTTCGGTCGGCCGGTGGTGCAGGCGGTCCTTCAGCCCCAGCTGCTGCACCAGGTAGTCCAGCCACTGCTGGTCCACCTTCTTGCCCGCCAGATCGGCCGGCAGCGTGATGTTCTCCTCGGCGGTCAGGGTCGGCACCAGATTGAAGGACTGGAAGACGAAGCCGATCCGGTCGCGCCGCATCTGGGTGAGGCCCGTGTCGTCCAGGTGCCCGAGCTCCGTGTCGCCGACGAAGACCTGGCCCGACGTCGGCCGGTCCAACCCCGCCATGCAGTGCATCAGCGTGGACTTGCCCGAGCCCGAGGGCCCCATCACCGCGGTGAAGCGGCCGCGCTGGAACGTGACGTTCACACCGGCCAGCGCGTGGACCGTTGCGTCGCCGCTGCCGTAGGTCTTGCGCAGGTCGAACGAGTGTGCTGCCGGCGTCGCCTCGCGCGGTGCAGCGGGTACCTGGTCGGTGAGCGTCACGATGCCTCGATTCGATGGGGGGAACGGGAGGTCGGGTGGCGGCCGATGGCCCACTCTGACGCCACACACCGCTGGGGCACAACCCGGGACATCCCTGAGTGTTCCCGGACCGCTACCCTGAGCCGCACCATCGGACCGACCCGGGGGGGCACGTTCGTGATGAAAGGCGTCAGGCGCTGAACATCGGCGTTGGCACGGGCCGCGGCAAGACGGCGTTGGCCGGCGTGGTGTCGGTCGCCGCCGTGCTCGTCCTGCAGCTCGCGCTCTTCCCGGTCCCGCTCGGCGTGTGGGTGCAGGGCCTCATCCTCGGGCTCCTCGGCTCGCTCATGGCCGTCGGCCTCGGGCTCGTGTACCGGCTGAACAAGGTCGTCAACTTCTCCCAGGGCGACCTCGGCACGGCGCCGGCCGTCCTCGCCGTGGGGCTCATCGGCTTCTCCGGCGTCAACTACTTCCTCGGCCTGCTCACCGGGCTCGTCGCCTCGGTGCTCCTCACCGCGTCCGTCGAGATCCTGGTCGTCCGCCGCTTCCGGCGCTCCCCCCGCCTCATCCTCACCGTCGCCACCATCGGGCTCTCCCAGCTCCTGGTCGTGATCGCGCTGCTCATCCCGCGCATCTGGGGTCAGGCGCCGATCTCGACCGCGGTCGTCAGCTTCCCCTGGCACTTCACCTGGCACATCGCGCCGGTGGTCTTCAACAGCGACGACCTCGTCGCCGTGATCGTCTCCGTCGGCTGCCTCGTCGGGGTGTCGCTCTGGTTCACCAAGACCGACATCGGGATCGCCGTGCAGGCGGCGGGCGACCGCCGCGACCGCGCCTCCATGCTCGGCATCCCCGTCGGCCGCCTGCAGTCGGTCACCTGGGTGGTCGCCGGCGTCCTGTCGTTCGTCACCATCTTCTTCCAGGCGGCCATCCTCGGCCTCCCCCTCGATCCGACCTACGGCCTCACCGCGCTCGTCACCGCGCTCGCCGCCCTCGCGCTCGGCAACTTCACCGAGCTGCCGGTCATCGCTGCGTCCGCTGTCGTCCTCGGCGTGCTCCAGCAGGGCGTCGCGTGGAACGACCCCGCCGATCCCGCCCTCGCGCTCGCGGTCCTCGCCGCGGTCGTCTTCGGTGCCATCCTCGTACGCCAGCTCTTCGCTTCCCGCCGCGACCGCGAGGTCGAGGCCACGCTGTCGCTCGCCGGCAGCGTGCGCGACCTGCCGGCCGCCGCCCGCGACCTCACCGAAGTCAAGGTCGCGAAGCCCACGGGCGCCACTCTCGCATTCGCCGCCGCGTGCACCCTCCCGCTCTGGATGGGCCAGGGCGAGCTCATCCGCGCCTCCGCCCTGGTCGCCCTCGCCGTCGTCGGCTGCTCGATCGTCGTCCTCACAGGCTGGTCGGGACAGGTCAGCCTCGGCCAGATGTCGTTCGCCGCCGTCGGGGGTGTCATGGGCGCCGTCGCGCTCATCGACTGGCACTGGGACCTGAGCCTCGCTTTCCTCCTCGCCGGTGCGACCGCCGCCGTCGTCGCCGTGGTCGTCGGCCTCCCGACGCTGCGCCTCGACGGCATGTTCGCCGCGGTCACCACACTTGCCTTCGCCCTCGCTGCGTCCGGCTACCTGCTCGTCCCCGCCCTGTTCTCGTGGATCCCTCAGGGTCAGCTCGGCACCCCGTACCTCTTCGGCGTCTCGATCACGTCGCAGGCCTCGACCTTCGAACTGAGCCTCGGCGTGCTCGTGCTGGTGCTCGTTGCCATCCAGGGCCTGCGCCACAGCCGCGTCGGCCGCGTCCTGCGCGCGCTGCCGGCGAACCAGCGCGCCGCGTCGGGCTACGGCGTCCGCATCGTGTGGGCCAAGCTGACCGCGTTCGCCATCTCCGGCTTCATCGCCGGCCTGGCCGGGGTCCTGCTCCTCTTGGCCACCCAGTCGTATCAGGAGACGTCGTTCTTGGCGTCGGCCAGCCTCGTCGTCTTCACGTCCACCGCCGTCGGAGGGCTCTCGTCGTCCCTCGGCGCCGTCCTCGGCGCGGCGATTGTCGAGGGCAGCGTCGTCTACCTGCCGCCCAGCTGGCAGCTCTTCCCGGCCGCGCTCGGCGTGATCATCGTGCTCATCCTCTTTCCTCGCGGCCTGGCCGGCCTCTGCTACGACCTGCGCGACTGGGCGGTCGAAGCGCTCGAGCGCCGCCACGGCGTCGCGCCCCTCACCCCGGCGGTCGCACCGTGAGCCCTGGCCGCCTTTCCTCCATCCGCCAGCTCGGCGGGGGCGTGTCGCTGTTCCCCCTGGGCGTGCTCGCCGCCATCCAGCTGCTCGACCAGGCCACGCAGAGCGCCTTCAACGTGCTGACGCCGAACATCCGCGACGCCTTCCACCTCACCAACGCGGGGGTCCTGCTCATCGTCGCCATCGCCGGCGCGGCCGGGCTCGCGTGCACCCTCCCGGTCGCCGTGCTCGCCGACCGCATGAACCGGGTGCGCATCGCCCTGATCGGCGCCCTCATCGGCGCCGCCTTCTCCATCGGCGTCGGACTGGCCAACTCGGTGGTGCTGGTCACCGTCATGCTCGTCGGCGTCTACATGGGACAGGCCGTCATCTTTCCCACCCACAACTCGTTGCTGGCCGACTACTACCCGGTGGTCGCCCGCCCACGCGTCTACTCGGCGCACCGCGCGGGCTACAGCATTGGCGTCATCGCCGGCGTCCTGATCGGCGCGGGTCTCGCCACCCTCTTCTCGTGGCGCGCGCCGTTCTTGATCTTCGCGGTGCCGATCATCATCGTCGTCATCATCGGGACCCGCCTGCACGAGCCGCCGCGCGGCCGCCACGAGCAGCTCGAGCTCACCGAGCAGATGGTGGCGTCCGAGCTCGGCCAGCCCGCACCCCTCGGTGACTCGCCGGCCGCGGCGGTGTTCGACGCCCCCGCGGAACCACCGCCGTCGTTGGGCGAAGCCTGGCGCACGGTCTGGAAGGTCAGCGCCCTGCGCCGCATCTTCATCGCTCTGCCCTTCCTCGCCGCCTCGATCGCCGGCTTCGCCTCCTTGGCCTCGTTGCAGTACCAGCAGACCTTCCACCTCGACGTCCTCCAGCGCGCCTACCTCACGGCACCGGTCGAGGTCTTCGACCTCCTGGGCCTCGCCGTGGGTGCAACGATCGCCACCCGCCTCGCCAAGCGCGAGGTCGGGCTCGTGTTCCGCATGCTCGCCGTCGCCTCGCTCGTCGCGGCCGGGTTCGCGGTCCTGTTCGCGCTGGCGCCCAACGTCCCGGTCGCGTTCATCGGGAACGCCGGCATCGTTGCCTGCCTGGCCGTGGTCGGTCCGGGCGTCCTGTCGTCCCTGTCGCTCGCTATCCCCGCCCGAGTCCGTTCCGTCGGTTTCTCCATCGGAGCACTGTTCGTGTTGCCGGGGCTCCTCGTGCTGCCGGTCGTCGGGGGCATCGGTGACGCGATCGGGTTCCGCTACGGGCTGTTGATGCTCGTGCCCGTGTTCACCATCGGCGGGTTGATCGTGGCGAGCGCCGGCAGCCTCATCGAAGGCGACGTGCGCGACGTGTGGACGTCGATGCGTACGAGGACGCAGATGCTGGTCGACCGCCGCGACGGCAAGCTCCCGCTCCTCGCCGTGCGCGACCTGCGGGTGGGGTACGACGGCGTCCCGGTCCTCTCCGACGTGGCGATCGAGATCGGCGAGGGCGAGATCGTCGCCATCGTCGGCACGAACGGCGCCGGCAAGTCGACGCTGCTCCGGGCGATCGGCGGGGTCGTCGAGGCCGACCACGGTGCCATCGTCTTCGACGGGCGCGACATCACGCACCTGCCGCCCGACGAGATCGCCCGCCTGGGCGTGGCCCAGGTGCCCGGCGGCGAGGGGACGTTCCCGAGCTTGCGTGTCGAGGAGAACCTGCGGGCCGCCGCCTGGCAGGGCCGCCGGCGGGGCGAGAGCGACACCCAGATGATCGAAGACGCCTTCGCCGCCTTCCCGACCCTCGCCGATCGGCGCGGCGAGCGGGCCGCCAATCTCTCGGGCGGGCAGCAGCAGATGCTCGCGCTGGCCATGGCGACCATCACCCGGCCCAAGCTCTTCCTCATCGACGAGCTCTCGCTCGGGCTCTCGCCGATCGTGGTCGAGCAGCTGCTCGGCGCGATCGAATCGATGCGCCAAGCGGGCACGGCCATCCTGCTCGTGGAGCAGTCGATGAACGTCGCCGTCGCCGTGGCGGACCGCGTCTACGTCATGGACACCGGCGTCGTGCGGTTCACCGGCACGGCCGCCGAGCTGGCGGCGCACCCTGAGCTGCTGTGGTCGGTCTACCTGCAGAAGGCGTCGGACTCGCTCGCGGCGCAGGCCGCCGGGCCCCGTCCCGTACGCGACGGCGGCCCCGAGCTCGAGGTGCGCGGACTGGCACTGAGCTTCGGGGGCAACGCCGCCCTCGACGACGTGTCGCTGCACGCCGGCCACGGGGAGCTGGTCGGCATCATCGGGCCCAACGGGGCCGGCAAGACGACGCTGTTCGACGTCGTCTCGGGTTTCTTGCGGCCCGACGACGGCCGTGTCGAGCTCCGCGGCATCGACGTCACCGATCGCACCGCGGCCACCCGCGCCCGCCTCGGGCTCGGCCGCTCCTTCCAGGACTCACGCCTCTTCTCCGCCCTCACCGTCCGCGACGCCCTGGCCGTCTCCCTCGAGCGGTTCACCGACGTCGCCGACCCCTTCAACGCGATGCTCCGCCTGCCCGTGCAGGTACGCACGGAGGCCGCGGTCCGCCGGCGGGTGGACGAGCTCATGGAGATGTTCGGGCTCGAACGCTTCGCCGACAATCTCGTCAGCGAGCTGTCGACGGGCTCGCGGCGACTGGTCGACCTGGCCGCTGTCGTCGCGCACCAACCCACGGTGGTGCTCCTCGACGAGCCCTCGTCGGGCGTGGCGCAGCGCGAGGTGGAGGCGATGCTGGGGTTGCTCCGCAATGTGCGCGACCAGCTGGACGCCACGATGTTGATCGTCGAGCACGACATCGCCTTCATCGCCGAACTGGCGGACCGGCTCGTGGCCATGGACCGGGGCGCCGTGATCGCCAGCGGCCCGCCGGCCGACGTCTTGCAGATGCCCCTCGTGGGCGAGGCCTTCCTCGGATCCGACCCACTCGCGCTCTCGCGGACGGGTCCTGTTGCGAGCGCCGGTGCCGGCGCCGGAAGCGAGTGACATGACCGAGACCGAAACGACCGAGACGCCGGCCTCCGACGCTGCCCCGACGCCGGCCCCTGCGCCGGCGTCGCTCACCGAACGGCCGTGGCCGCGGGTCAGCCGGGTCCGCATGGCGGTGCCGGTGGTTCTCATCCTGGCGGCGCTGCTTGCCGCCGGGATCGTCGCCACCGTGAACGAGTCGAGCTCCTCGACCCCGTCGGCGACCCCGACGACCAATACGGGCCACGCCGCGCCATCGTCGGTGCCCATCACCTACGCCACCGCCGCCAAGGAGGGCAAGACGTCGTCCTACAACTGGGGATCCGAGTGTGACCACCACACCGGCCGCCTCAAGATGCCGACCGTGTACGCGCCGCCCTGTGTGCCGGTGCCGGCCGGTTCCAACGGCGGCGCCACCGCGGCCGGCGTGACCGCCACGGCGATCAACCTCGTCTACTACTACCCCCAGCCGGGGGGCCTCGCCTCGACGATCTCGGGCGCGGCGGGGACGCCCGCCCAGGCGTTGGCCACCGTCCAGGCCTACGTCGCCATGCTCAACAAGACCTACGTGCTCTACCGCCGCCACGTGAACCTCATCCCGTTCGAGGCGAGTGGTGCCGACGCCGACCCCGTGGCGGCGCACGCCGACGCCGTCACCGTGGCGGAGCAGGACCATGCCTTCGCCTCCATCGGCGGTCCCGGCGAGACCACGGCCTACGAGACCGAGCTGGCGCGTCTGCACGTGCTGTGCGTCGGTTGCGGCGACTCGTCTCTCAACGCGCTGATTCAACAGGACGCGCCCTACCAGTGGGCCAACCTGCCGACCGCGGACACCTCGTTGAACGAGACGGTCGACTACCTCATCGCCAAGCTGAACGGGAAGGACGCGATCTGGGCCGGCGACCCGTCGCTGCACGCACACAAACGGTCGTTCATCGTCGTGAGCGAGACGTCGCAGCCGCCGGCACCGGGGTTCAACGAGTTGACCACGCAGCTCGAGACGAAGCTCCGGGGCGGACACGTCAACGTGGTCTCGCCCGCCGACCTCACCTACACACTCAACCTGACGACCCTGCCCACCCAGGCCGCCACGCTGGCCGAGAAGCTGAAGACGTCCGGCGCGACGAGCGTCGTGTTCGCCGGCGACCCGATCATGCCGATCTATCTCACGAAGGCCTGCGCCACCATCGGCTACTTCCCCGAGTGGATCATCACCGGCATCGTCCTGACCGACACCTCCGCGTTGGGTCGCTACTACGACCAGAACGAGTGGTCGCATGCGTTCGGCGTGTCCAGCCTGGCGGTCCCGGTCCCGGTGGCGTCCAGTGACTCGTATCACCTTTACCGGTGGTGGTACGGCGCCAACACCAGCCCCGCCTCGCTGGCCGCGCCGGCCATCCTCCCGGCGTACCAGCAGTTCTTCACCGGTGTGCAACTGGCCGGCGCGCACCTGACGCCGCAGACCTACACCGAGGGCCTGTTCCGGGCCCCGCTCACCGGTGGCGGCCCGACCTCCCCGCTCCAGGCGTACGGCTACCAGGGCGCGGCCCCCCACCCGAGCTACTCCTCGCCGGCCGACTACACGTTCCTCTGGTACGACGCCACGGCGAAGGGCCCCGACGAGGAGGGCACGGTCGGCAACGGCCTCATGCAGTACGTCAACGGCGGGGCGCGCTACAAGGCCGGCGTGGTGCCGCGCGGGTCGGTGCCGATGTTCTCGACCGCCGGCGCGGTGACGACGTACATGACCCCGCCCGACCGGGCGCCGTCGTACCCCGCCTGGCCGGGGTCGCCCGCCGCTTCGGGGCACTAGCCACCCGGTCGAAAAGGGGGGCTAGCCCCAGGGCGAGACGCCCGGTAGCGGCATTCTTCCTGCGGGCTCCACCCTTCATCGTGTGAGGGCAGAGCCCGGCACCCCCGCCGGGGCACCGAAAAGGAGCCCTCATGATCGTCACCCGCGGACTGATGAAGCGCTACGGCAAGACGGTGGCGGTCGACGGTCTCAGCTTCACCGTCCCGTCCGGCGTCGTCACCGGCTTCCTCGGCCCGAACGGATCCGGCAAGTCCACCACGATGCGCATGATCATGGGCCTCGACGTGCCCGACGCAGGCGCGGCGACGGTGAACGGTCTGCTCTACGACGAGTTGCGTTGGCCCTTGCGCGAGGTCGGCGCACTCCTCGACGCCAAGGCGTTCCATCCCGGCCGCACGGCGCGCCAGCACCTGCGCTGGCTCGCCACGTCGAACGAGATCCCCGCGGCGCGCGTCGACGAGGTGCTCGACATCGTCGGCCTCACCTCCGTCGCGGACCAGCGGGCGGGCAAGTTCTCCCTCGGCATGGGCCAGCGGCTCGGCATCGCGGGTGCGCTCCTCGGCGACCCCGGCGTCCTCCTCTTCGACGAGCCGGTCAACGGGCTGGACCCCGAGGGCATCCGCTGGGCGCGCTACCTCCTGCGCGACCTGGCCGCCGAAGGCCGCACCGTGCTGGTGTCGAGCCACCTCATCTCCGAGATGGCCCTCACGGCCGAACGCCTCGTCGTCATCGGGCGGGGCACCCTCATCGCCGAGACGAGCGTCGAGGAATTCAGTGCGCAGCACCAGGCCGAGGCCGTGCGCGTCGTCACGCCGACACCCCAGCTCATGGTCACCGCGCTGACCAAGGAAGGCGTGCGGCCGACGGTGGCGAACGACGGCGGCATCGTCGTCACCGGGGTGCCCTCGGCGCGGATCGGGGAGATCGCAGCCCAGGCGTCACTCACCCTGCACGAGCTCACTCCGATCCGGGCCTCGCTCGAGGACGCCTTCATGGAGCTCACATCCGACTCGGTCGAGTACCGCTCGCGCGAGCGCGAGCTGGTCCCCGCCCGTTGATCGACCACCACCCCGAAAGGACACGTTGTGACCATCGCCTTGTCAGTGCCAACCACCACGACCACACCAACCACCCCCGCTGTCCGTGACAGCCGGGTGGGCTTCCGCCAGGCCGTCGCCGCCGAGGTGAGCAAGCTCGCCTCCCTGCGCTCGACGAAGTTGCTCCTCGGCATCACCATCCTCGGCACGATGCTGGTGACGTTCCTCTCGACGAACGGCGCCGCGCATCACCCGCGCCAGTGGTACCAGGGCTTCGGCTGGGACCCCACGAACCAGGCCTTGGCCGGGCTCGCCATCGGGTCGCTCGTCCTGGGCGTCCTCGGCGTCCTGGCCATCTCCGGCGAGTACGGGTCGGGCACCATGCGCTCGTCACTCGCCGCCGTCCCCCGGCGCGAGACGCTGTTCGCGGCCAAGGTGACCGTCGTCGGCCTCCTCACCCTCGTCGTCGGCGAAGTCATGAGCTTCGCCGCCTTCTTCTTCGGCCAGGCCATCCTGTCCACCGGCGTCGCGCCCACCGCGCACCTCGGGCAACCGGGCGTGCTGCGGGCCGTCGTCCTGTCGGGCGCGTTCCTGAGCCTGTTCGCGCTCCTCGGGCTCGGGCTCGGCCTGATCATCCGCCACACGGCGGGTGCCATCGCCACCTTCGCCGGTGTGACCCTGCTGGCCCCGATCCTCCTCCACACCCTGGCCGGGCACCCCGACAAGTACACGCCGGCCATCATCTTCGCCCAGTCCGTCGCCGCGGTCGCGCCGCAGGACAACCAGCTATCGGCAACAATCGGGTTCATGCTGATGGTGCTGTACACCGTCGCTGCGCTCGCCGTCGGAGCGGTGGCGCTGATCAAGCGGGACGCATGACCTTGGTCGCCGAGGACGGCGAGGCGCCGGTGCAGCCGGAGCAACAGCCGGAACGCAAAGGGGTGTCGATCGCGATCACCGATGAGCAGGTGATCAAGCTGAAGGACCTCGCGCAGCGCGTCGTGCGCGAGCCCTTCACCAAGCGCCCCTGGAGCGAGCTGGGGTTCTGGATGGTGAGCGGCCTCCTCGCCTTCGTGAGTCTCGTCGTCGTCGCCGCCACGATGATCGCGGGCGTGTGGCTCATCATCACCTTCGTCGGGCTGATCATCATCGCCCTCTCACTGCGCATCGCCCGTGGGGTCGGCCGGTTCCAGCGCGGCCTGGCGCGCAACTTCCTGGGCGAGACGGTCGAGGATCCCGGCGCGTTCACACGACGTCCCGGCTTCTTCGGCTGGTTGCAGTCGGCGCTGCGCGACCGCGTCGCCTGGCGCTCCGTCGCCTACCTCGCGCTCAAGCTGCCCTGGACGGTGCTCGGCGCGTACGTCGCCTTCAGCCTCTGGTGGGACGCCTTCGTGGGCCTGCTCAACCCGATTTTCTGGCACGGCGGCGGCGGTTCCGGCCCGATGTGGGGGCTCCTGCAGAACATCTTCGTGCCCAACGGGATTCAGGGCGGCGAGGCCAGTTTCGGCCATACCTTCGGCCTGTTCGTCCTCGGAGCGCTCGCCTTCTTCGCCGCCCCGTGGGTCATGCGCGGGTTCGTCACCGTCGACAAACTCCTCATCCGCACCCTGCTCGGCCCGGACCCCGTCGCCGCCCGCGTCCAGTCCCTCGAGCAGGCCCGCACCACCACCGTCGACGCGTCCGCCGCCACGCTGCGGCGCATCGAGCGGGACCTGCACGACGGCACCCAGGCCCAGCTGGTCGCGCTGGCCATGCGGCTCGGCATGGCGAAGGAGAAGCTCGAGAGCACCGAGGACGTCGACCTCGCACGTGTCCGAGAGCTCGTCGACGAGGCGCACCGCGGCGCCAAGGAGGCGATTACCGAGCTGCGCGACATCGCACGCGGCATCCACCCGCCCGCGCTCGACATCGGGCTCGAAGGCGCGTTGTCCACCTTGGCCTCGCGCAGCGCCATCCCCACCCAGCTCACCTTCGACGTGCGCGCCCGGCCCACCCCCGCCATCGAGGCGATCGCGTACTACTGCGTTGCCGAGCTTCTCGCCAACGTGGCGCAGCACGCACAGGCCTCCCGCGCCACCGTGTCGTGCGCGCAGCAGGGCACCTGGTTGCGCCTGGTCGTGCGCGACGACGGGCGGGGCGGCGCGCACCTCTCCACCGTCGGCTCGACGTCGAGCGGCCTGTCCGGGCTGACCGAGCGCGTGCACGCCGTCGACGGCCGCCTCGACCTCGTGAGCCCCCCCGGCGGCCCCACCGTCGTCACGGTCGACCTCCCGCTCTCGGTGTGATGACGACGGCCGGCCTGCGGGTCGCCA
Source organism: Acidimicrobiales bacterium (assembly GCA_036491435.1). Taxonomy (GTDB): domain Bacteria; phylum Actinomycetota; class Acidimicrobiia; order Acidimicrobiales; family RAAP-2; genus Bog-473. Next base: position 25,539 of record DASXBZ010000051.1, read on the forward strand.
TCGCCGAGGACTCGGCCATCCTCCGCGACGGGCTCGTCCAACTCCTCGTCGACCGAGGCTTCGTGATCACCGGCGCCGTGGCCGAGCCGGCCGCGCTGCGCAGCTCCGTCGCGCAGAACCCGCCCGACGTGGCGGTGATCGACATCCGGATGCCCCCCACGTTCACCGACGAAGGGTTGCGGCTCGCTCTCGAGCTGCGCGCGAAGCACGAGGGCCTCGGCATCCTGCTCTTCTCGCAGTACATCGAGACCCGCTACGCGGCCGACCTGCTGGCCGACGACGCCGCCGGCATCGGCTACCTGCTCAAGGACCGCGTGGCCGACGTCAGCGACTTCGTCGAGGCGCTCGAGCGGGTCGCCATAGGAGGTACGGCCTTGGACCCCGAAGTGGTCACCCAGCTCATCGGCGCCACCCGCCGCTCGGACACCCTGTCCGCGCTGACGCCCCGCGAGCGCGAGGTGCTGGCGCTCATGGCCGAAGGGCGCTCGAACGGCGCCATCGCCCAGGCGCTGGTGATCAGCGAGGGCGCGGTCGAGAAGCACGTCGCCAACATCTTCACCAAGCTCGACCTCCCGGTCTCTGACCAGGACCACCGGCGGGTGCTCGCCGTCCTGCGCTTCCTCGAGTCCTGACGTCAGTCCTTCAACGAGGCGCCGTGTGCCTCGTAGGGACGGCCGTGCCCGGCGGCCATTTCCTGGCCGGCCTTCATCTGGAAGGGGCTGATGCCGCCCGGCTCCCAAGGCCCGACGGACCCCGCGGCCACCGCGTCGGCACCCTTGGGCTCGAGGCAGAACCGCTGCCGCAGTGCCGCGCAGGACTGGTCGGCCACGGCGAACCAGTCCATCTGCAGGAAGTCGATGCTGTCCGCACCGGTGAGCCCGTCGTGACACAGGGCACCGCGCCGCATGGCGTTCGACAGCCGGACGGCCATGCCGGGGTCGGACGAGAAGTGGCCGGTCGAGGCTTGGAAGAGCCCGGCCCCCGTCGCGAGGTACCCGGTCTCGAACAACGAGATCACCATGGCCAACAACGAGAAGGCGTGCAGGTCGTCGTTGGCCCGCGCGATAAGGCCGAACACCTCGACCTCCGACTCGACGGTCGTGCCGTAGTCGGCCAGCACGTGCACCCAGTCGTGCTGGGCCAAGAGGGGTGGCGCCGAACCCGGCTCGCCGGGGAAGGTGAACCCGCGCGCCTGGTACATCTCCCACACCTTGCGGCCGATCGCGTCGGGGGGGAGGTGCTCGAGCGTCGCCCATTGGGCGGCCAGGGCGGGATCGCTGACGGAGAACTCCCACGCGTCCTCCAACACCCGCGTCGAGTGCACGGCCGCGGTCGCCACCTCCTGGTTCCAGGTGCCCTCGTACCCGTTGCGCGCGAAGTCGTGCGCGGCCAGGCCCAGGGAGCCGTGCGCGAACTCGGCGGCCACCTTCACCATGCCGTCCTCGACGCCGAGCTCGCGTGCGAACTCCGCCACGTTCTCCGCGACGTCGTCGGGAATGGGGTGGCGCACCAGCGCGCAGAGCAGCATCATCTGCACGGCGCGCGAGCGGAACCCGAGGTTGCGCCGCGCCAGGCAGGTCGCGAACTCGGTCGGCGTGATGGCCCGGCGGTCGTCGAGCGTCACCTCGTGGTCCGTCATCGCCGGGAACAGCGCCAAGATCAGCGTGCGCTGCATCGGCACCAGCCCCGTCGACCCGCCCACCGCGGAGGCGAGCCCATCGGCCAACGTTTGCGACTCGGCCGCGTCGGGCCGCTCGAGGTTCACGGTCTCGGCGGTGGGCAGCGGGACGGGCGCCACGTCAGCCCACGCCGAGGAAGTCGAGGCCGGTGCGGATGAAGGCCAGGCCGTCGTCGGCGCCGCGCACCTCCGAGCGGGTCAGGACCGCTCCGAACGGCGCGTTCCAGTAGGAGGACGGTCCCGGCCGCGCCGCGCCCCAGGGACCGACGTAGACGTAGGCCGCGTCGGAGAAGCCGTCGCCCGGCGAGAAGCCGAGGTTCACCCCGTCGCCCGTCCCGAACGCCAAGGATGTCCCGACGTCGAAGTGCTCGGGCCACAACTGGATCGTGGCCGCCTCACACGAACCCGTCCGCTCCGCCAAGACCTCGTCGAGCACGCGCCACGCGAGGTCGAACCAGGAGAACAGATCGGCCAGCTCGTGCGCGTCGAGCTCGAGCGGCTCGTCGGCCGGCCCCGCGGCCGGCATGCCGGCCCCCGCCGAGAACGCGTCTCCGAGGTCAGCGCCCGCGAACGCCGCCAGCGTCCCGAGGGTCGCCCCGTCCAGCGCCAGCCCCCGCGCCACGGAGCCCACCTCGCGGACGAGGCAGACGGGCGTGAGGCGCAACATCTCGGGCTCGGGCCCGTACGCCGGCGTCGAGATACCGGCCGGGCTCGCGCGCAGGCCGAAGTGCCCGCTCACCGCGTACCGCCGGCGCCCGAGCACGTGCGCCGCAACCCGGTGCAGCTCGGCTCGCGTCGTGCTCCCCATGTCAGCCAGGCAGGCTAACGGCGGCGCCGGGATTCCGTGCCGCTGCCCGTCTCGCGCCGCCGGGCCTCGCTCGCCGCCGCCGCCACCTCCGCGGCCACCGTCTCCTCGGCCGAGTGGCCCCAGAAGCCGTGGGGCGCGACCAGGAAGTTGATCAAGGTCTCCAGCTGGTCGCCGTAGCTGGCCCGCATGACCTGGAGATCCGCCCACGCCTGCGCCTTGTCCCGCAGGGGCAGCCCCGCCTCGACCAGGCCGTCCCACGCGAGGTCGAAGTTCGCCTCGTTGAGCCACAACACCCCGCCGTCACGGCGGGGGATGTGCAAGCGGGACGAGATCTCGAGGATCGCCCGCCGCCCCCGCCGGTACAGGAAGTAGGGCTCGCGGCTCTGCGCGCCCTCCACGCACGCCGACGCCAGCGTCGCCGCGTCCGTCACCAACCCCAGCGCGGTCACCCACGACTGCCCCGGATGTTGCGAGCGGAACAACGCCAGCATCGGGTACGAGACGTGGCTCTCCAAGACGTCGGCCGTCCACATCTCCCACTCGCCGAACGCCCGGTACAGCCTCTCGACATCCCCCCCGGGAGCGTTGAGCACGATCACCCGCATCGGCGTGATGCGCCCGCCCAACGGATCGTCGAGCGTCAAGAGCCGCGACTCGCGTCGCGAATACGCGCCGTACAAGGCCGGCAGATAACTGATCATCAGCGCGATCGTCACCACGCCCGTCAACGTCTCGAGCAACGTCAAGACCCGCAGCGCCGAGCCGTGCGCCGAGCCGAATAGCGGCGTCACCAACGACGTCCCCGCGTAATAGAAGAGCGTCCCGAACTCACGCGTCCCGCCCAGCCGCTGATCCAAACCCCAGTAGACGAGCGACCACCCCACCACGAGCCCCGCCAGCCACAACACGAGCAGTCCCAGCAGCGACAGCGCTGGATACACGTTCAGCGAGTACTCCCCGGCCCGGTCCGGCAGCCGCGCCGCCACCACCCGTGTCACCCGCCACGTCACCGTGTAGAAGATCCTGGTCGGGCGCCAGAACGAGCTGGAGCCCTGCGTCACGATCAGGGTCGCCACGGCGTCGCTCAGCATCCCCACGATGAGGACCACCCCGCCCACGACAGCCACCACCCGGACGAACTCGCTCACGATCCGGACCACCCTACGCAGCGACGGTCCGGCCCCCGCCCCCGACGTCCGAGCGGACATCGGGGTTGCTTGACAGCAAACGACGCGATTTGATTGAACACTGTTCAGGCGTTTGGCGAATACACCGCTCGGCTGTCACTGTCTGGTGAAATCGACGTGACAACTCGCGCGAACGGGTAGAGATAGGGGGTGATGAAGGTGATCCGGGGGGTCCCAAAGCAGTCGCCGTCCATCGGCCTGGTCCTCGGCGCGGGCGGCGTCGTCGGGCAGGCCTACCAGGCCGGCGTGCTCGCCGCCCTCGAGCGGGAGATCGGTTGGGACCCCCGCAACGCTGCCATCGTCGTCGGCACCTCCGCGGGTTCGGTCACGGGAGCCGCCCTGCGCGTCGGGGTGCCTGCCACGGATCTGGCCGCCTCGCTCTACGGCGTCCCTACCTCCCGGAGGGGTGGCGCCATCCTCCGCCGCATCCTGCCGTCGGACACCGAGCCGCTCCCCACGCCGTCCGTCCTCTCCATGCTGCGTCCGTGGAACCTGCCGTCGCCGGCGCTGCTCGCGCGCACCGCCCGCCGCCCCCTCGCGTTCCGCGCCGACGTCGCCGTGTCGACGCTCATCCCCCGCGGCCAGCTCGACATCACCGAGCGCGCCCGGGGCCTCGACGAGTTCATCGGCGACCGCTGGCCCGAGGGCCTGCGCATCTGCGCGGTGCGCCGTTCCGACGGCGCCCGCGTCGTCTTCGGCCGCCCGGGCGCCCCTCCTGCCCGCCTGGCCTCCGCCGTGCTCGCCTCGTGCGCCATCCCCGGGTACTTCCGTCCGGTCCCGATCGAGGGCGCCGACTACATCGACGGCGGCGTCCACTCGGTCACCAACGCCGACGTGCTGCGCGCCGAGGGCCTCGACCTGGTCGTCATCATCTCGTCGATGTCCGCGGCGCACGGCAGCGCCAACGGCGCCGACGGCTGGCTTCGCCGCACGGTGCACCGCCGCATGGAGCGCGAGGTGGCCCGCCTCCAGAGGGCCGGCACCGCCGTCATCTCCCTCGAGCCCGACGGCGACGCCCGCCGGGCCATGGGCCTGCGGGCGATGGCCGAGGACCGCTCGGCCCGGGTCATCGAGGCGGCGTACGAGGAGACCCGGCGGCGGGCGCTGTCGTCGTCGTTCCTCGCGACGCTGGGCGAGCCGCCCGCGACGATGTCGGCGACCCCCGCTGCCGGCTGACGGTCCGGAATTTCCTCCCGCCGGCGTGCCTGGCCGGTAGTAGTTTCGGACAACCTCGAACTGCGAAGGGAGGGCCTCGTATGGGTCCTGACCGCCTGAGCCCGCTGGACGCTTCGTTCCTGCACATCGAGGACGGCGTGTCGCACATGCATATTGCGTCCGTCGCGATCTTCGAGGGCCCGCCGCCGCCCTTCGCCGACGTCGTCGAGATGGTCTCGGCGAAGCTCGACCTCGTCCCGCGGTACCGCCAGAAGGTGCGCTTCGTCCCGTTCCAGCTCGGACGACCGGTGTGGGTCGACGACGTGCACTTCAACATCGAGTACCACCTGCGGCAAACCGCGCTCCCGTCGCCGGGGGGCGAGAGCGAGCTGCGCAAGCTCGTCGGACGCGTCATGGCGCAGCCGCTCGACCGCTCCAAGCCGCTCTGGGAGATCTGGGTCGTCGAGGGCCTCGACGAAGGGCGCTGGGCCGTCCTGGCCAAGACGCATCACGCGCTCGTCGACGGCGTGTCGGGGACCGATCTGCTCGCGGTGATCATGGACCTCTCTCCCGACGCGCCCCGGCCCGAGTACCCCTCGGAGTGGACGCCGCACGCCGAGCCGTCCGGCACCGAGCTCGTCGTCGAGGCGATCGAGAACATGGTGCGCTCGCCCTACGAGCAGCTGCGCGCGGTGCGGGCGCAGACCCGTTGGCTGCGCCAGACGGCCGCCTACGCCGGCGAGGTGGCGAGCGGCGTGTTCGCGCTGAGCGGCCTCGTCCGGCCGACGCCCGTGTCGAGTCTGAACGGGCCGCTGGGCCCACACCGCCGTTACGCCTGGGCGACGACCACGGTCGAGGACATCCGCGCCGTGCGCAAGGAGCACGGCGGCTCCTTCAACGACGTCGTCCTGGCGTGCATCACGAACGGTTTCCGCGAACTGTTGTTGGCGCGGGACGAGGACGTCGAACGGGTGGTCCGCACGCTCGTGCCGGTGTCGGTGCGCGCCCGGGACGACTCAGGCAAGGCGATCGGCGACGGCACCTACGAAAACAAGGTGTCGGCGATGTTCGCCGAGCTGCCGGTCGAGATCGAGGACCCCAGCGTGCGCCTGGCCGCCATCACCGACCAGATGAAGGACCTGAAGGAGTCGAAGCAGGCGCTAGCGGGCGAGGCGCTCACGTCCATGTCGGGCTTCGCGCCCCCGATGCTCCTGGCGCTCGGCATGCGCATCGCGACCCGGGCGGCGCAGCGCAACGTCAACACCGTCACCACCAACGTGCCCGGACCGCAGTTCCCGCTGTTCGCGGCGGGGCGCCGGATGCTGCGCGCCTTCCCCTACGTGCCGCTCGCCGGGCAGGTCCGCCTCGGCATCGCCATCTTCTCCTACGACGGCGAGGTGAACTTCGGGATCACGGGCGACTACGACACGACGCCGGACATCGACGTGCTGGCGCACGGGATCGAAGACGGGATGGCCCAGCTGCTCAAGGTGACCTGACCTCGTCTACGAGGTCAGGTCGGGGATCGTCAGCACCTCGGCCTCGAAGTACTTGCGCAGCCCGGACACGATCACCTTCTCCACCGACTTGCCGAGCAGCGGCACGTGCACCTTGAGCTCGCCGTCGATCCCCACGACCGTGCTCGTCTCGGCGCCGTCCGGACCCGGCTCGAACGTGTACACGCCCGTTGCGCTCAGACGGTCCGGGTAATGGTCGGGCAGGACCTTCCAGTCGGCCCGGGCCTCGTCAGGCTTGATCTCGTTGCGGGTGATCCACGACATCTTGTTGCGGTCGATGACGCGCTGGACCGCCGGCGAGATCGGCCCCCGGAAGGCGAAGCGCACCTCCATCAGGAGCCGTGACCCGGTGTCCTCGTGCCGCACGACCTCGAGCACCTCGATGTGGTCCTTGATCGAGCGCCCCTCGTAGAAGGCGGGCGAGCCGTATGCGGCCATGGCCCGGGCGGGCGGAACGGGGACCGCCTGCGTCGTCGCGAATTTCACCTCGTCTTACGAGGTCGACGTGCCGCCGTCGCCGGCGGGCCGGGTCGACGGGAGGCCCAGCTTGCGGTGGTCCCAGCTCACCGTGCGCTCGACGTGCATCTTTATGGCGACCCGCTTGTTGAGCATCGTCTCGACGAACGGCTTGAGGTCCTCGGTGAACTCGCCGTAGTAGCGCTCGAAGACGCTGACGCCGAGCGGCCACAACCGCTCGGGGTCGTCGACGATCTCCGCCCGGCCGACGAGCTCGACGCCCCGCAGCTCGTCGTAGTAGTCGCCGTCTTCGAACAACAGGGTCAGACGGGGGTTGCGCCGCAGGTTCTGCGCCTTCTGCGACTTGGTCTTCGTCTCGACGGCGATCGCACCCTCCATGAAGCCGTACCACATCGCCACGGCGTGGATGGAGCCGTCGGGCCCGATGGAACACATCGTCATGGGCCGCCGCTCGGCGATGAACGCCTCCACTTCCTCGGGCGTCATCTGGATCGCCTTGCGCTGGTTCACGCCGTGGCCCATGGCCTCGGTCATCGGTGGTACCTCCCGCGTCCACGTCGCACGTCGTCCCGGGGAGCGTACTGCTGTCACCGGGAGCGCAAGCAGAAGAGTTCATCGACAGAACACTTTCCGGTTGCAACGCTTTCACAGGCCGTTCACCTCGGCTTTCTAGCGTGACCCGTGATGGCGACCGTGGATCAGCACATGGCCCACGCCGGCGAGGACTCACGTTCCGGTCCCGGTGCCGGACGCCGTCACGGCCGGGACACCCTGGCCGAGGTCATCTCGATCCGGCCGGAGCGCTCACACCGCCCCGGGCTCCTCGGATCGTTGGTCACCATGGCGCGGGGCTTCGCCTCCTCGCGCGCCCAGGCGACGTCGGTGCGATCTACCCCCCATCGGCCGCCGTCGCCTGCCCCTCGCCCCGTCCGACTCCCGTTCTCACCGGCACCGAACGACGCAGCCTGACGTGGCCCTCGCGAACCTGACGGCGACCTCGGGCCGCGCCCCGCTCAACGCGCCCGCACGCGACAACCGGCCCCTCGTCCTCGTCGTCGACGACGAGGAGTCGTATAGACAAGCCCTCGCGTCGGGCCTGACCCGCGAGGGCTTCGCCGTCGAGTCGGCGGGCGACGGCCACGAGGCGCTGCGCCTCTTCCACCGGATCCACCCCGACCTGGTCCTGCTCGATGTCATGTTGCCCGACCAGTCCGGCATCGAGATCTGCCAGCAGATGCGCGCCCTCAAGCCGGTGCCGATCATCATGGTGACGGCCCGCGACTCCGAGGTCGACATCGTCCTGGGGCTCGAGCTCGGCGCCAGCGACTACGTCGCCAAGCCCTTCCGCCTCCGTGAGCTCGTCGCCCGGATGCGCGCGGTCCTGCGCCGGGGCGTCGCCGTGGCCGAGCACCACGAGGAGATCCTCACCGTCGGGCCCGTCCGCCTCGATGCCGGCCGCCGTGAGGTCACCGTCGACGAGCGCTCCGTAGACCTGTCCCGCAAGGAGTTCGACCTCCTCGCCCTGCTCATGTCGCACAGCGGCCAGGTCGTTACCAGGGACTGGTGCATCGACCGGCTCTGGTGGGACCAGGAGCTGACCGACACCCGGACGCTCGACACCCACATCAAAAGGCTCCGCCGCAAGATAGAGCCGGACCCCGCCAACCCCCGCCATCTCGTCACGGTCCGTGGGGTCGGCTTCCGCTTCGAGGCCTAACCAGCCGACCACCCTGCCCGCACGGGCACGCCGCAGCCCCACGCCGTACATTGAGCGGCATGGCACTGCGCACCGGCGAAACCGTCCCCGACTTCGAGCTCCCCGACCAGACGGGCACGCCCCGCAAGCTGAGCGACTTCCTCGCCAACGGGCCGGTCGTGCTGTTCTTCTACCCGGCGGCCATGACGTACGGCTGCACCAAGGAGAGCTGTCACTTCCGCGACCTCAAAGCCGAGTTCGCCGCCGTCGGCGCCCAACCCGTCGGCATCAGCGCGGATCCGGTCGACAAGCAGAAGCAGTTCGACGAAAAGGAGTCGCTCGGCCTGCCGTTGCTCTCGGACCCCGACCGCAAAGTCGCCGCCGAGCTCGGCGCCAAGCGCGGCTTCGGCCCCAACAAGCGCACGACGTTCGTCATCGACACCGACCGCACGGTGCTCGACGTCATCCACAGCGAGATCTCGATGAACTCACACGCCGACAAGGCCCTCGCCGTCCTCAAGGACCGGCGCGCTGCCTGACGCCCCGGCCAAGAACGCCGTCGTCACCGGCGCCGCGTCGGGCATCGGCCGCGCCACCGCCGCCAGACTCGGCGCGGCGGGCTTCCGCGTCATCGGCGTCGACCGGCCCGGCACCGACGTCGCCGTCACCGCCGACTTGTCGACCCCCGACGAGCGCCGGCGCGCCGTGGACGAGGCCACGGGTCTGGCGGGCGGGACGCTGGCCGCCGTCGTGACCTGTGCCGGACTGGCGGGGTCGCCCGACAGGAAGGGCTCGCTGCTGACGTCGGTGAACTACTTCGGCACGGTCGAGCTGCTCGAGGGCCTGCGCCCGTTGCTCGTAACGGGCGGCGCCGCCGTTGCGATCAGCTCGAACTCGACCACGGTGCAGCCCGACGTCCCCGTCGCCGTGATCGACGCCTGTCTGGCCGGCGACGAGGCGCAAGCGGCGGCCGCGGCCGACGAGGGCGGCTCCATCGGCGCGTACGCCGCATCGAAGATCGCGGTCGCCCATTGGGTGCGCCGGCACGCCACCGGTCACGACTGGGCCGGCGCCGGCTTGCGGCTCAACGCCATCGCGCCGGGGATGATCGACACGCCGATGGTCGCCGCCATGCGCGCCGACGAGCGGACGGGGCCGATGCTCGACATGTTGCCGATCCCGCTCGGGCGGCCGGGACGGGCCGAGGAGATCGCGGCGGTGGTCGACTTCCTCGTCGGCCCCGACAGCTCGTTCTTCTGCGGCTCGGTCGTCTTCTGCGACGGCGGGAGCGACGCCTTGTTGCGCACGAGGGACTGGCCGGCGGCCTGGGACATCTCGGTGCGCGACTTCACTCGTCAGACGAACTGACTTCGGCGGCCTCCGTAGGCTGCGGGAATGCCGGGGCGCATCCTCGTCGACACGACGCCGCTGCGGGAGAGCCGCGACTTCCGACTCCTGTTCATCGGGCAGCTGGTCTCCATGCTGGGGACGCAGCTCACCGTGGTGGCGATCCCCTATCAGGTCTATTCGATGACCCATTCGTCGCTGCAGGTGGGCGCGATCTCGCTGGCGCAGCTGTTCCCGTTCCTCGCCGGCGCGCTGGCGGCCGGGCCCATCGGCGACGCGGCGGACCGGCGGCCGATGATGATCTGGACCGGCGTCGTGCTGACCGTGACCAGTGCGGCGATGGCGGTCAACGCGGCGGTGGCGCACCCGTCGCTGGTCGCGCTGTACGTCATCAGCGCCCTGGCCTCGGGCTTCTACGGCTTCTCGAGCACGGCCCGCATGGCCTCGGTCCCGGGGATGGTGGCGAAGGCGCAGATGTCGGCCGCGCTGGCGATGATGCAGATCGAGTTCCAGCTCGGAACGATCATCGGGCCGGCGCTCTCGGGGATCTTGCTGGCGATCGGGCTCCCACTCGTCTACGCGCTCGACAGCCTGTCCTTCGTCGTGGCGGTGGCGACGGCGATCCTGCTGAGGCCGATCCCCCCGGCCCACGACGCCGGCGGGCTCTCGGTCTGGCAGTCGACCAAGGAAGGGCTGCGTTACCTGCGGACCCGGCAGGCGCTCCAGGGCGTCTACGTGATCGACATCAACGCGATGGTATTCGGCATGCCGCGGGCGTTGTTCCCCGCCATGGCCGAGACGATCTTCCACGGGGGGACGATCACGCTGGGGTTCCTGTACGCCGCGCCGGGGGTCGGTGCGTTCGTCGGCGCGCTGACGACGGGATGGGTCGCCCACCTGCGCCGGCAGGGCTGGACGGTGATCATCGCGGTGGTGATCTGGGGCGTGGCGATCACCGTGTTCGGCTTCGTCGACACGTTGTGGTTCGCGCTCGTGCTGCTGGCCATCGCCGGGTGGGCGGACGTGATCTCGGCGGTGGTGCGAAACACGATCTTGCAGACCTCGATCCCCGAGCGGTTCCGCAGCCGGATGTCGTCAATACAAATGGCCGTCGTACAGGGCGGCCCCCGTTTGGGCGACCTCGAGTCCGGCGCCGTCGCGACGGCGACGTCGGTGGAGTTCGCGGTCGTGTCGGGCGGTCTGGCGTGCATCGCCGGCGCGGCAATCATCGGCGCGGTGATGCCCGTGTTCCGCCGCCACGAGGCGGTCGCCGGTGAGGTCGACGACGCCCCCGTATGATCCGACGCCTATGACCGACGTGGGCGCAGAGTACGGAGCAGGGCCGGGCGGGGCGTTCGAGGCACCGACCTGGGGGGAGGTCGACGCCGGTGTCTTCGCCCGGATCGTCGTTGTGTCGCCGCATTTCGACGACGCGGCCATGGGCGCCGGGCATCTCCTCACGAGTTACGACGACACGACCGTGATCACGGTGCTCGGCGGCCGCCCGCCGTCCTATCCGGCCGAGCCGACGGATTGGGACGCGCTCGGTGGCTTTGTCGCCGGCGACGACGTCGTCGCGGTGCGCCGGGAGGAGGACGTCGCCGCCATGGCGATGTTGGAATCGTCGTACCGCTGGCTCGACTTCCCGGATCACCAGTACCTGCCGGTCGACGCACGTCCTTTGGCCTCGGACGTGGCGCCCGTGCTGGGCGCGGCGATTGCCGAGATCGACCCCACCGCGGTCTTCTTCCCGATGGGCCTGGCCAACCCGGATCACGACATGACGCACGACGCCTGCCTGCTGGTGCAGGCGCAGCAGCCGCAACGGGCGTGGTTCTGTTACGAGGACCACGGCTACAAGCACCTGCCGGGGCTGCTGGCGTGGCGGGTGGCCAAGCTGCTGCGTTCGCCGTTGTGGGCGACGCCTGCGATCGTGCCCCACGTGCCCGACGAGGAGCGCAAGCGCAGGGCCATCTGGTGCTACGTCTCGCAGATCCCACCGCTCGAACAGGACCACGCCCTGACCGCTCGCATGGAGGGACGGGTGCCCGAACAGTTCTGGCGACTGGCCCCGCCGCCTCGAGGCTGGGAGGGGCTCGCCGACTTCATTTGACGAGGTCGGGAGCGTGCAGAACTGTGAAATTGCCGCAAAGAGGGGTCCTTGGGCCCTATCGGCGGCCACGTGACCCAGGGCACCATCGTTGCATGGTCTCGTTGGTAGACCACCTTTCACGGGCCCTTGGCAAGCGGCCGCGCCACGGGCAGGCCTGGCAGCCTGCCGGTGGCCGACGTCGTACAGCCCCGGGCCAGGCTTCGGGCGGAAGACACCACAGCGACACCTGCTGACGAAGCCTGGCTCGGGAGCTGGCGTACGTGCCGGACGGTTCTTCAGTTCTGTTTCGCCCTTCCGGTCTCGCACTCGCGCCCACGGCGGCGGACGTACGCATAACCCCTTGCCACCAGGCGCGACCTGATACGGCCTCGGCCCGCCGGACGCCGCCGTCGCTAGAGTCGACCTTGTGCCCGCGGCCGCGAACGACGAGCGCATCGTGGAAGTCGACGGGCGCGAGGTCCACGTCAGCCGCCCGGACAAGGTCTATTTCCCCGCCATCGACGCGACGAAGTCCGACCTGGTCTCGTACTACCTCGATATCGGCGAACACCTGCTGAACACCGCCGGTGGCCGGCCGGCGCTCCTCCAACGCTTTCCCGACGGCGCCGCCGGCAAGTCGTTCTTCCAGAAGCGGATCCCGGCTGGCGCGCCCGAGTGGCTGGAGTCGACCATCGTCTCGACGCCCAACGGGACCACCTCCAACGCGCTGGTCGTGGCCGACATCTCCCACGTCGTGTGGGCCGTCAACTTCGGCTGTCTCGGGCTGCACCTGTGGCCATATCTGGCCGCCGACCCGGACCATGCCGACGAGCTGCGCATCGACCTCGACCCGGTCAAGGGCATCGGCTTCGACGAAGTGCGAGCCGCGGCGCTCAAGTGCAAGGACCTCCTCGACGAGCTGGGTCTGCGTAGCTACCCGAAGACCACCGGGAGTCACGGGCTGCACGTCTACCTCCGGCTCGAGCCTCGCTGGGATTCGTTCGCCGTGCGGGCTGCCGCCGTCGCCCTCGCCCGTGAGCTGGAGCGCCGTCACCCCGACGAGATCACCGCCAAGTGGTGGAAGGAGGAGCGCGGCACACGCGTCTTCGTCGACTTCAACCAGAACGCGCCGCACAAGACCGTCTTCGGCGCCTGGTTCGCCCGGCCCAGGGTCGGGGGACAGGTCTCGACGCCACTCGCTTGGGACGAGGTCGAGGCGGTCGTGCCGGACGAACTGACCATCCGCACCGTGCCTGACCTCGTCGCCCGCCGCGGCGACCCGTGGGCGGACATCGGAAAAGTCCCCCAGTCGATCGAACCGCTCCTCGCCATGGCCGAACGCGACAAGGAGTCTGGGTTGCAGGACGCGCCTTGGCCGCCGCAATACCCCAAGATGCCCGACGAGCCGCCCCGGGTCGCCCCGAGCCGGGCCAAGAAGGAACCGGACGAAGCGAAGGAAGAGAAGGCGTAGGACCACGGTGAAACCACTCGACGCGCTGAACCAGGTCGCGTTCCGCCTCGAACGCAGCGGGGCCGACACCTTCAAGGTGCAGGCGTTCCGCAAGGCCGCCCGGGCGATCAAGGACATGCCCGAGGACGAGCTCGCAACCCTGGCGCAGACGGGTCGCCTGCAGGGCATCGAGGGCGTGGGCAAGTCGACGGCGCAGGTCATCGCCGAGGCGCTCGACGGCAAGGTCCCCGCGTACCTCAGCAAGATCGACAAGGAGCTCACGAAGGACGACCTGGTGGTCGACGGCGCGGCGGCCGAGCTGCTCGAGTCCCTCCGGGGGGACTGCCACTCGCACTCCGACTGGTCGGACGGCGGCAGCCCCATCCTCGAGATGGCAGAGGCGGCCCGCGACCTGGGCCGCGAGTACCTCGTCCTGACCGATCACAGTGCCCGGCTCACCGTCGCGCACGGGCTCAACGAAGAACGCCTCGCCGAGCAGCTCGAGCTCGTCGACGCGCTGAACGAGCAGTTGGCGCCGTTCCGGATCCTCACCGGCATGGAGGTCGACATCCTGGAGGACGGCTCCCTCGACTTGGACCTCGACCTGCTCGGACAGCTCGACGTCGTGGTGGCCAGCGTCCACTCCAAGTTGCGCATGGACGCCCGGCCGATGACCGAGCGCATGCTCGCGGCGATCGAGAGCCCGCACACCGACATCCTCGGCCACTGCACCGGACGGATCATCGTCGGCCGCGGCCGCCCCCAGTCGACGTTCGATGCAGAGGCCGTGTTCTCGGCCTGCTCGCGCACCGGGACCGCTGTCGAGATCAACTCACGCCCCGAACGCCAGGACCCGCCCGAGGACCTGCTGCGGCTCGCCGTCGAGCTCGGATGCTCGTTCGCCATCGACACCGACGCCCACGCCCCGGGCCAGCTCGAGTGGCTGGGGCGAGGGTGCCGGAACGCCGTCGCCGCCGACGTCCCCTTCGATCGCGTCGTCAACCGCTCGACAGCCGACCAGCTGGTGTCCTGGGCGTCGTCGCACGGGGAGGCGGCATGAAACTGAACCTTCCCGTCGCCCCGCCCGTCGCGCCCATGCTGGCCAAGCTCACCCGCGACCTCCCCCGTGAGAAGGGCCTGTACTACGAGCCGAAATGGGACGGGTTCCGTTGCATCGTGTTCCGTGACGGCGACGACGTCGAGCTCGGCAGCCGCAACGAGAAGCCGCTGACTCGATACTTCCCCGAGCTCGTCGACGCCCTCCGCCGTGAGCTCCCCGAGCGCATCGTCCTCGACGGTGAGATCGTCATCGCCGGACCGACTGGCCTCGAGTTCGACGCCTTGTCCCAGCGCATCCACCCGGCGGCCAAACGGATCAACCAGCTCGCGGCAGCGACGCCGGCGTCCTTCGTCGCCTTCGACCTGCTGGCCCACGACGACACGTCGTACATGGAGACGCCGTACGGACAGCGCCGCAAGATGCTCGAGAAGCTGCTCAAGAAGTCCAAGCCGCCGATCCACCTGACGCCCGCCACCCAGGACCCCGACGTGGCGTCCGATTGGTTCTCGCGCTTCGAGGGCGCCGGCCTCGATGGCGTCGTCGCTAAGCCCGCTGACCTCCACTATCTGCCCGACAAGCGTGTGATGCTCAAGGTCAAGCACCAGCGCACCGCCGACTGCGTCGTCGCCGGATTCCGCACCCACAAGGACGGCGAGGGGGTCGGCTCGCTCCTCTTGGGCCTCTTCGACGACGCCGGCACACTCCACCACGTCGGCGTCGCGTCGGGGTTCAGCGTGGCTCGCCGTCGCGAGCTCGTCGACGAGGTGAAGCCCTACCGCAAGAACGCCCTCAAGGACCACCCCTGGGCGGGCTGGGCCGAGGCGCAGGCGGAGGGCCGCGCCCCCGGAGCCATGAACCGCTGGAACGCCGGCAAGGACATGACCTGGGAACCCTTGCGGCCCGAGGCCGTCTGCGAGGTCTCCTACGACCACCTTCAGGGCGATCGTTTCCGCCACGCCACCTCCCTCGTGCGCTGGCGACCCGACCGCGAGCCTTCGTCCTGCACCTACGGCCAGCTCGATTCCCCCGTGCCGATGGAATTGCGAGACGTCTTCGGGACGACGAGCCGCTGACCCGGAGAATTCCGCCGCACCACCCGCGGTCCGACCATTCTCCGGCGTGCCTGCCATCGACACCTCGCCCATCTCCACGGTCACTCCGTCGCTCGGGCTCAGTGAGTTGGCCAAGATGTCGAACGAGGAGCTCATGGGGCTGGCCGCCGAGTCGGCTCGCACCATGGCCTCCTCGGCGGGCCTCATCGTTCTGCTCAGCGGAGAGCTCGACCGTCGCGAAGGCTGGCGCGACGAAGGAGCGACTTCTCTCGAGTCCTGGATGGAGGAGCGCCTCGGAGTCTCCACGCCCACGGCCCGCGCGCTCGCGCACGTCGGTGAGCGCCTTTACGACCTGCCGCACCTGGCTGACGCCTTGTCGGCCGGTGATCTGAGTTTCGACAAGGTCCGGGCCGTCGTCGACGTTGCGACCCCCGAGTCCGACGGTGAGTTCCGTGACCGGGCCATGGAACACTCGGTGCGCGAACTGGCCCAACTGGCTCGGTCCCGACGGGAAGTCTCGACCGAGACGGCTCGGGCGGACTACGAGGCGCGGTCCCTCCGCTTCAACGAGTCGTTCCGGACCGTGACCGCACAGTTGCCGGCCGAGGCGTTCGCCGAGGTGAGGGGAACGCTCGAGGCGCAGGCCCGCGCCATACCGTCAGACGGCGAGACCCCGTGGGATCAACGACTCTGCGACGCATTCGTCGGCATCGTCCGTTCCGCGCACTCGACAAGTCGTGGCGCGCCGGCGTTCACCGTCGTGGCCCATGTCCCGCTCGAGGTGCTGCTCGACGAGAACTCGCAGCTCCCGGGCGAGCTCGAGCGGGACGGATTGATCAGCGCCGATACCGTTCGCCGCGTGGCGTGCGATGCGACGATCGTCCTGGCCGTCAACGACAACCTCGGCCACACGATGTACGAGGGCCGACAGCACCGCTATCCGACCCCGACGCAGCGTCGTGAGCTGATGCGACGTGACCGTCACTGCCGCTTCCCCGGCTGCGCCAACGCGACTTTCGTGAATCCTCATCACATCCGATGGTGGAAACCTCACCGGGGTACGACGGACTTGCCCAATCTGGCACTGCTCTGTGAGCACCACCACCATCTGGTGCACTCGAAGCAGTGGTCGGTATCGGGAAACGCCAACGAAGAGCTCACATTCGTCGGCCCGACGGGTCGGACCATGTCGTCGCGCCCCTCGCCCCGGTGGACGACCGTGTCCCGGCCGATCCCGCCGGGGCCCGAAGCCGCCTAACTGTCCAGCAGCCCTGGGTCCGCGGCCAGCTCGGTGCGAACCGCGGCCTCCCAGAAACCGATGAAACCCTCACCATCGCTCCGCGCGACGAGGCTGATGAACGCATCCGGGACCTTCGAGACGTCTGTCCCGCCCGCCGCCCTCGCGTACCAGGCGTGCTGACAACGTTGCTCCAGCGCGACGGCTCGTTGATGCACGGCGCGGGCCGAACCCCCGAGGATGAAGACGCCGTGCCCGGCCAGAAGGGCCATCGACGCCTCGCCCATCTCGGTCACCGCGCGCCGTGCGCTGTTCGAGTCGTTCACCGGCCCCTCGTATTCGTCAACCAACGTCAGCGTCCCGCCGCCAAGCGCCGAGCTCTGGTCGAGGATCGGGGGTATCTCTCCCAGGTCGGCCCAGACAGTGCCGAAGAGTGGGTGGTTGTGGAGCGCCCAGCCCACGTCGGATCGAGACTTGTGGAGCTCGAGGTGCAGCGGGATGCCGAGAGGGACGGGCCAGTCACCCTCGACGACGCGTCCCTCCAGGTCGATGCGCAGCACCTGCGACGGGCGGAGTTCGGCCCACGTCAGCAGCCAGGGGTTGCACAGCAGCGTGCCGTCTCCGAGGTTCACGGTGATGTGCCCAGCCAGGTGGTCGTTGTAACCCTCCCGCCACAGCGCCCGGGCGAGGACGACCAGTTCCTCCCGTGGTGTGAGATCGGGCATCAACTTCTCGGCCGTCGGCGTGAACACGGCGACTCCTCTCAACGAGGCAGGACGGGGTCGGGCAAGGGATGGCGATAGAGCGCCGCGGCGTTCTCGCAGCACATCGCACGGAGTTCGTCGGTCGGAATATGACCCCAGCACTCCTCGATGACCTTCTGGGTGTCGGGCCACGTCCCGTCCCCGTGTGGGTAGTCGACCTCGACCATGACGTTCTCGACACCGATGGAATGGCGCGTGTCGATCGTCGAGGGATCGTCGAGGGTGCAGAAC
Source organism: Acidimicrobiales bacterium (assembly GCA_036491435.1). Lineage (GTDB taxonomy): Bacteria > Actinomycetota > Acidimicrobiia > Acidimicrobiales > RAAP-2 > Bog-473. Next base: position 43,290 of record DASXBZ010000051.1, read on the forward strand.
CAGAAGTTGCGGCGCAGGACCTCGGACGGTCGGATCTTCCAACCTCTGCCATATCCGGAGCGGTCAACCATGTTGTCCAGCCGATCGATCAGCATGGCCACCCAACCGATACCGCCTTCGCTCATGGCAATCTTCAGATCGGGGTGCCGAAGCGGATATTCGGACCACAACCACTCCGTGGCTGCCGTGAGCGACCGCTGGCCGAAGAGCGTGGCGCCGATTTGGAGCGGTGCGCCGCCTGGCGGTCCGATCTCAATCCCCGAACTGCCCACGTGCAGCGAAACCACCGAATCGGTCTCGACAACGGCTTCAATGATCGGGTCCCAGTGGTCGCGCTCCCACAGTGAGGGCAGTCCGATCTCGTGCGGGCGCTCGGGAAAGGTGACCGACGTGAAGCCCCGTTGGGCATTTCGTCGTATCTCGGCGGCGGCGAGTTCTGGGTCGGCAAGGTAGGTGATGCCGAGTGGCACGATCCGATCCGGGTGGCGCGAGTACCACTCTTCGAACAGCCAGTCGTTCCACGCACGGATGCAGCCAAGACCGAGCTCCTGGTCTGAGCTTTCGAAGAAGACTCGCCCACAGAACCCCGTGATCTGCGAGGGGAAGTTCACCGACGCCCAGACTCCGTTTATGTCCATGTCATGGACACGGGCGTCAACCTCGTAACACCCAGGGCGCATCTGCTCGAACCGGAAGGGCTCCAGGCCATGGCTCTCGGGACGACGTCCGGCGACGGCATTCATCCCGACCTGGGTGTAGCGCTTCCCCTCGAACTCCCAGACCTGATGCCCTTCCGGGGTCTCCACGATCCGTGGTGCTCGGTCCTGGACTGCCGCCGGGAGCCGGCCTTCAAAGGTGTGCGCAGGCTCGACGACATGGTCGTCGACGGATATCACCGTGTACCGCTGCAGGCGGACCTCGGGTTCGGGCAGGAAGAGCTCGGTGTCGAGGGCGGTCATCACCAATCCCCGTTGTCAGGTTCTATGAGCAGGGCCAACAATAGGTCGGCTTTCCCTCCGCGCCTTCAGGTCCACAGACCGGTCTGTTCCGGAGCTCTGCCTTGTGCCGTCGTAAACACTTTCACAGGCACGCTCTCGGTTGAATACTGGGGCCCAACCTCGAGGAGGAGTCGCAATGGTTGCTTTGATCGTGGTCGTGACGTTCGTGGTCCTGCTGCTCGGCCTCCTGGTGGCCGGCCTCTTGCGGAGCCATGCAGACATCCTTCGATCCCTCCATGAACTCGGCGTCGGCGTCGGTGATCCCGCAGACACGTCGGAGCAACCGTCTCCACGAAGCGCCGCTCCACACATTCCGACATGGTCGGAGAGCTCCAGCACGTTGGGCCCGGCACCGACGGTGGCCGGAGTCACAGCCGCCGGCGACGCTCGCGCCATCGCCGTGGACAACGCCGACGGGTTCACGCTCCTCGCGTTCCTCTCGTCCGGCTGTGCGACGTGTGCCGCATTTTGGGACGCCCTTCAGTCGCCGGAGTCCTTGGAGTTACCACAGGGAACGAGGGTAGCCATCGTCACGAAGGGACCTGAGCGTGAACTACCGACGGAGGTGTCCAGACTTGCGACAGGACGCGTGCCCGTCGTCATGTCGACCGAGGCCTGGGTCGAGTACGAGGTCCCCGGCTCGCCCTTCTTCGTTCTTGTCGACGGTGGGTCCGGCGCCATTGTGGGTCAAGGCGTCGCGCCACACGTCGAACAACTTCTCGACCTCATGCGCCGAGCGGAACATGACCGAGGTACGCAACACGGGTCGCGTCGTCCGCTGTCAGCCCGCCGGAACGGGCCGGAACGAGAAGCGGACGCCGACGAGGTGCTGGCGTTGGCTGGAATTCGCCCCGGTGATGCCAGTCTGTATCCGCAAACGCTCGAAGACGTGTTTCCGTTCAGCGTCGGCACAACCGCAGAATCAAACGGCGGATCTGCGCCGCGAGCGGAATAGTGGCCACCATCCGGGCCCACGGCATCGCAGCGCAGCTGCCTACCCGCTTCGAAGGCCGCATCTTCGTACGACCGGCATCCGTTGGCGTGAGCTATCCGGTCGGACAGTTCGCGACATTCCCAATCCCGGACGACATCGGCGATTTCGGAAGCGGTGCGGTGACTCTGATGGGGCCAGACGACGTCTTCGCCACCCTGTTCGAATACGGTCCCGAGAGCCTTGGGACCGCCCTTTTCAGTTCGCAGGGTCGACCGTCCGCCTTCTCGCCGGGTGACTTCTCACCGGTCCGGCTACGACGGGGCATCCCGGGCCAATCGGGGACCCAGCGCTTCTTCACCGAAGCGGGCCGACCCTTTGCGTTCTACGCCGTACTCGGTAGCCACGTCAGACGTGGGTCGCTGGTCCCCCGGGTCAACGAGCTTATGGCGTCGCTCTTCATCAGTCCCGCGTCAACCCTGACCCCGGCCGCCCCTCCGCGATGGAACTGATCGGCGTCTTCTTCATCGCTTGCGGCCTACTTGTTCTGGCTGGGGTCGCAAAGGCCGTTCGGCCCGACGACACGGCGCGCGCAATTCTCCTGTTGCTCCCAGGCCGAACTTCGCGAGCTCTGTCATTCAACGTGACGCGCCAAGTCGTAAGGTTCGGCGCACTTCTGGAGGCCGCGTTCGGAGCGTGTGCACTCCTCTTCCCGCGAACCCTGACCGCGATTTCGATCGGCCTTTCCTACACGCTCTTCGTTTGCATTGTTGTCGACGCGAGAAGGCACGGTGGTCCCCTTTCGACCTGCGGTTGCTTTGGTCGCCCTGACACTCCCGCCACGGGAATGCATGCCGTGCTCAACGTCGTCTTCGTTGCTGCCGCGGTCGGGGTGGCGCTGCAACCGCCTCAATACACCGCTCTCGCGTCGCTCCTGACGAACCAGCCCTGGGACGGAGTCCCACTTCTCTTGGCGAGCGGGGTCGGCGTCTGGTTGGCGTACCTCGCTCTGTCCCCCCTCGCCGCCCTCGAGGCCGCTCGCCGACTCGTGGGTGGTGCCAAGCAGGAGGCGTTGCGAACGTGAGCGTGACCTCCGCCCTGGTTGAACGAACGGCGACCTTCCTCGAGGGTCGCCTCTCGCGCCGGAGTCTCATCAACCGTTCCGCGTTCGTCGGCAGCGCCGTCGCGGTCGGAGCGGGGGTGGACCTCGCGCTCAAGCCGGGGACGGCGTACGGGGCGATCTGCGAGTGCGGCAACGCCGGCTGTGGGTGCGGGAGCACCTGCTGTTCCGGGTTCTCGGAGTTCTGCTGCTCGGTCAGCGGCTTCAACTACTGCCCTGCCAACACCGTGATGGGCGGATGGTGGCTTGCCGACAATTCGTCCTTCTGCGGCGGCCCTCGGTACTACATGGACTGCAACGCCACGTGTTCGTGCGATGCCGGCTGCAGCAGTGGTTTCTGCGAACCCGGATGCGACGCGACGCAGTGTGGGTGTGGACCCGCAGGCTGTAACTCCTTCCTCACCGGGTGCTTGCAATTCCGATACGGACAGTGCAACCAGAACGTTGCGTGCATGGGTCGGATCGTCTGCCGAGTGGTCGCGTGCGTTCCTCCATGGCAAGTGGATCCGTCGTGTACGACGGCCGTGGCCGTCGACAACGCCACGGCAGAGCAGAACGAGCCTTGTTGGACGCCCGCCCCGCCCACCGTTCCTGTCGTCTCGATCGCCCCGAGCGTCAACAGCGGGGGCTATGCCGTACTGACGGTCTTCGGGAAGTTGTTCACCTACGGGAACTTCCCTGCCGACGGTGACGCCTCTGGATTGCCGCTCAACGCTTCCATGGTTGCCGCGGCGAGCTGTCCAACAGGTGGCTATTACCTGGCCGCGGCCGACGGAGGGATCTTCGACTACGGAGGAGCACCGTTCCACGGCTCCATGGGCGGCGTCCCGCTCAACGCCCGGATCGTCGGCATGGCCGTCACGCCCACCGGTCAGGGCTACTGGCTCGTCGCGGCCGATGGCGGGATCTTCGCCTTCGGCGACGCCCCGTTTTACGGATCGATGGGTGGGCTGCCCCTCAACGCCCCGGTTGTTGGCATGGCCGCCACACCGAGCGGCCGGGGGTACTGGTTCGTCGCGTCCGATGGCGGGATCTTTGCCTTCGGCGATGCCCCGTTTCACGGTTCCATGGGTGGGAAGCATCTCAATGCTCCGATCGTCGGGATGGCTGGAACACCTTCCGGGAACGGGTATTGGCTCGTGGCGGCGGACGGCGGGGTCTTCGCGTACGGCGATGCCCTCTTCTACGGATCGGCCGGCTCTATCCACCTGAACGAACCGGTCGTAGGGATGGCGCCGTTCGGCAACGACGCCGGCTACTGGCTTGTCGCCGCCGACGGCGGGGTCTTCACATACGGCGCCGCCCCATTCCTCGGTTCACCGGCATGATCGCCTCGTTCGCACCACCCGGAAAGGACGCTCCTCCATGAACGTCGACCTGGCAGTCGCAGCCTTGACCCTGGCCGGGGTCGCAGCAGTTCGTTCGACCTGGTCGCCGTGCGGGCTCTCGATGCTCGCCACCATCACGCCACTTGCGGAGCGGGGTCGCGGACATCGTTACCGCAGCACGGCCACCTGGTTCGTCCTGGGCAGTGTGCTCGGTGGCGCCTCGCTCGGCGTCGTGATGGCCCTGATGGCGGCGGGAGTCGGCGCCCTAGTTGCTCCGGGCACCGTGCTGACCGCACTCGCTGTCGTAGCCGGCGCCGTCACGCTCGCGGCAGACGCACGCATTGGCGGTTTCCGTCTCCCGGTTCACCATCGGCAGGTCAATGAGCGCTGGCTGGACCAGTTCCGACCCTGGGTCTACGGAGCCGGCTTTGGCTGGCAAATCGGCTCAGGACTCGCGACCTATATCAAGACGTGCGCCGTCTACCTGATGATCGCGTTGGCGGCACTCTCGGGCAGCCCATACGTGGCGATTCTGGTCGGCATCGTCTTCGGCCTCGTCCGCGGCCTCGCCGTGTTCCTCGGCCGGCACATCACGACCCCGGTCTCGCTCGCCGACTTCCATCGTCGTTTCATGGCCGCTGACCGATACGCGCTCGCCGCGGTCGTCCTCTGCGAAGCCGGGGTGACGTTGGCCTTGTCGGTGGCCGTCTCACCGTGGCTCGGCGCCGTTGTCGCCGGAGTGCTCAGCCTCACAGTCATCGCGTCGTCCCTGCGTCGGCGGCGCCTACTCGCCCCACGCACCACCGCCACCGTCACGACTCCGCTGGTGAAAGCCAGCAACGAGACCTGAACGCGACTGGTTCCGACCACTACCATCGGCGCATCGCGGCCACCCAGGACCACCAACCCAACTCCAAGCCGATTCGTCTCCTTCTGGCGGACGTGGACGGAACCCTGGTGACCCAGGACAAAGTCCTCACGAAGGCGGCGACCAAGGCGGTGCATCAACTCCACGAAGCCGGCGTGCTGTTCGCAATCACCAGCGGCCGGCCACCGAGGGGGATGGAGATGCTCATCGAGCCGCTCGATCTGCGTACGCCGATTGCCGCGTTCAACGGGGGCATCCTCGTCGACCGTGACATGAAGACGATCGAACAAAAGGCCATCCCCCAAGACCTCGTCGGACAAGTGGTCGACCTCATGAAGGGCTTCCACCTCGACGTCTGGTTGTACCGAGGCGCCGACTGGTTCGTCACCGACCCCAAGGGACCCCACGTCGACCGGGAGGCCTGGACCGTCAAGTTCGACCCCACCGTCGTCGACAACTACGACGCGCTGTCGGACCACGTCGCCAAGCTCGTCGGGGTGAGCGACGACCACGACGCTGTGCAAAAAGCGAGTGAAGCGGCCCACAAGCAGTTCGGCGATGACGTCACCGCCGCGGCATCCCAGCCGTACTACCTCGACGTCACGCACCCCGACGCCAACAAGGGCTTCGTCGCCCGCTACCTGGCGAAGAAGTACGACCTCGAGCAGTCAGAGATCGCCACGATCGGCGACATGCCCAACGACGTCCTGATGTTCGTCGACTCCGGCCTGAGCATCGCAATGGGCAACGCCGATCCCGAAGCCAAACAGGCTGCGGACGAGGTCACGGACAGCAACGAGGAAGAGGGTTTCGCCAAGGCCGTCGAGCGCTTCGTCTTGCCGGCCGCACGCCGGCAACCGGGCTGACCCAACTCCGACAGCCGGGCGGGGTCAGACCCCCCGGTGGTTCTCGAACCTCGCGTACTGCTTCAAAAACAGCAGGTTCGCCTTCCCCGTCGGTCCGTTCCTGTGCTTCGCCACGTCGATCAACGCGTCGTCGGCCCGGTCGATCGGCACCTCGTCGTTGTACTCGGACTCCCGGTAGATGAACATCACGACGTCGGCGTCCTGCTCCAACGAACCCGACTCACGCAGGTCGGACAGCTGCGGCGTCTTGTCGGTCCGCGTCTCGAGGTTCCGGGACAGCTGCGACAGCGCCACCACCGGGACCTCCAGCTCACGCGCCAGGATCTTCAGGCCACGGCTGATCTCGGCCACCTCGTTCTGGCGGTTCTCGGCCCGTCCCCGCCCCGTCATGAGCTGCAGGTAGTCGATCACCACGAGCCCGAGATCACCGGCGGACTTCTTCAACCGACGGGCCCGGGCCCGGATATCCATGACCGTCACGGCCGGGTTGTCGTCGATGTAGATCGGCGCGTTCGACAGCCTGGTCACCGCCGTCCCGATCTTGGCCCAGTCCTGCGCCCTGATTCGCCCGTTCTGCAGGTTCTGCCCGTTCACCTCGGCCTCGGACGCCAACAGCCGCTGTGTCAGCTCGAGGTGACCCATCTCGAGCGAGAACAGCAACGCTGGACGCTGCACGACCATCCCCACGTGCGCCAGGATCCCCAACGCAAAGGACGTCTTGCCCATCCCGGGACGGGCCCCCACGATGTTCAACGTCGACGGCTGCAAACCCAATAGCAGCTTGTCCAGGTCGTGGTACCCCGTCGAGACGCCGGTGATCTCCGACCCTCGCTGTCCAAGTTCCTCTATCCGGTCCAGCCCCTGCAGCAACAGATCGTGCAAGTGGTGCATCGAGTCGGCGCCCCGCCGCTCGGCCACGTCGAAGACCATCTGCTCCGCCGAGTCGACCGCCGCCTTGACGTCCTCGGGCACCGAGTACCCGATATCCGCGATCTCTCCCGCCACCCCGATCAGCTTCCGGAGCAACGAGTGCTCTTCGACGATCTCGGCGTAGTGCCGCGCGTTGGCGATCGACGGCGTGTTCGCCTGCAACGAAATGAAGATCGACGGGTCCCCGACCTGCTCCAGGACACCGGAGCGCTTGAGCTCGTCCGTCACCGTCACGGCGTCGATGGCCTCGCCCCGCTCCAGCAGGATCGCGATCGCCCCGAAGATGTGCCCGTGCGCCGGCCTGTAGAAGTCCCCCGCCACGCACCGCTCGATCCCCGCTATCGCGGCATCATTCGACAGCAGCATCGCCCCGAGCAGGGACTCCTCGGCCTCGATGTCGTGCGGCGGCACCCGTGCCCCACCAGCGGAAGCGGCGCGGAACTGCTGGGGGCGGATGTCGTCAAAGGCTTGAACCACGGCTTCCCTACTCTGACGGTCCGGTGCTGGGGACAGTAAGTACCGAATTCGTGTGGATAAACGGTGAACGAACGGTCGGGAACTGTGGAACGCCGGGTCGCGCGATAGTCCGCGTCAGCTGCACCGCAGCATGATGCCTTGAGGTCGCTACAGGGGGTGTGGATATCCCCCGGGGCAGGGACCTAAGTCCCTACTTGGCGGCGGTGACCTCCACCGTCACGATGGTCGAGACCTCCGGGAAGAGCTCCACCGTCACATCGAACGTTCCCGTCTCCTTGATGTGGTCCGGCAGCACCACGTGCTTGCGGTCGACCTCGACCCCCTTGGCCGATTTGATCGCGTCGACGACGTCCGCCGGCCCGATCGAGCCGAACAGCCGCCCGCCCGAAGCAGCCCGGGCGCTGATCGGGATCACTGCGCCCGCCAGCAGGCTCGCCTGCGCCTCGGCGGCGCTGCGGTCCTGGGCCTCGCGCAGGTCACGACCGCGCCGCATCTGCTCGGCCTGCCCCTCGATCCCGTCGTTGGCGACGATGGCTCGCCCCTCGGGCAGCAGGAAGTTGCGGGCGAAGCCACCCGCCACCTTCACGATGTCGCCACGACGTCCGACGCCGTCGACGTCGTCTCGCAGGAGGACCTTCATGCGTCGTCACCCCCGCCACTGCTTGCCTCAGCCCCGTCCTGGCCGGCACCCGCAGCCGCAGTGGCCGCCGCAGCCGCCACCCCGTCTTCGACCATCTCCTCGACGAGCTCCTCGACCTCGGCCCGCTCCGCCAGCTCCGTCTCGGGATCGCCCAGGTTGTCGGTCTCGTCGGTCACCTCGACCGTGACAGAGACCGGCGGTGGCGGTGGCGGCGTGTCGCTCAGCGGCCGCTCCCGGTCGCCGCGCCGGCCACCCGGGCGCTCGGTCACCGTCCGCTGCGTGTAGGGCAGCAGCACCAACTCGCGTGCGGTCTTGATGGCCTGGGCCAATGCCCGCTGGTGCTGCGCGCAGTTCCCCGTCACCCGCCGCGACCGGATCTTGCCCCGGTCGCTCATGTACTTGCGGAGCATGGGGACGTCCTTGTAGTCGACCCAGTTCACCTTGTCCCGGCACAGGGCGCAGGGCTTCTTCTTGACCCGGCGGCCGAGATCCTTGGGGGCCCGTCGGGCCGACCCACCACGTTGATTGTTCCGTGCCATCAGAAGGGCTCCTCGTCGAATCCGTATCCGGCGCCACCGTCAGCCGCCGGCTGGGGCTGGGGCTGGGGCGCACTGCCACCGCCGCCGCCACCGCCGCCGCCGCCGCCACGAGGACCCCCACGCCCACCGTCGCCGCCACCGCGCCGTTCGTTCTTGGTGATCTGCGCCGTCGCCCACCGCAACGACGGCCCGATCTCGTCGGCGACCACTTCGACCTTCGAACGGCGGTCGCCTTCTTGGGTCTCCCAGCTGCGCTGCTCGAGGCGCCCAGCCACCATGACCCTCGCACCCCGCGTGATCGTCTCGCTCACGTTCTCGGCCATCTCGCGCCAGCACACGACGTCGAAGAAGGACGTCGCCTCTTCCCACTCCTGCGTCTGCCGGTTCTGCCAGCGCCGGTTCACCGCCAACCCGAAGGTCACGTTGGCCTGGCCGGTGTTGGTGAAGCGCAGCTCGGGGTCACGGGTCACGTTGCCCACGAGCGTCACGCTGTTGTCACTCGCCATCTTTGCTCCTCTTGTCTCTCAGCTCGTCAGCTCGCCGCCGCAGCGGTCGCACCGGGCGTCTTGTCCGGCATGCGCACAACCTTGTGGCGCACGACGTCGTCGGCCAGGCCGAGCATGCGGTCCAGCGCGGCCACGGTCTCGGCCTCGCCGGTGAATTCGACGACGACGTAGTAACCCTCGCGCTTGTGGTTGACCTCGTAGGCGAAGGTGCGCTTCCCCCAGCGGTCGATCGCGCCCGGGTTCCCCCCGTTCGATCGGATCACCTCGAGGGCGCGGTCGAGCTCGCCCTGGATCACGCTGGGTTCCGTGGTGGCCTCGAAGATGGCCATGACTTCGTAAGGCCGCATATGCGGCGTACCTCCCTCTGGACCGGGTGTCCCGGGCCCCTGACGGTCAGGAGCAGGGTGTGTTGTGGCTGATCATGCTAGCCGAGCCGCCCTCCGGCCCCGCCCGCAGGCGAAGCCGTCAGGACATCAGGGCGTCGCCCAGGCCCTCGGGCCCGTGATACGTCTCCGCCTCCCCTGGGAAGGCCCCACTCCGCACGTCGTCGGCGAACGAAGCCACCGCCTCCGTCGCCAGCCGCCCCAACTCCGCGTATTGACGGACGAACTTCGCCACCGGCCGACCCGGGTCACCGAGACCCAACAAATCATGAAAGACCAGGACCTGCCCGTCGCACGACGGCCCCGCCCCGATGCCGATCGTCGGAACGTCGAGCGCCTCCGTCGCCGCCGCCCCCACCACGTCGGGAACGCCCTCAAGCACGAAGCCGAAGCACCCCGCTGCCTCGAGCGCCTTCGCCGCGTCCAACAACGCCGTCGCGGCATCGACCGACTTGCCCTGGACTCGGTAGCCCATCGCCAGCACGGACTGCGGCGTCAGACCGAGATGACCCATCACCGGGATCTCGGCCCGGATGATCGCCTCGACCACGCCCAACCTGGCGCGCCCGCCCTCGAGCTTCACGGCCTGTGCGCCCGCGCGCACGAGCTTCGCCGCATTGCGCACCGCCTCCTCCGCCGATACGTGGTAGCTCATCCACGGCATGTCGCCGAGGATCAGCGACCGGGGCTTGGCGCGAGCCACCGCGGCGGTGTGGTGCGCCATCACGTCGATGTCGACGTGCAGCGTGTCCTCGTAGCCGAGCACGGTGTTCGCCACCGAGTCGCCGACCAAGATGATGTCGGCCCCCGCCTCGCTCACGATCCGCGCCCCGGGCTCGTCGTACGCGGTCACCATCACGATCGGCACGCCGCCGTCACGCCGCTTGCGCGCCCGCAGGTTCGGGACCGTCGGCTTGGGCAGGTCGCTCATGTCGCGCCTCCGCTTATTTCTGCTTCGTCGAAGACGCTTGTCGTGTCCGCCGCCCCCGACCGCCGGACTCTCCGCCGGCGGGGTACTTCCTCATGAGGTGATGCCACGCGCACGCCGGGCAGACCTCGACCTCGTAACAGAGCACGGGCTCGGGTCGCCGGCACAGCGCCTTGAGCTCGGCGACCGTTCCCGGACAACGACCCCCCGGAGGAAGCTTGGCCCCGAACACGAAGGTCACCGTCACCAGCCGTCCGTCGTCGCAGATCGGGCAGACCTCTTTGGTCGGCCGCCCCACGTTGCGGGCCGCCCGCAGGAGCTCGGGATGGGCGTCGCAGACGTCGATCTTCTGGACCTTGCCCCGCTCCACCTCCCGGACGAGGCCATTCCGGACGATGCGGTACTCCACCTGGGCGGTGACGTCAGGGCTCACGGCCCGGGAGGACGACCTCGGCTCCGAGGTGACAGACACGGCGGCCAGGCTACCCCTCGTGCCTCGGGTCGGCGCCCATTCCAGGCACAAATCCAGACCTCCGTAGGCACGATCGGGGCCATCGTGCGATCGTTCCGCGACAGGTTTCTGTACTTCGCTATATCGAATCGATATAATGGTCCGCAATGTTGGACATGGCCATTCTGGGCCTGCTCGAAGAACGTGATCTCCACGGGTACGAAATCCGGCGGCAGCTCCGGGACCACCTGGGCCTGCTCGCCAACGTCTCGTTCGGATCCATCTACCCCGCCCTGACCCGGCTCGAGAAGTCCGGCGCCGTTGTCGCGACCGACGGTGGAACGGCCCCCGGCCCCCGCACGACGGCTGCGGCGCCACCGACGGGGTCGTTGTCCGGAGAACTCGCCGTGCTGCGGGCGCGCCGGTCTCCGGGAACCCGCTCACGCAGGGGCAAGAAGGTGTACCGCATCACCGACGCCGGGCGGCAGCTCTTCACCGAGCTCCTGGCGGACGGCGGCGCGGCCGACGACGCCCGCAGCTTCTCGTTGCGCCTGGCCTTCGCCCGGCACCTGGCGCCGTCGGCCCGGCTGGCGTTGCTGGAGCGGCGGCGGGCCGTGCTGATGCAGCGGCTGGGGGAGACCGAGTCGGGGGCCCGACCGGATCTCGATCCCTACGCCCGTTCCGTGGTCGAGCACACCGCCGACGGCGTGTCACGGGACATCAACTGGCTCGACTCTCTCATCGCCTCCGAGCGTGCGGCGCTGGCCGACGTGCGATCCGAGCCGGTGGGCTGACCGAAATCGAAGGAAACGAAGGAGACATACCAATGCGCACCCCCATCCGCCTCGCGATCGCCGGTGTCGGCAACTGCGCCAGCTCGCTCGTCCAGGGCCTCTCGTATTACAAGGACGCGGACCCGACCGAGACGGTGCCGGGACTGATGCACGTCGACCTCGGCGGCTACCACATCCGTGACGTGGTACCGGTGGTGGCGTTCGACGTCGACCAGGCCAAGGTCGGCACCGACCTGGGCAAGGCGATCCACGCCGGCCACAACAACACCGTGCGCTTCGCCGAGGTCGGCGAGCTCGGCGTGACGGTGCTGCGGGGCCCGACGCTCGACGGCCTGGGCAAGTACTACAAAGAGGTCGTCGACGAGTCCCCGGCCGAGCCGGTCGACGTGGCGGCGGCGCTGCGCGAGGCCCGGGCGGACGTGCTCGTGTCGTACCTGCCCGTGGGCTCGGAGCAGGCACAGCGCCACTACGCGCAGGCGTGCCTCGACGCCGGGGTCGCTTTTGTGAACGCGATCCCCGTGTTCATCGCCTCGGACCCCGAGTGGGCGGCCAAGTTCGCCAACGCGGGCGTGCCGATCGTGGGCGACGACATCAAGTCGCAGGTTGGCTCGACGATCGTCCACCGGATCCTGACCCGGCTCTTCGAGGACAGGGGTCTGGCGCTGGACCACACGTACCAGCTCAACTTCGGCGGCAACATGGACTTCAAGAACATGCTCGAGCGGGAGCGGCTGGAGTCGAAGAAGGTCTCGAAGACCCAGGCGGTCACGAGCCAGATCGAGGACAACGTGCTCGACGCCGACGACGTCCACGTGGGCCCGTCCGACCACGTCCCGTGGCTGAAGGACCGCAAGTGGGCCTACATCCGCATGGAGGGCCGCAACTTCGGCGACGTGCCCTTGAACCTGGAGCTCAAGCTCGAGGTGTGGGACTCACCGAACTCGGCGGGCGTGATCATCGACGCGGTGCGGTGCGCCAAGTTGGCTCTGGACCGGGGTGTCGGCGGCCCCCTGCTGGGGCCCTCCGCTTACTTCATGAAGTCGCCGCCGGTGCAGTACCACGACGACGTGGCCCAGGCCATGGTCGAGGCCTTCGCCGCGGGCGACGACGTCCCTGAGGGCTGACCGAAGGGCGGACGACCGGGCGGGGGCGACGGCCTACCGCCTTTGAGTCGGCTGATTCAGACCAGGATGCGCTCGTCGGGGGCGCGCACGCCGACGACGGCCAGGGTCCGGCCCATGCCGAGGAAGCAGCCGCAGCAGATCGTCAGGTCCGCCAGCTCGTCTTCTGAGTACGCGTCGTGGAGCCGCGTCCAGAGGTCGTCATCCATTGCGAGGTGGTCGATGGCGAAGCGCTCGGCGAACTCGGCCGCGAGACACTCGCGGTGGCTCAGGCCGGTGGCGGTGCGCCAGTCCGACACCTCCACATAAAACGGCTCGGTGGCGCCCGCGCTCGTTCCGTCCTTGGCCCTCGTGTCGCGGCACACCGCGCAGTCGTTGATCAG
>DASXBZ010000052.1:0-17283 GCA_036491435.1 Acidimicrobiales bacterium
TCACCGCGTACCTGCCACCGATCATCGGCTGGTTCGTCCTGATGTGGATGCGCCGCCGCGAGTACCTCTAGCGACCGGCGACGGTCAGCCGCCGCGCCGTGCGGCCTTCCCGCCCATCTCCACGATGCGCTGGTACAGCCCGGCCGGCAGCCGCGACACGAAGTCGATCACCTTGGCGTCGGGGCCGATGAGCGCCCGGCGCCGGTCCCGTTGCACGGCGGTCACGATCTGGCGGGCCGCCTTCTCCGGGCTCGTGACGAAGGCCCTTTCGAAGTCGCGCCGGGCCTTCTCCGGGTCGCCCATCATCTCCTCGAGGCTCGGGTCGACACGGGCGTTCTTGGCGATGTTGGTCTTGATGCCGCCGGGGTGGATGGTGGTCACCGACACCGGCGCCGCCTCGATCTCGAGCTCCATGCGCAGCGCGTCGGTGAAGCCGCGCACGGCGAACTTCGCCGCGTTGTAGGCCGACTGCGACGGCACGCTGATGAGGCCGAAGACGCTGGAGATGTTGACCACGTGGCCCTCGCCCGAGGCCTTGAGGTGGGGCAGGAACGCCTTGGTCCCGTACACGACGCCCCAGAAGTTGATGCCGAAGAGCCACTCGAAGTCCTCGTAGGACACCGACTCGATCGTCGCACCGAGCGCGACGCCGGCGTTGTTGACGATGAGGTTGACCTGGCCGTGGTCGGCCACGACCTGCGCGGCCCAGGCCTCCACGGCGACGCGGTCTGACACGTCGACGTGCTGCGAGGTGATCTTGACGCCACGGCCCTCGCAGAGCGCCACGGTCTCGGCGAGGCCGGCGTCGTCGATGTCGGCGAGCGCCAGGTGGGCCCCGCGCTGCGCCAGTTCGTTGGCCAGGGCACGCCCGATGCCCGATCCCGCCCCCGTGATGGCCGCCACGCGCCCGTGGAAGTCGCGCATGTCAGGACACCGCCACGGTGAGCTCGTCGGCGGCACGGGGCGCCGGGCCGGCGCCGAAGGCCATGTAGCCGTCGTCGACCGACGTCATCTTGAGCGCCCGGTAGTCCCGCAGGTAGCTCTGGTGCACCTTCCAGGGATAGCTCGCCCCCTGTTTCGGGAGCAGGTGCGCCGACCGCTGGATGTACCCCGACGTCAGCCCGAGCATCGTGCCGTCGACGACGGTGTCGCCGGTGTTGCGCGCCACGCACTCGCGCAACCCGTGCTCGTGCATGTGGTTGAGCAGCCGGCACACGTAGTCGCAGGTGAGGTCGCACTTGAGCGTCCACGACGCGTTCGTGTAGCCCATGGCGACCGCCAGGTTCGGCACGCCCTCGAGCATCATGCCCTTGTACGTCAGGTGGTCGGCGGGGTCGAGCGTCGCACCGTCCACCGACACGTTGATGCCACCGAGGAACAACAGCTGCAGGCCGGTCGCCGTCACGACCACGTCGGCCTCGAGCTCGGCGCCCGACTCCAGCCGCACGCCCTTCTCGGTGAAGCGCTCGATGTGGTCGGTCACCACCGACGCCGAGCCGTCGCGGATCGCCGCGAAGAGGTCGCCGTTGGGCACTGCGCAGAAGCGCTCGTCCCACGGGTTGTACTTCGGCGTGAAGTGCGTCGCCACGTCGAAACCCGGCGGTAGCTGGCGCTTCACGCCCCGCGTCAATAGGCGCCGCATCTGCTTGGGATACCGCCGGCACACCCGGTAGAAGCCCTGCGTCATCAGCGCGTGGAACCACTTCGTCGCCGTCCCGGCCTTCTGGGCCGGCAGCAGGGCGCGGAACACCTTGGCGGCGGGGCTCCGCTCGGGCAGCGAGGCGATGTAGGTGGGGGATCGTTGCAACATCGTCACGTGCGCGGCCGAACGGGCGAGCGCGGGCACCAGCGTGACGGCCGTCGCGCCGCTGCCGATGACGACGACACGCTTGCCTGTGACGTCGAGGCGCTCGGGCCACGCCTGCGGGTGCACGAGGATGCCGGCGTAGTCGGCCAAGCCCGCGAAGTCGGGCTGGTAGCCGTGGTCGTAGCGGTAGTAGCCGCTGCAGCTGAAGAGGAACCCGGCGGTCAGGTGCAGCTGCTCGCCCGTGTCGGTCCGCTCCGCCGTGATCTGCCAGCGCGACTCCTCGCTCGACCAGTTCGCTGCGATGACCTTGTGGTTGAAGCGGATGTGGCGTTCGACGCCCGACTCGGCCGCCGTGTCCTTGATGTACTGCAGGATCGACGCGCCGTCGGCGATCGACTTCGCACCGTCCCAGGGCCGGAACGAGTACCCGAGCGTGTGCATGTCCGAGTCCGAGCGGATGCCCGGGTAGCGGAACAGGTCCCACGTGCCCCCGATGGCGTCACGGGCCTCGAAGATCGCGTACGACGCCCAGGGGCACTCGGTCTGCAGGTAGTGGCCGGCGCCGACGCCCGAGAGCCCGGCGCCGACGACGAGCACGTCCAGGTGCCCGCCCTCCCTGGTGACAACCGGCTCGGCCATCAGGCGGCCTTCCCCGACGTCAGCTTGTCGTTCAACGTCCCGTTCTCCCCGAAGAGCTCCGCCCGCCAGGTTGCCACGAGCTCGGTCGTGTCGCTGTCGTTCGGGTGGAAATCGGGCCGGTTGTAGTCCTTGAGCTGGCGCCACACGGCCGGGTTCATGACCGGGGAGGTCTTCCAGCGCTTCCACGAATTGCGCAGCACACCCCGCTTGTAGGTCGCCCGGTCGCGCAGCAGCGACAACAGGACCGCGAAGCCGATACCGACCACGAAGCCGAAGCGGAAGAAGTTCATCGTCCACACCCGCAGGCGCTCGCCGCCACCGACCGCCTTGTAGACGTCGAAGGCGACGGCCTTGTGCTCGGACTCCTCCAGCGCGTGCCAGACGAACAGGTCGCGCACGGCGTCGGCGCCCATCAGGTCGCGGATCTCCTCGCTCGTCAGCACGAGTTCGGCGAGCGTCGCGGTGAAGTGCTCGAGCGCCGCCGTGGCGGCCAGGTTGGACTTGGCCGGCAGGATCTTCTCGCGGATCTTCAGACCGACACGGGTCACCGCCTCGTACTCCTTGGCCGGGTAGCCGAGCTCGGCGAGGCGGTCGTTGAAGACGCGGTGTTCACGCCCGTGCACGGACTCCTGGCCGATGAAGCCGGCGACCTGCCGCTTGAGCGCGGGGTCGGTCACCTTGTCTCGATACTTCCGCACCGACCGCACGAAGTAGTCCTCGCCGTCGGGGAACACAGATGACAGGGCCATCGTCACGTGGCTGCCGATCAGGTCGCCGTCCCGGGCGAAGTGCTTGGGCAGGTCCCGCATGGACGCCTCGAAATCCATCCGGCGCGTCGGGACCGTGTTGTCCGGGTTGCTCGACTGCGCCTTGGTCTCGGTCCTGCTGACGGTCGCGGCCTGTGCCATTGCTCGATTGCCTCCCGCTCGGCGAACACCCTCTATGGTAGACTATTTGAAAGAATCTCTCAATTACTCATTTTAGCGGAGAGCAAGCACAGATGGCAACGGCTCCTGACCAGGCAGACCAGGCAGAACCGGCTCCGGAGACGAAGGGCGCCCAGACCCGCCGGGCCATCCTCCAGGCCGCCGTTGCTCGATTCGGGCGCGACGGTTACCGCGCCACCTCGGTCGCCGATATCGCCCGCGACGCCGGCGTCGGCGGCACCGTCGCCTACGCCTACTTCCCCAACAAAGAGGCGCTCTTCTTCGCGGCCGTCGACGAGGATGCCGCCGCGGTGATTGAGGAGGGCGTTGCCTCGACGCTCGGGCCGGCGGGCACCGACATCGGCCGGTGGCAGGAGGTGCTGCTCTTCACCCTGGTCGCGGCGGTCGAACGCCATCCGCTGGCCCGACGCCTGCTGGCGGGTCTCGAGCCCGAGTTCACGCCACGAGTCCTCGAGATGCCGGCCCTCAGCGAGCTGCGCAAGGCCTGCACCGATCTGCTCCGGGACGGCCAGGTCGCCGGCACGGTGCGCCCCGACATCGATCCGGCCGTCGTCGCCAACGGGATCATCGCCCTCATGCTCTCGGTCCTGATGTCGGTCACCCAGCTCGGCAGCCAGACCGCCATCGCCTATTCGTCCGACGTCGCCGCCGTCTTCGAGGCCGCGCTCGTCGCGCCGCCACCGCCTCCCGCCTAGCGGCGGAGCCGCCCCGCCGCCCCCGCCGGGCCCATTGTCGGAGGTCGGGAGCTTTTCCGCCGGGCCCGATTCATTACTCTGACGTTAACGTTAAACTTTTCGGAATGGCCCGTCCCGCCGCACTCACCGCGTCCGCCAACGGCCACGCCGCGAACGGCAACGGCTCGGCGCACCCCACCACCACCGACCACTCCCCGTACCGCTGGATCGCGCTCTCCACCGTCACGATCGGCACGCTGATGGTGTTCATCAACCAATCGATCGTGCTGATCTCGCTGCCCGCCATCTTCCGCGGCATCAACCTCAGCCCCCTCACGCCGGGCAACACCGGCTACCTGCTCTGGATGCTGATGGGCTTCATGGTCGTCCTGGCCGTGCTCGTCGTCACCCTCGGCCGTGTCGGCGACATGTTCGGCCGCGTCAAGATCTTCAACCTCGGCTTCGCGGTGTTCACCGCGTTCAGCATCCTCCTCGCGGTCACGCCCCTCACCGGCAGCGCCGGCGCCATCTGGCTCATCGCCATGCGCATCGGTCAAGGCGTCGGCGGCGCCATGCTCTTCGCCAACTCGTCCGCGATCATCACCGACGCGTTCCCGGCCGACCAACGCGGCCTCGGGCTCGGCATCAACAACGTCGCCGCCGTGGCCGGCTCGTTCATCGGGCTCGTCCTCGGCGGGCTGCTCGCCCCGGTGGAGTGGCGTCTCGTCTTCCTCGTATCCGTCCCGGTCGGCGTGCTGGGCACGTTGTGGGCCTACCTGAAGCTCGAAGAGCGGGGCGTGCGCACGCCGGCCAAGATCGACTGGCTGGGCAACATCACGTTCGCCGTCGGGCTGATCCTGATCCTCGTCGGCATCACCTACGGCCTGCTCCCCTACGGCGGGCACACCATGGGCTGGACCAGCCCGTGGGTCCTCGCCGAGATCTTCGGCGGCATCGCCATCCTCATCGCGTTCGGGATCATCGAGACCAAAGTCGCGCACCCGATGTTCCGCCTCACGCTGTTCCGCATCCGGGCCTTCACGGCGGGCAACGTCGCCAGCTTCCTCGCCTCGCTGAGCCGGGGCGGCTTGATGTTCATGCTCATCATCTGGCTGCAGGGGATCTGGCTCCCCCTGCACGGCTACAGCTTCGAGCAGACGCCGTTGTGGGCGGGCATCTACATGATCCCCTTGACGGTCGGCCTGCTCCTGGCTGGCCCCATCAGCGGACTCCTGGCCGACCGTTACGGCGCGCGGCCGTTCGCCACCGGCGGGCTCGTCCTCGTCGCGTTGACCTTTGTCGCGTTGATCGAGTTGCCGGTGAACTTCGCCTACCCTGCGTTCGCGGCGCTGATCTTCTTGAACTCGGTCGGCATGGGGATGTTCATCGCACCGAACCAAACCGGCATCATGAACAGCCTCCCCGCCTCCCAGCGCGGCGCTGGCGCGGGCATGGCCGGCACCTTCAACTCGTCGGCGCAGGTGCTGTCCATCGGGATCTTCTTCACGCTGATGATCCTCGGGCTCGCCTCGACGCTCCCCTCCGCGCTCTTCCACGGCCTCACCGCCCAGGGCGTCAGCCCGGCCGTGGCCACGCGGGTCTCACACCTGCCGCCGGTCGGCAGCCTCTTCGCGGCCTTCCTCGGCTACAACCCGGTGCAGACGCTGCTCGGCCCGGCGACGCTCTCGCATCTGCCCCATGCCACGGCGGCCTATCTGACCAGCCACCAGTTCTTCCCCCACCTCATCTCGCCCGCCTTCTCGGACGGGCTGACCGAAGCGTTCGCCTTCGCGGCGGCGGTGTGCCTGCTCGGCGCCTTCGCCTCGATGCTCCGGGGCGGCAAGTACCACTACGTCGAGCCGGGCACGGACGCCCCGTCCACCACCGGGACCTCGCCGGAGGGGGAGTATGAGCGTGTGCCCGCCCAGGAGGCGGTCGCCGAGACCGAGCCGTTGTTGGTGGAATGACATGCCTGTGACCGACGAGACCAAGAGGGTCGACGCCCCGACCGACGCCACCGAGGCCGGCATCCGCATCAGCGATGCCGCCACGCGGGTGGGTGTCTCCGCCCGCACGCTGCGCTACTACGAGGAGCTCGGCCTGCTCACGCCGTCGCTCTACACGGCGGGCGGCGAGCGCCGCTACACGCTCGACGACCTGGCCCACCTCGAGCGCATCCTGGAGTTGCGCGAGGTGCTGGGCATGAACCTCGACGAGATCCGCGAGTTCCTCACCCTGGAGACCCGCCTCGATGAGGTCAAGGCCACCTACCGCGCCAACAAGGGCGACACGACAACCAAAGCCCGCGCCGTGCAGAAGGCCATGCTCCAGGAGGCCGCGGACCTGAACGAGTCGTTGGCCAAGCAGCTGACCGACAAGCTGGCCCGCATGGAGGCGTTCCAGACCAAGTTGGCCGGCGACGCCAAACGCTGCCGCGAGATCCTCGCCGAGATGGAGTGAGGCGGACCGCCCCTCACTAGAGTCGCCCCGATGACGCCGGACGACTCAGACGCCGCCGCCGCCAACGACCGACTCGTCCGCGACTTCATCGCCGCGTGGGAACGGCGCGACTCCGACTTCATCATCGGCTGCTTCACCGACGACGCCGTGTACTACTCGATGCCGCTCAGCCCGATCGAGGGGAAGCGGGCCATCGCCGAATGGGTCCGGGGCTTCGAGCGCACGAAGCCCGGCCGCCTCGAGGTCCACCACCAGATCGCCTCCTCCGACGTGGTGATGAACGAGCGCACCGACCGCATCGTGCTCAACGGCCACCCGGTGACGCTTCCCATCACCGGCGTCTTCGAGATGCACGACGGCAAAATCCGCGCCTGGCGCGAGTACTTCGACCTGACACCCGCCACAGAGGCGTACGCGCGGCCTCCTGGCTGACGCCGCCGAGGGGACACCGCCGGAATCGTCCCGGCGGGCGGGCTCGGCGGACACCCAAAACACTGCGCCTGCCTACGCTTGGCCCGTGGCCTACGACGAAGACCTGGCGGCGCGGATCCGCGAGCTCGTGGCAAAGGAGAAGGGCCTGAGCGAGAAGAAGATGTTCGGCGGCCTCGCGTTCCTTATCGGTGGGAACATGGCGATCGCGGCGAGCGGCCAGGGCGGCATCTTGGTGCGGGTGGGCCCCGAGCAGTCGGACAAGCTCGTCGCCACGACCAAAGCGTCGGTCGCCGTCATGCGGGACCGCGCCATGCCCGGGTGGCTGCGGGTCGACAGCGTCGACGTGCGGACGAAGCCGCAGCTCTCCAAGTGGGTCAAGCTCGGCACGACCTTCGCCCGCTCGCTGCCGGCAAAGGGCTGAGCCGGGGCGGCGCTCGGGGGCCGGCGGACTGATGGCGGTCGACGAGGCGACGGCTTGCCGACCCTGGGGTGCTCCGAGATGATGGCGGTACGCCCATGACCCAGGTCGGCACATCCGAAGACACCAAGGGAGCCCCCCGGACGGGCCTCGTGAGGTGGATCCGCGCCAAGGACCCGAACCTTCTGGTCGTGAAGCGATCTGTACGCGCCGCGATCGTGATCCCGCTGATCTTCGCCATCGCGCACGTGTACTTCTCGAGCGCCCAGGTCGGCCTCTTCGCAGCGTTCGGGTCGTTCTCCTTACTCCTGTTGGTCGAGTTCACCGGCCCGGTGCGCACGCGGGTCGCTTCCTATTTCACGTTCTTCGCGGTCTCAGCCGCGTTGATCGCCATCGGCACCGCGGCGTCGACGCACAAGGTCGCGGCGGTGCTGTCGATGGCGGTGGTGGGCTTCGTCGTGCTGTTCGCCGGCATCGTGGCGCCGCGGGTCGCGACGGCCTCGACCGCCCTGTTGTTGCTCTTCGTCCTCCCGGTGGCGGTGGCACAGCCGGCGTCGGCGATCGGCGACCGGCTGCTCG
Organism: Acidimicrobiales bacterium; assembly: GCA_036491435.1. Classification (GTDB taxonomy): domain Bacteria; phylum Actinomycetota; class Acidimicrobiia; order Acidimicrobiales; family RAAP-2; genus Bog-473. The sequence continues at coordinate 7,957 of DASXBZ010000052.1, forward strand.
GTTGGGTCTTGGCGGGCGTCGGGGCCATCGGTGGCTGCCTGCTTATTTGGCCGCCGCCCTGGCACGACAACCTTCGCAGCCGCCTCTCGGACGCCGCCGACGCGATCGGCCGTCTCGCCTCGGCCCAGGCACGGGGAGAGGCGACCCCGTCGTTGCGCACGGAGGTCAGTGACGCGCTGGCGCGACTACGTACCCAGTTCTCAGCGACGCCCTACCCGCCCACCGGCGCCGCCGCCAGTGCCATTGCGCTGTCCAAACTCGTCGGGCGCGTCGAGTGGGTCGCCAGCATCTGCATGCAGCTTGCAGACGACAATCTTCTCTCCGATCCGCGCTTCGCCCGGGAGCGCGTCGAGGCGAGGGCTGTGATCGAGGCGTCGGCGGAGACGATGCGAAAAGCGGCCGGACTGATCTGCGACGGCCAGGCCCACCCTGTCAGTGACCCTGGTCTCGTCGCCGCTGTCCAGGACGCCACCGTCCATCTGGACGCGCTCATCGAGGCCGATTTGGACGCGGACGTGGCCACGGTGGTTGAAGAGGAGTCCGGTTTGTTGACCCCCGAGGGGGGCGCAGGTCAGGACAACGGGACGGCCGGCGGTTGGTTGGACCCCGGTTTTCATGCACGCGCCCTCGGGATGGCGGTGGGCATGGTCGCGGACGCCGCGCTCGAGGCGGCGGGCGCAGAACCGGCGAGCGGCCGCACAAGGAGCATGCCGGGCGCATGGGCGGCCCACCACGTCGGCCACCGACTCGTCTCGCACCTTTCCTTGCGTTCCGTGTGGTTTCGCAACGCGGTCCGTGGCGCGGCGGGGCTCGCGCTCGCTGTCCTCATCGTCGAGATGACCAACGTGTCGCACGGCTTCTGGGTCGTGCTCGGGGCGTTGTCCGTGTTGCGTTCCAACGCACTCGGCACCGGCGCGACGGCATTGCGTGCCATCGGCGGCACGACGATCGGGTTCATCGTGGGCGCGGCCATCATGTTGGGCGTCGCCGACCACACCGTCCTGCTCTGGGTGCTGCTTCCGTTGGCGGTCCTCGTTGCCGGGACGGCACCCTCGATGATCTCCTTCGTTGCCGGGCAGGCGGGGTTCACGCTGGTCGTGATCATCTTGTTCAACATCATTCAGCCGGCGGGCTGGAGGGTCGGCCTCACCAGGGTCGAGGACGTGGCGATCGGTTGCGGCGTCAGCGTCGTGATCGGGCTCCTGTTCTGGCCACGAGGCGCGACCGCCGCGCTCGGGAGAGCCATGTCCGACGCCTTCCTCGCCAGCTCGGCCTATTTGGCGGACGCGGTGGACCGCCTCACCATGACCTCGAAGTTCGTCGACACGGGGGCGAGCGCAGGAGAGTCGTACCGCGCGTACCTCTTGTTGGACGACGTCACTCGGCAATTCTTCACGGAGCGCGGCGCCAAGGTCGTGCCCGTCGATACGGTCGCCAGGCTCTTCACGGGGTCGAACCGGCTTCGGCTCGCCGCGTACACCCTCGGGACCCTTCGGGTGGAGCCGCCAGCGGACGGCTTGCCCGAGGTGGAGGCGATCGCCGTGGCGGAGGCCGTCCTGCGCGATTCCTACGCCGAGACGCACCGCTGGTACCAACAGTTCGGCGACCTCTTGGCGGATCGTCGCGCCGAATTGGCGCTGCCTTCTCCTCAGACCGAGACGTTGCACCACGTCTTGCGCAGTGCGTTCGACGAGGTGCGAGCCCGGAAACGCCCGGACCGCGTGCACACCGCCCTCCAGATGTTGTGGGTGGACGAGCTCTTGGAGAGCCAGACCTCCATGCAGGCGGACCTCCTCACGTCTGCGGACCTCTTCCGGCGCCGACGTCACGGTCTGTTGATCTGATCCTTCAGTGCGGCGGCTCGAGGCCGCCTCAACTGTCCGTCGTGTCGCCGTGAATCAGCGATCTTCTGCTCCCGCTCCGTTACAGTCTCCGCAGCACGGTCCGGCGCACTCGGGGGCACACATGAACTCTTGGCGGTCTGGGTCTCGACGCTCGCGCCCCGTGCCTCGGCCTTGGGTCGCGGCGGGCGTCGCCGCGGTGGCTGTGTGCTCGGTCCTGCTGTCGCTGTCGACTTCGGCCGCGTTCGCCCAGCCGACCACGACAACGACCACGACCACGACCACGAGCACCGTCGCCGGCGGATCGACCACGACGTCGACCACGCCCGTCCGTCACCACGTGCTGAACCAACCCAGCCTCAACGCGCTGAGCCCCCATATCGAGATGCTGACCGGCTCCGGGGTCAACTACCAACACAGCTCCGGAGCGAGTGCGCCCAGCGTGGGACCCGGCGTCCCGACGTTCATGAGCTCGCCCGGCGGCCCGTACATCTACGACTCGCACGGCCGCGTCGTGATGCTCCACGGCGTCAACGTGGTCTACAAGCACGCGCCCTACATCGCCTATCCGGATGCCGGCCAGGCGTGGAATTTCGACAACTCCGACGCCGCTCGGATCCAGAGCCTTGGGTTCAACATGGTGCGGCTCGGCATCGAGTGGCAGGGGCTCGAACCGGGGACTGGGGGGCCGAACCAACCGAGCGTCTGTACGCCCGGCACCCCGGGGGATCCCCACGAGTTCAACAAGGCGATTGCGCTGAGCTATCTGCGCCACGTCGCGGCAACCGTCAACCTGTTGGCGCGTCACGGCGTCTACACACTGCTCGACATGCATCAGGACGTCTACAACACGAACTTCCGCGGCGAGGGAGCGCCCAACTGGGCGGTGTGCACGAACAACGTGCCGATCGTGCCGCTGGGCGGCCGCTGGTCGAACAACTACGGGAACCCGACGTTGGAGACGGCGGTCGGGCACTTCTGGAACAACGACGTGGTGGGCAACCTCCAAGGCCAGCTCGACCTCGTGTGGCAGACCGTGGCGAACTACTTCAAGAACAACCCGTGGGTGGTCGGCTATGACCCGTACAACGAGCCGTTCGAGACGGCGACGACCCTGGCCGACGGGTCGACCTTCACCAGCAACCTCCAGTGCTTCTACACGGGCCGGGCGCACGAGAGTCTCTTGGCCAACGGGACGACCCAGCTCACGTGCCCGTCTGATGTACCGGCCGAGGGGGTCATCCCCTCGATCCAGGCGGCGGACCACCGTCACCTGATCTTCTTGGAGCCCGACATCTATTGGGTGACCGGCGGGAACATTCCCTCGCAGCTCGGGCCGTTGCCCTTCAAACGCATCGTCTTCAACTTCCACGACTATTGCGGCGACCGCAGCCCGGTGACCGGTGATCCGACCAACCTGCTGCGCTGTCTGCAGGCGGAAGAGACCATGGCGGCCGAGCAGGACGTGACGCGTCTCTCGATGAGCTCGGCGTCCCAGCCCAACGGTCCCGCCATCTTCATGAGTGAATTCGGTGCCACGACGAGCGTCCCCATGGTCGGCTTCGACACGGAGTGGGCCGGCATCAACGAGGTCGGATGGGCGTATTGGGCGTGGAAGTACTACGCCGATCCCACGGGCTCGTCGGCCGAGGCCCTGGTCTTGCCCGACGGGACCTATTCACCCATCGTCCAGGTCCTGTCGCGGACCTATCCGCAAGAGACCGCCGGCAACCCCCAGTCGTTCCTGTTCAACCCGTTCACGGGTGCGTTCAGCATGATCTACACGCCGAGCGTGGCGGCCCAGGGTTCGTCGACCGTGATCGACATAGCGGCCTCGCAGCACTACGCCTCTGGCTGGTGCGCCGCGGTGCGCGGCGGCAAGATCACGTCGAAACCCGGCGACACGCACCTGGCTGTCCAGACCGTCGGGCAACCGCTGCAGGTCGCCGTCTCGGTCACTCCGGGTGGGTGCCCCTAGGTAGGGCAGCGGGTGAGCCTCGATAGTGCGCGCTGAGTGGAACGCTCGGACCGCTCCGCTCACGGACACGGGAGGCGCGCCGCACTCACGCGACCACCCGCCACGGTCAGGGTCGCCACAGGGCTGGCCTCGTCGTCTCGGAGCCGCACCTCGTACTTCCCGAATTCCAGACCCGAGAAGAGCGCCGCGTGCAGGACCCCTCCCGAGACGTGCCGTTCCCGGATCGCAACATGCGTACCGTCCCAGAGGGTGCCGCAACGACGGATCTCGATCTCGGAGCCGACGAGCGACGCCGGGGTGCTGACGATCGCGGCGCCGACGTTGCCGCCGATGTCGACGACAACGCTCCCTTCTTCACTGGGCGCGGTGAGATGGTGGGTGTGCACGGCGCTACGCGACCGATGCGGGGGTTACGGACGGGTTCGAGTAGCCGCTGTAGGGCGTGCCGAGGTACGGAAAGCTGCTGAGGTAGTTCTCTGTGCCCTTTGCCGTGAGGTCGGTGCCCGGTTCCCCTGTCGTCGGCGTGTCCCCGGTTTCGAGCCCGAAGTCGACGATCCCGGCCGCGCCGTCGGGGGTGAACGGCGCGACGAATTGCAGCGTCACTCCCGCCACCGCCCGCAGCGCAATCGTGGCCACGTCGTCGAAGACGCGGCGACCGTTGGGCCACCCGGCCGCGTCGAGGCCGAGCAGACCCAGGCTGTTCGGGGACGACGACGGGGGTATTGCGGTGTTCAACCGCAGCATGTCCGCCTTGATACCGGTTCCGTTGAAATTCGTGAAGCTCGGGGCGGGGGTGATCACCCCCGCCGGGATCCCCGTCAGGAAGATCGCTTCGATGTCCGGCCGCACGCCCTGCGCGCTGCCGCTGTTGTAGGTGGCCAGGTTGCCAAAGACGCCCGGGTAGAGCGACGGCAGCAGTTTGGGCAGGAGCGGCGTGGCGAAGTACTCGAGGAACGGGCCGCCGTCGGACGTCGGTGGTAGGGCGTTCCACCGGTCCTTGTCCCCGATACCGATGAGGAGCTCGTTCGTCAGCGGATTGCCGAGGCGGGACACCTGGGTCCACGGACCGCTGCCGAAGTCCTGTCCGTGGTCAGCCTGCCCGTTTCCTCGCACGCGCACCCTCTGGCGACTCGCGGTCGTCCACACGCCGATGACGGCGGCGGGATCGCCTGCGCCCGACGGGGTCGAGCGGGTGAGTTGGTCGACCGGGATCTGCAGCGCAAGCGTGTGGACGTTGACATCCGCGGTCGAGTTGACGCCGGGCATGCCGTTCATCAGTCCGGGGCCGCCGCCGCCCGCGTGGAGGCCGGCGAAGCCGCGCAGGTCGCCCAGGTCGAAGACCGAACCGAGGTCGACGTAGAAACCTTCGGCGCGCTGGCCGGCGAACACCTTGGCCGAGAAAGGCCCGGCTCCGACAGAGTTGATCGCCGTGCCCGCAAGTGCTGCGTAGTTCGGGGTCGAGAGCGGACCGATGTTGCACGGCGGGCACAGCAGTCCGGAGCCCAGAACGACCTCGCCCCCCTTCTTGCTCCATCGGTTCCACGGCATGTCGACGCGGGTAAGCGTGTAGGTCTGCTGACGGTTCCAGTTCGACGACGGAGAGGGGGGTGTCAACGACGTGATCGGCCCGTCGTTGTAGAGGAACGACGCAGGGATGTTGTTGACGGTCGTGAATCGGAATTGGTAGCTGATGTCGGGAAAGCCGTCGCCCGTGTTGTCGATGTTGATGGAGTAGAGCACGTCGTCGGCGAACTCGTAGAAGTTCGGGCCTCCGTCCGGCGCCTCGAGTGGGATGTAGTTCGCGATGAGGGTCACGGTCCCGGGCTGGTCGGGGCTCATGAAGGCATACAGGTCGGTGCTGTCGGCGACGGGATCCTTCGAGATTTCGGGGGCTTCGCGGTGTGACGACATGGTGTTCCTCCTGGATGGTTTGTTGCTGATTGGGGGGCTGCAGTTGCGGCTATCGGTTATCGACGGGCGGCGGTCATCAGGCCGCGGGCGAGCGCGGGAGATTTCACGACGACCTCGTTCTCTCCCTGGAACAGGCTGATCTCGCCGGTGCTGAGGTCCTTGACGTGCGCGACCAGCGGTTCGGTAAGAGGACCGGCCTCATCCGCCGCGTCGCTGATCCCGGTGTCGACCGCCGGCGCGTCGGCAGCGGTGCTCGCGACGAGCGACGAGACGCCCGGAACGCTGCTCGCCACGGCGACCGCAGCGGCGGTGAACGTGCCGCGCTGTAGGAACGTTCGACGGCTCAGCCCCGCTCGCCAACCGGGTTGTGCCTCGGTGTCTTCGCTGCGATCAGGGTCCATGTACACCCTCCGTTCTCCACTCTTTGTCCGGAGCCGTCGGGGTGGTCGGATGGCGCGGAGACGGGAATTGTCCGCATTGTCAACGGATCGACCGGTCGGTCGCAGACAACGCAGGGTTCTCGCCAAAACGGCGCCCGGGACGCGTGCCTCGAGCCCATGAGGAGGTGATGAGTGAAGGCGGGTCTGTCGAACCGAGCGCCGCGGTGGGGCACTCAATCAGGGAGCCAGCTGCACACCTTCTTCGTCGAACGTGATCGTCATGCCTTCCATCGCCAGGTTCACGCTGTTCTCGTCCAAGGGCCAGACCTTGCGGGCCTCGTCGAGGACCAACTCGAGCTCCTCGTCGGTGTGGTACGGGTCGTGGTGGAACAGCACCAGGTTTCGAACCCCCGCCTTTTCGGCGAAGACGATGGCGTCGGCGACTCCGGAGTGTCCCCACCCGATATGTGCGTCGTATTCGTGGTCGCGGTACTGCGCGTCGTGCAGGAGGACATCGGCGTCACGTGCGATGTCGTACCCGCTGATCCACTCTGATTCCTGGGTGCGCAGTTGGGTTCCGAGCGAGGGCTCGTGGTCGGGCAGGTACACGAGCGAGCGTCCGTGCTCCTCTATCCGGTAGCCGACGGTGGGACCTTGATGCTTGACCAGCCCTGCTCGCACGGTGGCCGAGCCGATCGTGATGGCCTCGTCCGGTGCGTCGTGAAATATGAGCGTTGCCGGCACGTCGTTCAGGTGGACGGGAAACAGCGGAGGGGAGAGGTACATCGCGATGCGCTCCGACAACGGCTGGACCGGAGACGGAGGACCCCAGAGGTGGATCTCGAGGTCGGGATCGAAGAGCGGCCGGAAGAAGCCGAGGCCCTGGAGGTGATCGAGGTGGAGGTGACTCAGCAAGATGTGCAATTCCCGGCACGGAGAACCCTGCAGGGACACACCGAGTGGCCGTATCCCGGTGCCCGCGTCGAGAACCAGGATCTCACCACCGGAAAGCCGAACCTCGACGCACGAGGTGTTTCCGCCGTACTTCAGGGTGTCAGGGCCCGGCGCAGCGACCGAACCACGGCAGCCCCACACTTGCGCGTGCATCAGAAGCCATCGACCTGGTCGGACACCTGCCAGAAGACTGACACGACACCGTGCATCTCCCCGTTCGTCCCGAAGAGCGGATAGGCGGTCGCGTGCACGATCCGCTCGATACCGTCGTACGCAGTGGCCGCGAGCAGCGAGTGGGCGGGACGCCGTTCGAAGAAGGCAATTCCTGCGGGAGTGTCGCGTCGCCGGAGCGACTCACCCTCCGGCGTCTTGGTTTGCAGTACCGCACCGAACTCCTCGCCGGGGATCTCGCCCATTTCTGCAAAGGGCTTTCCGATCAGGAGGGCGGCTGCGTCGTTGTAGTACACCAGCACGCCGTGGACGTCGAGAAGAAACATCGGCGTCGCCAGATTGGAAGCCAGCTCACGAGCCAAAATGAGTGGGAGCGGTTTCCCGCTGCCCGTGGTTTGAGCCTGGTTCACGAAAGAGATAGTGGTCGCTCGCGCGTGCGGACACAAGGGCCGGGTGCACGAGCCATGAGGGGCCGGTCGTTGTGACCGCAGAGCCCGGTGGCGTCCGCCGGCATCGAGCGAGCACCCCCAACCGGATTCGAACCGGTGCTGCCGCCGTGAAAGGGCGGTGTCCTAGGCCGCTAGACGATGGGGGCGGGGCCGCGCCTCGGACGCGGAACCTCCGAGCATAGGTTGCTAAGAGACACCGATCGGCACCCCAGCATCAGCGGTCCGGCGGACTGACGGGGCGGCCACGGCTTCGGGTGCGTGGTAGGTGCAGGCGAGGAAGGTCTGCACGGACCCGATCACCAGCGCGGTCACGCCGAGCAGGTGGAGCTCGACGAGCAACGCCGGCAGGTGCGTGAAGTACTGCGTGTAGCCGACGGCGGCCTGGGCGACCATGACGGCCATCAGGATGCGAGCGGCGCGGCGGACGCGCTCGGGTACGTCGGCCACGTGCAGCGCGACGACGAGGCCGATGGTGACGCCGATGAGGAGGAGGGCGAGGCTCGAGTGGAGCTCGGCCATGTCGCGCAGCGCGATCGGGATCCGCTTGGCCACCTGCTGGCCCGAGGCGTCGCCGGCGTGCGGACCGGCCCCGGTGACGGCGGTGCCTGCGGCGATCACGACGGCCAGGATCGCCAGGACGCCGTAGAAGAGGCGGATCAGCGGTCGGGGCACCAACAGGTGCGCCGACCCGGGCGTGTAGTCACGGGTGGAGCGGTGGACCAGCACCACCGCGTCGACCAGGAGGAGCATGGTGGCGAAGAAGTGCACCATGACCAGGTAGGGGTTGAGCTTGGTGTAGACGACGATGCCACCGAGCACCGCCTGGGCCACCACGCCCGCCACCAGCCCGCCACTCAGCCAGATGAGGTCCCGCCGGCGGGGGGCTCGGAAGACCGAGCCGAGCAGGGCGGCGATCACGGCCACGGTGAGGACGACCGTGACGAGGCGGTTCCCGAACTCGACCAGCCCGTGGAACTGCAGCGCCGGGGTCAGGTGCCCCACCGAGCACTCGGGCCAGTCGGCGCAGCCGAGGCCGGAGCCGGTCAGACGGACAGCCGCCCCGGTCACCACGATGAGGCCCGTCAGGACCAGGGCCAGGACGTCGAGCCGGTGGCTCAGCGAGGGGGAGACGGTGGGGGTGCGGCGCCGCGACACTCCGGCCCAGCGTACCGGCGCCCGTGGCCTGGTCCCGGGCGAGCCGCCGCCGTAGGCTGCGGGGACATGTCCATCGAGGCGCCCGTCCTTGCAGGCCGGCGAGCGACGTGGTCGTGGTCGACCATCGGGGCCTACGTCGCCCTGACCAAGCCACGGATCATCGAGCTCCTGCTGGTCACGACGCTCCCCACCATGGTGGTGGCGCAGCGCGGCCTGCCCCCGATCTGGCTCATGGTCGCCACCCTGGCCGGTGGGGCCCTGGCCGCCGGCGGGGCCAACGCCATCAACATGGTGGTGGACCGCGACATCGACCGCCTGATGAACCGGACCAAGAACCGCCCGCTCGTGACCGGCGCCATGTCGCCCACCGCGGCCCTGGTGTTCGCCCTCGCGCTCGAGGTGGCGGCGTTCGTGGAGCTCTGGCTCGCCGTCAACCTGCTCTCGGCGGTGCTGGCCATCTCGGCCACGCTCTTCTACGTCTTCGTCTA
>DASXBZ010000053.1:0-1699 GCA_036491435.1 Acidimicrobiales bacterium
CGTGCGCCTGCGCACCGCGGCCGCGGCGCTGTGCCAGCTCCGCGGCAAGGGCGCCGTCGCACCGGGCTACGACGCCGATCTCGCGCTCGTGGACCTCGATGCACGCTGGGTGGTCGGTCCGGACACGCTCCACACACGCCATCGGAAATCTCCCTTCGTCGGGAGCACCCTGGCCGGCGTCGTCGCCACGACGATCGTGCGGGGCACTGTTGTCTACGAGGCGGGCGCCGCCGCCGCCGACCCGCAGGGTCGGTTCCTTATCCCGGGTCGGCGCGCCGAGAACCCGAGAGCAATAGAGGCGAACCGATGAGCACGCGGTACCCGGTGAACGACGCCGCGCTGGTCGAGCTTGCCACCGATCTGGCCCGGACGGCCAGCGTGTCTGGGACCGAGGGCGCGGCTGTCTCGCTGGTGACAGAGGCCATGACGCATGCCGGATTCGAATCCGTGGAGATCGACGCGAGCGGGAACGCCGTCGGCGCACTGGGGCCCCATGACGGGGCGACGATCATGATCGACGGACATATCGACTCCATTCCCCTGCACTCCGCGGACCGCTGGACCGTCGATCCCTTCGGCGGCGAGGTACGAGATGGCAACCTCTACGGCCTCGGAATTTGTGACCAGAAGGCCTCCATTGCTGCGGCCGTGTGGGGCGTGGCCGCAGCCGTTGCACAGCTCTCGGCGCGTGTGGTGGTGGTGGCCAGCGTGTGTGAGGAGAAGATGGAGGGCGGGGCCCTCACCGAGCCCATCGCCGCGCTCCGACCCGACGCCTTCGTGACGAGTGAGCCCAATGACACGCGTCTGTGCATCGGACAGCGCGGGCGGGCCAAGGTCGAGGTTCTGGTCACCGGCCGGGCCTGCCACGCCGGCCACGCCGGCATCGGGCTGAACGCTGCCCACGCCATGGCGGCGCTCATCACTGAGGTAGGCCGGATCGACCACCCCGCACACCCAAGGCTCGGGCGGCGGGACCTGAATTGCATCGACGTGCACTCGGAGCCCTACCCCTCGGTCTCCACCATCCCGGGCAGCGTCACGGCACGCTTCGACTGCCGGTTCCTCCCGGGCGAGACACCCGAGTCGGTGATCGCCCTGTTGGTCGACGCCGCCGGGCGCGCCTGGGCGGGGTGGCCCGAGCATCCCGGGCTCGAGGTGGCGCTGGTCGAGGCTGCGTTCGAGACGTGGACCGGGCGCGGGTTCGCCCTCCCCGAGTACGCCGCCGCCTGGTGGACGCCCGAGGACTCAGCGCTCGTGCGGGCCGCCACGTCGGCCCTTTCCTCGGTGGGCCTCGATCCGACGCCAACGCACTACTCCTTCTGCACCAACGGGTCCTACGCCGCCGGTCTCTGCGGCATTCCCACGATCGGCTTCGGCGTAGGCGTCGAGTCCATGGCCCACCAGGTGGACGAGCACGTCAGCCTTTCTTCGCTGCGAGCAGGCGCGCAGGGCTATGCAGCACTCGCCACGATGGCTCTGTGAGCCCGGCGCAATGAGCGACCCCTGTGTGGTCGACGTGCACGTGCACCTGTTCGAACGCCCCGACGACCCGCTGCGCGACGGCTACGACATCTGGGAGTACGGAGCGCACGACGGTGTGGCGTTCGGGACACGCCGCGGCACACTCGAAGACCTGGAAGCGGCGCTCGTGACCGCACCGGTTGCACACTGCGTCGTGCTCGGCATGTTCGACCCCCAC
>DASXBZ010000054.1:0-60169 GCA_036491435.1 Acidimicrobiales bacterium
CGTCCTCTGGGTACCGATCGGGCGCCAGAAGCGCTGAGGCACCGGATCGAGACCGTGGTCCAGGTCCTCATCTTGAACTTCAGTCGTGTCTGTTGTCACCATCGCGCTCCCCCCTTTCTCCTTGTGTCGGGCGATGAGCCATGTCCGCTTGATCAGGTCGTCGCGACCGAGAGGATGTCCTGACCGACCAGCCAGCTGATGAACGACAGCGCTTGGCTCAGCGTCCAGTTTGGTGCACTCTGATCGGTGAGGTTCTTCAGGCCTCCGCTATTGAGGAGGCCGGCCAGGCCCTTGTCGAGGTGGCCGTGCAGGTTTGGAGGGTTCGAGTCGCTGAAACGCTGGTCGTCACGATGCGTGACGGTGCGACGTCCCCATTTCGCCTCTTGAACTCCGCCTGATGGATTTCGCAGCCCACCTGGCCATCGACCACATGGTCACGCCAGCTGGTGCGACCGACGACCAGCCACCCACGAGCGGAGCGTCGAACTTCGATGCGATGGGTTCCTTCCTCCATCTCCACGATGAGCTGGCGCGCGACATGGAGCAACTGCACCTGTCGATCTCCGAGTTCACCAACGTCGTCGTGGCCGGGCTGCTCGACCTGAGCTTGATGCTGGCGAGTGCACAGGGGCTGGCTGCCGACGGACCGCTGGCGCGCCGCCTCGACTCGTCCCTCGCCGAACTGGATCGAATGTCCACAGCGTCCGACGCGACGGCATGACGCTGACCAATGGAGGGATTGCACCGGCGCTCCCCCTCCCTCCGCGCCAAGGCTCCGACAGACCCACGGCGTAGTCGACTGCGATCGGCGGGTTGGGATGCCCTACGGCATCGTGACCAGCGGCACTTCCCTAGCGGTTGAGGCATCCCTGCCAACCTCTCGCGGATGATCACGGGTGCGCACCACGGTTTGGCCGGCCGCCTCCATGTCCGCCAGCACGTACTCGAGCAGTGCGGCGCCATGGGGTGATGCCACCTCGACGTCGTGCGACAGGGCGGTGGCCTTGCGCAAGCTCTGCAGGCGCAGGACGTCGCCAGCCGCCCGGTGGTTGAGAAAGATTCCCGAGTACGTCAGCCTCAGGTCCTCGAGGGACTCGCTCACATCGGCGGACTCGGGCTGATCGAGCGGGAGATCCACGTAGAGGGCGTCGACACCCTCGGCGAACAAGCGGGAGCGCTCCGCTTCCACCCTCGCCGTCAGATCGTCACCCGCCTGGAGCACCGTCAGCACGGCGACGTTGTCGCCGGGTCGCGTCTCGACGTGGAGCTCGGCGCGTGCCGGCAATTCCGTCCGGGTCGGGGCCTCCGCCAATCGGGAGCGAAAGTGACACACGTCGATCGTGTCCTGGACGATTCCCCGATGTCGGCTCGGCGCATACACCATCCGATCTTTGCCCGGTCGCAGGCGCAGGAAGAACAATGCGGCGGACTGCCGGCCAGAGCTCGGAGCCGACACGCTGTTGTCGACCGACTCTGGAATGAACCCGAGCAAGAACCCCGTCTCGTGCCCGCCGAGGTCGAGCAGCGCCTTCTGACTGTAGGGATGCGCGGCCGTGGCTTCGCTGTACATGCCGACAAGCCCGCGCGACGACACCCACTCGACGAGGTAGCGCTTCACGGTGGTGAAGATGTGCTGGCCACGGGCCGCCGGCAGCGTCAGCGCCTGCCCGGCGTGCCCGACGACGTCATCGGGATCGGCCAGGACGAGACCTGAGTGACACAACAGCTCGCCGTCGGTGGTCTCGGCGATCGCCGATATCAGCAGGCCGTTCGAGATCCGCCTCGCCACCTCGTCGGCGTCGTAGGCCCAGAGCACGGGATAGGTCTCTCCGTAGACGGCCCGGACCGCATCGCCGAGCCGGGTTGATTCGTCGGCGGTGAGCATCCGTACCCGGATGTCGCCGACCCATACCGGATCCGGTGCGGCGGGTTCACCTGCTCGCGGCACGGAGTCATCGTACGCACCACCTCGCGAGACTCAGCAGGCGTGGCGCAGCTCTTGGGTTTCGAGCGCGGCGAGCGCTGCCTGACCCGCAGCGGTCGGGTGAACGCCGTCGGCGCTCACCCAGGACGGATTCTGATACTCGATGGTGCCCCAATCGAGCAGATGCACGTTGGAATGCGCCTCGGCGAGCTGCTGCATGCTCCCATCGATCTGCTGCGCGACCGGTCCGGCTCGAGGGGACACCGTCACATAGATCACGCACGTGGCCGATGAGACAAGGGACCATTCGGCCAGGAACTGTTGCGGCCACACTGAGTCCTGTGCCCCCGCGTCGTTGGTCCCCAGTTCGATGATCCATGCCCACGGCTGGTTTTGGGCCAGGGCGGTGATCTTCGCTTGTGACTGGCCGATCTTCACCCCCGGCGTCGCACTGATCGTCGGCTGATACCCGGCATTCGAGAGGTCGGCGGAAAGCGCGGGCTCGCTGAGATAGGTGATCGAGTCGCCCACGACGTAGACGGCGGGGTTGGGCGACAGGTCCTCCCACAACCACGCCGTCAGTCCCGCCACGGCGACGATGGCACACCCGACGACCAGCACCACCCGTCTCCGGCGGACGCGCGGCATTCCTGGCCGTCCCGGGATCCCTTGCCGGGGCATGCGCCGTGACTCCTTCACGATGGTCACACGAGTTCCATACCCAATTTCCCGGCAGCGTCGGCGGCAGTCGAGGAATTGGCCGGTCCGAGACCGATGACACCGATCTGCGGAATGATGCAGGCATGAAAATCGTGTCGTTGCTGCCGTCGGCCACCGAAATCGTCTATGCCCTCGGTCTCGGCGACCAGTTGGCCGGCGTGAGCTTCGAGTGCGACTACCCCGACGCGGCCAGGAGCGTGCCGATCGTGTCGGGCACCGCGCTCGACGTAGAAGGCCAGCGGACGGCGGCGGAAACCGATGCGGAAGTGAGCGCGCTGTTGGCTGCCGGCGAGTCCATCTATACCCTCGACGCGGACCGGATCCGTGCGATCGCGCCCGACGTCATCTTGGCTCAGGACTTGTGCGCGGTGTGCGCAATCGATTCGGGGTCGGTCGAAGACGCGCTCGATGTCATCGGATGCCGCGCCCAGGTCGTCTCACTCGACCCGGCAGGTCTGGACGACGTGATCGAGTGCGTCGTCCAGGTCGGCCGCGCCACGGGCACCGAGGACGTGGCGGCGGCATATGTCGCCGGCCTCCGCGAGCGACTGGAGGTGGTGCGCAACCGCGTCGCCAACCAGACGAGGCCGCGGGTGTTCGTCCTGGAATGGCCGGACCCACCGTTCAACGGGGGCCACTGGATGCCCGAAATGGTGGAAGCGGCGGGAGGCGAGCCCGTCCTTGGCGAGTTCCGCACCCCCTCGCGCCGCCTCACGTGGGAGGAGATCGGCGCCGAGTCCATCGACGTCACGATCTTCACACCTTGCGGTTACGACCTCGCTGGTGCCGTCGAGCAGGCGTCCTCGTTCCTGGGTCGACCGGATCTCCCCGATCTGGGCCGCGTTGTTGCGGTCAACGCCAACGCCCTCTTCTCTCGACCCGGCCCGCGCATCGTCGACGGCGTCGAATTGCTCGCGCAGATACTCCACCCGTCCGGTGCAGGCGAGGCGACACCGGACGCCGAGGTGGTGGCGGAGAAGACCCGATAGCGGCCCTGGGATTCGCTCGCGTCAGCGCGGGTGCGGACCCAGGAACGCGGCAAGGCGCCGGGTGTGGTCATCGGCCAGCACCGCGCGCAGCACCGCGTCGGCCACCGCAAGATCGGCCGCATCGACCTTTCTGGTCACGGCGCGGTTGAGTTTCTCGATCACCGCCCGCACCGCCCGGGGCGTATGCGTCGCCCTCGGACGTCAGCACGACGTTGACCTGTCGCGCGTCCACCTCGTCACGAGCCACCGTGGCGAACCCGCGCCGCTCGAGGCCGTCGGCCACCTTGCGCGCCGCCTGTCGGGTCACGCCGAGGGCGGTGCCGAGCCGGCCGATCGACATGGGCCCCCGCTGGAGCTGACGGACCGCTGCGGCGTCACTGCGGCGGTATTCGCCATAGCCCTTGGCCGCCAGACCACTGGCCATCTGGGTGATCCAGCTCTGGCGGGCGAGGCCGAGCAGGTCACCAAAGCGATAGTCGACGGTTGACTTCCTGGCCACCGTCGGCCAGGGCCGGCCAGGGCCGCAGAATCGACGTATTCGTCCGGCCGCTGAGCGCCTCCGGTCTCAGCGCCTGGCGACTAGTCCAACCCGAGGAATCGCGTCGACAGCTCCAGGAGCTGTGTCCGCAGCTCCTTGTGGGGGATACCGGCCACGAGCGGGTGCGTCACGACGCCGCCGATCGCGGAGGCGATCATGGCCACTCGCACGCGCGCATCCGGGTCGGCTTCGTCAGGCAGAAGGGCGGCGAACAAACGGTTCATGAGCAGCTGGTACCGCTCGTGCTCGCTCAGCAACCGGACGATGACCGGGTCGTGCAGCAGCGGGCTCACCAAGCGCCGGCGACCGATGGCGAGATCGATCACCTGCCCCAGAAGGGTCGCCAACGCGGCTGGGTCGCCGCGCTGCGCCTCGGCCGCTTCGAGGGCGGGCTCCAGCTTGGCGAGCTCGAGGTCGACCGCGGCGACCACGATCGCTTCCTTCGTGTGGAACTGGTGGTAGACCGCCGCCTTCGTGACTCCGAGGGCGTCGGCGATCATCTGCAGCGACGTGCCGCTGACGCCGTGCTGACCGAACAGGTCGAGGGCCACACCCGCCGTGCGCATCTGGGCCGCGCTGTACGGGGCGGAACGTTGACCGCGCTTGGCCACGGCCGCGGCAGGGCTCATTTCCGCGACCGTAGCCGAAGGGGTGCCCGCTCCTAGCCGATCGGCTAGTCCTGCGGGGGCTCCGTCCCCGCGGAGCCTGGGCCAAGATGTGCTGAGCCCGTGCGAAGGCCGAGGAGGCGGGTCGCTACGGCAGGGAGACACTGACATGGCGATGGGCAACCGACCCGAGGTGCAGACGGCGTCGCCACCGGTCGTGGCCCTGGACGTCGCGCTCGGTGTCGAGCAGATGGCGACCGCGCTGGCGCGCGTGCCGTTCCGCCATCCTTTCACCGGGCCGTCCAACCCCCTCGCCAACCTCGGGATGTCGGTCACCCGCGAAGTGATCCGCGCCTTCATGGGGTACTCGTCCGCATTGCGGATCCCCGAGTTCCGGTCGCTCGAACTGTTCCTCGACGGGATCTGCAAGGTCATCATGCCGCCGTTCGTCCACTCGCTCGACGTGGCCTGCCACCAGATCGAGCTGGGCGGCGTGCCCGGCATCCTCTACCGACGCCGCCAGCAACCGCCGCTCGGGGTGATCCTCTATCTGCACGGCGGCGGCTACATCGGGACTTCCCCCAACATGTACGCCTTCTTCACGTCGCGGGTCTGCAAGGAGACGGACTGCGCCGTCTTCGTCGCCGACTACCGGCTGGCTCCGGAATTTCCGTATCCGGCCGGTGCGGAGGACGCATCGGCGGTCTTCGCTGCGCTCGTCGACCTCGGCATCCCTCCCGCGCGGATCTTGCTCGCCGGGGACTCGGGCGGCGGCGGGCTGGCCAACACGGTCCTCCTCGAACGCGGGCCTCGAGCCGACACGATGCAGCCTGCCGGCCTCATCCTCTTCTCCCCCGAGGTCGACCTGCGGCTCGACGAGCCGTCCGTCACGGCCAACGCCGAGCACGACATCTTGCCGTGGAACATTCCGACGGCCGCCTACCTCCATGGCGCCGACGCGACGAGCCAGTCGATCTCCCCCCTGACGGCGGACGTCAGCGGCTTTCCTCCGACGTGTGTCTCGTGGGGCGGTGACGAGATGTTCCGCGACCCGATCCGCCGTTACGTCCAACGCCTCCGGGCCGCGGGCGTGCCCACCGAGGCCCAGGAGTACGACGGGATGTTCCACGTCTTCCCGATCCTGATGCCGTGGCTCGGGGACAGCAAGGACGTGTTCCGTCGCCTGAAGGGTTTCATCCACAAGCTCGTGGCGGGAGCGCCCGAATGGTCGGACGCGGAGCTCCGGCGTCGGCTCGGCCAGGAGCCCTCGGCCTCCTGACAGAATTCAGGGCCGGCCCAGACCGTCGGCGACCTTGCGCAGCTCGTCGCGGAAGTCCGGGTGGGCGATGTCGACCAGCGAGTGTGCCCGCTCGCGCACGGTGAGCCCGGCCAGTTCGGCCGCGCCGTACTCGGTGACTACGACACCCGTGTGGTGACGCGGCGTGGACACGACCGACCCCTCGGGCAGGAGGCCGGCGATACGCGACACCGTCTCGCCCTGCCGCACCGCAGTCGAGCGCAGGCAGATGAGCGAGTGCGCGTCGAGGTGCAACTCCGCGCCCGCCACGAAGTCCTCGTGCCCGCCGACTCCCGAGATCTGCCGGCCGTCGATGTTGTCCGCCACGACCTGGCCGTAGAGGTCCACCGACAGGGCGCCATTGATCGATACGAGGTTGGCGTTCTTCGCAATGACCGTCGGGTCGTTCACCGTCTCGACGGGGAGGAACGCGACCTCACCGTTGCCGTCGAGCCACTGGTACAGCTCGGCCGTACCGAGCGCGAACGTCGTGACCGACACACCGTCGAAGACACCCTTCGCGTCGTTGGTCACCTTGCCCGCCTGATGGAGGCGCATGAGCCCGGTGGTGAACATCTCGGAGTGGATGCCGAAACCGCCGAGCGAGCTCGCGGCCAGCTCTGTCGCGACGATGTTGGGGATAGCGCCGATGCCTGTCTGTAGGGTTGAGCCGTCGCGTACGTACGCCAGCGCGGTGGCGGCGATCGCGGCGTCGACCTCCTCGGTCGGCGCGTCGGCCAACGCGAACGGCGTCGCGTCCGTCTCGACCAGGACGTCGACGAGCTCGAGCGGGATGGTGTTGTCGTAGGCCGGCGGAAGGCTCCTCGTCCGCGGCAGGTTCGAGTTGACCTCCACGATCAGCAGCCGCTCGGGGTCGCGGCCGGCGCGCAGGAGCTCGTCCCGGGTCGCGCCCAGGTGCAGGGACAAGTTCACGTTGCCGGCCTCGTCCGGCGGGGCGGCTTGCGCCACCATCACCCGCGGCGCGAACCGGGCCAGGATCGGCGCGAACTGCCGGAAGCCCCCGGGCACGAGCTCGACCCGGAAGCCCCCGTCGTGCAAGAGCCGCTCGGCCGGGCCGAAAAAGCCGCAGCGGTACGACACGCCCGGCTTGGTGAACACCTCGTAGTAGTTGAGGCAGAGCGCGCCGCCCGCCTGGAGGTCCTCCCAGTCGTCGCGGGCGCCCAGCGCGGTGAGGAACGTGTCGGGGTTGGCCGGCCCGAGTCCGAAGCCGAGTGAGTCCACCGGACGCAGCAACGCGACGGCCTCCTCGACGGGCAGCACCCTGCTCATGCGCCGTCCTTTCGCCGTGCGCGCGAATGGGCCCAAACGTTCATTTTCCCTGGAAAAGGGGCCATTCGCGAAGAATCCATTACTTTTGGCTCTATCGAGTCGAAGGTCGCGGGCTGCACAATTCCGAGGACACCCTCCTCTTCCCAGACAACGGTGCTTGGAGAATGGCGGCCACCCCCCTCGGTCGCCATTTTCCAATTCTGGCGACGGCCCACGCTACGTCCGCCTCCTCCCGGTTGTCCCCCGAGCGTTTGGTCGGACACCGCGTCCGCCACCCTTGTGACATCTGGCCCTGTCGCGCCGCGACCAGGAGGTGCATGCTGGTCCCAGCCTGGAACGGCGGCCGCTCGGCACCACGACCGAGTGGCGACGAGAGGAGGGGACGGTGAAGAGAACGAAGCGGTGGCTACGCAGACGGCGGGATCTCTACCCGGCGGTTCTCCCGTCCTATCTGCTCCCACCCCTCGGCGGGAACCTCGTGTTCGACCCCTCGCTGCGGCGCGCCCGCGACGAGGGCACACGCTGATCGCACCAGTCAGGACCATGTCGATGTACGCCCAATTGCTGGATGCCGCGCTCGAACAGCGGCCACCCCGTGAGCCCGAACGCAACCATGCCGTCGAAGAGCTCCGGCGCTGCCGTGAGGAGCTCGAGTTGGGTGTGCCGGAACACAACATCGACACGGTGCCCTCCGTCCTTGCCCTCCAGATCGGCTACGACGTCGCGCTGCTCGAACTCGCGGAGGCCGTGGGCATCGAGACCGCTCCGAGCCGGTTCGATCAACCAGAACGTGAGCGTGACCGGCTGCGACGGGCCTTGAACGAGATCGGCATCGACCTCGACGTGACGAGCGACGCCCGTTGACGATGTTCCCGAGGTCGGCAACTCGGTCCTGACGGGGTGACACCGGGTCAGGTCCCGGTGGCGTCCGTTCTGGCCTCCTGGGTCGTTCGCTCGTTCAGCCGCGCCGCAAAGGTCGCGGCCTGCGTCCTCCGCTCCATGCCCAGCTTTGCCAACAGGTTCGACACGTAGTTCTTCACCGTCTTCTCCGCGAGGAACAGGTTCTCGGCGATCTGCCGGTTTGTGTAGCCCTCTGCGATGAGGTCGAGGATCTTGCGCTCCTGTGGGGTGAGGCTGGCCAGGCGCGGGTCGGTCTTGGGCCCCTCGCGGAGACGCTCGAGGACCCGATCGGTCAAGGCCGGGTCGAGCAACGACTCCCCCGCTCCGGCGCGCCGGATGGTGTCGAGCAGGTCCAGGGATCCGACCTGCTTCAGCACATAGCCGGCTGCGCCCGCCATGATCGACGCGATGAGTGCCTCGTCGTCCGCGTAGGACGTCAGCATCACGCATGCGACGTCCGGCGAGTTCGAGCGCACCTCGCGGCAAACTTCGACGCCGCTGCCGTCGGGCAGTCGCACGTCGAGGATGGCGACATCGGGTTGTGCCGCCGGGATACCGACCAACGCATCGGCCACCGTGTCGGCTTCGCCCACGACCTCGATGTCGTCGCACGCTTCGAGGAGGGCGCGGAGGCCTTTGCGGACCACCTCATGGTCGTCCAGGAGGAACACGCCGATCGCCACGACAAGCATCTTCCCACCTCATCGGCGTGCTGGGCTACTCGCGGGCGGCTACGAACGGCCGCGCCACCCCTCACCCGTCCTAACGTCGGTGGGGTTCGGCAAGGACCCGGGGCGCAACCCCCGATGAAGATGAGGAGAGACGCATGACTTCGGTAACGCAATCGGGTGGGGGCCGCATCGTCGTCGGCATCGACGGCTCTCCGTCCTCGCTCGATGCACTGTCGTGGGCGGCCCGTCAGGCCGAGCTCACGACGGCCAGTGTCGAAGTGGTGATGTCCTGGGAGTGGCCCTCCAGCTACGGCTGGGCCGTGCCGGTCCCGGCGGACTTCGATCCCGAAGGCGAAATCCGCGGGACGCTCGAGAAGGTCTTGTCGCCGCTGCGCGCCGCGCGGCCCGGACTGGGCATCGAGGCGCGGGTGGTGCGCGGCCACCCTGCGCCGATCCTCGTGGAGGCGTCCAAGGGAGCCGACCTGCTCGTCGTGGGCAGCCGCGGGCACGGCGAGTTCGCGGGCATGGTGATCGGCTCGGTCAGCGAGTACTGCGCCGCGCACGCGCATTGCCCGGTGCTCGTGCATCGCGCGCCCTGAGCGTCCTCACCCGCCCGCGTCCTCGAGCAAACGGCCCACGGCCCGCCGCCTGGTCTCGTCGGCCTCCCGGAGCTGGGCCAGGCCCGGCCCACCGTTGCTCGTCGTGACGGCCCCCTCGACGGTCCGGCCGGCGAGCGCGCCGAGGGTGGCCGCCACCGAGGCCCGGAGGGCCTCGAGGTCGTAGCCGCCCTCGAGGAACAGTGCGAGCCGTCCGGGCGCGGGCGCGAACTCGGCCACGACCCGCGCCAACTCGGCGAAGTCGCCGCTCTCGAGGTCCAGGTTGCTCAGCCGATCGTCACGATGCGCGTCGAAGCCGCACGACACGAGGACCCAGTCGGGCGAGAAGGCCTCGATCGTGGGCCGGGCGACCTCGTCGAGCGCGCGCCGCACGACGTCGCCCGTGGCACCGGGCGGGAGCGGCAGGTTCACGGTCAGCCCGGCGGCGCCCGCCCCGCCGACCTCGTCGGCGCTTCCGGTGCCCGGATAGAGCGGGTGCTGATGCGTGGAGACATAGAGGACGTCAGGGTCGTCCCAGAAGATCGCCTGGGTGCCGTTGCCGTGGTGCACGTCCCAGTCCACGATGAGCACCCGTTCACCGCGCGCCGTGCGCGACGCGGCCGCGACAGCGACGTTGTTCAACAAGCAGAAGCCCATGGCGCGCTCGGCCAGCGCGTGATGGCCCGGAGGCCGGACCGGCACGAAAGCCACGCCCTCTCCGCGCCGGTCCAGCTCGTCGAGCGCGACGAGGCCTGCACCCGCGGCGAGACGCGCGGCTACCCACGAGTCCGCACGTGCGTAGGTGTCGGCGTCGATGTGCCCTCCCCCTCCCGCACAGAACGCTTCGAGCGCCGTGAGGTAGGACGACGGGTGCACCCGGGTCAAGGCGTCCAGGGGCGCCTCCTCGACCTCGAGCGGCACGACCTCGACGCCGTCGTCGTCCAGCGCCGCCACACCGTCCATCACGGCGCGCACCCGGGCCTGGCGCTCGGGGTGTTGCGGCCCCCCGTCGTGCGCGGTGGCCCCGGCGGGACCGGCCACCAGGAGGGTGCTCACCCGGTTCCCGTTCGCTGACGGTGCGCCGCCCGGGCCGCGACCGAGGCCGCGGTGGGCGCGATCGGGAAGCGCACCGTCACCGTGCCGTGTTCGATCGTCGACGTCACGCCGAAACCCGCGTGGTGGAACACGTCGAGCATGGCCCGGTTCTCCGCCAGGGTCTCGGCTCGGAACGTGGTCACGCCGCGGGCCAGAGCCGCGTCGGCCAGCTCGTGGAGCAATTCCGATCCCACCCCGCGGTGCTGGTACTCGTCGTCGACGACGAAGGCCACCTCGGCCTCGGAGGCGCCGGGGGAACGGTCGTAGCGGGCCACCGCGATGAAGCGGTCACCGATGGTCGCCACCAGGGCCAGGCGCCCCTCGTAGTCGACCTCGGTGAAGCGCGTGACTTCCGCGGCGCTGAGGGTCGGATGCGCGCTGAAGAACCGGAGATACACCGAGCGCGGCGACAGCTTCTCGTGGAACTCGACCAGCCGGGCGCCATCGTCGGGGCGGATCGGCCGCACGTGGTAGCGCAGACCCTCGGTCACCACGTCGCGTGCGAGCTCGCGGGGGTACCCGGGAGGATCCGGTGCAGTGGGCGCACCCTCCGGTGCCGACAGTGCGGGCATGAACAGCCTCCTCGCGGGCGCCATGCTACGGGCACCGCGCTTACGGCCCACCGTGCCGCACCCCTACGCTGCACGACATGAGCGCCGCCTCGATGCTGGCGTGGGCGGTCGAGCGACCGGGCCCCGTCGACGGCGGCCCGCTGGTGCGGGTCGAGAAGGACGTCCCCGAGCCGTCGGCGGGCGAGATCCGGGTCCGCGTGCGCGTCTGCGGGGTCTGCCGCACCGACCTCCACGTCGCCGAGGGCGACCTGCCGGTGCACCGTGCCCGCGTCACACCGGGGCACGAGATCGTGGGCACGGTCGACCGGCTCGGACCGGGCGCGCAGCGCTGGCGACTGGGCGACCGGGTCGGGGTGCCGTGGCTCGCGCACACCTGCGGCATTTGCCGCTTCTGCACCACCGGGCGCGAA
Organism: Acidimicrobiales bacterium; assembly: GCA_036491435.1. Taxonomy (GTDB): domain Bacteria; phylum Actinomycetota; class Acidimicrobiia; order Acidimicrobiales; family RAAP-2; genus Bog-473. The sequence continues at coordinate 11,608 of DASXBZ010000054.1, forward strand.
AACCTCTGTCTCGCGCCCCGCTTCACCGGCTGGGACGTCGACGGCGGCTACGCCGAGTACGCGGTGGTCGACGAGGCGTACGCCTACGCGTTGCCCGAGAAGTTCGGTGACGAGGAGGCGGCACCACTGCTCTGCGCGGGGATCATCGGCTACCGCGCCTTAGAGCGGGCCAACGTGCCCGACGGCGGCCGGTTGGGGATCTACGGGTTCGGGGGCTCGGCCCACATCACCGCACAGGTCGCGCTGGCGCGCGGCGCCCGCGTCCACGTGATCACGCGCGCGCCGGAGGCCCAGGCGCTCGCGCTCGAGCTCGGTGCCGCCAGCGCCGGCGATGCGCAGGCGATGCCGCCCGAACCCCTCGACTCGGCCATCCTCTTCGCACCCGTCGGCTCGCTCGTGCCTCCCGCGCTCGCCGCGCTCGACCGCGGCGGCACGTTGGCCATCGCCGGCATCCACCTGAGCGACGTACCCGGCCTCGACTATCAGCGCCACCTCTTCGAGGAGCGGACGCTCCAAAGCGTGACGGCGAACACCCGACGCGACGGCGAGGAGTTCTTGAGCGAGGCGGCGCGGATCGGTGTGCGCGTCACGACCTCGCCGTATCCGATGCGCCGCGCCGATGACGCCCTGCGCGACCTGGCGCACGAGCGGGTCCGGGGCGCCGCCGTGCTTGTCTGCTGAGACCACTCGACACGCACGGGTTTCACGGAGGAAGACGCAGAGGTCTTACGCGAAACGAAAGGCGCCGACGGTGCCCCAGTCGATTTACGTCAAAGCGCTGTCACAGGGCCCTTGGCGATAGGTCCTGGAGCTCTCGACTGGGGCACGCACGCCGGCAGTGCGATCAGGCGGTAGATCGCTACCGCCCATTATTCCCGATTGTGGAGCCCCCAAACAAAAATTTTCAGAAAATCCTGACCCGGCGTCAGACCAAGGGTTCTACCTGGTCAGCCGCCATCAAAACGGCCACCAATTCCCGGTCCCGGGGGTAGGACAGAAGCCGGGAGGCGCCATCGAGGGTGACCCAGCGCATTTCGTCTACCTCGGCGTTCGGCACGAACGAGCCCGACTGGGCCGCCATGACCCAATAGGCGACGGCCTTGGGCCGACCCTTGCGGTCCACGTACTCGGTGTGGCCGATGAAGCGGAGCAGGCGGCAGGCCAAGCCGGTCTCCTCCTCGACCTCACGGAGCGCGGCCTCCTCGAAGGTCTCACCCTCCTCGAGCTTGCCCTTGGGGAAGGACCAGTCCTGGTGCACCGGCCGGTGCACCACGGCGATCTCGAGCGCTCCCTCGTGGCGCCGGACGACCAGCCCGCCGGCCGCCTGTACGACGTCGGTTGGGGAAGGGAGTTCCGCGGTCATCGCTCGTCGCGCCACGCATGCGCAGACTACCGGGACCGTGCGCGGAATTCGCGTCATTCGATCACGTCAGGGGGCCTGCCGCGGGTCCCGCACTAGCCTGGACCGAATGTCGGAAGGGACACCGGGCCACGCCGATCCCATCGAAGTCGAATGGCAGTTCGACGCCTTCGACCTGCGGCCCGTGGAGCGCTGGCTCGCCACCCTGCCCACGCTTGCGGTCGAGGCCGACGGCGGCGGCACGGTGACGGCCCTCGCACAGACGCCCCGGCGACTCGTCGATTCCTACCTCGACACCGACGACTGGCGCGTGGCACGCGCCGGGTTCGTCATGCGCACGCGCCACCGCGGACGCCACGTCGAAATCACCATGAAGGACATGCACCCGGCGCAGGGAGACGGCCTGCGCCAGCGGCTCGAGGTGACCGAGGTCGTGCCGCCCGGTGGCGTCGGCGACCTCGGCCCCGGTGGTCCGGTGGGCCGACGCCTGCGCGCCATCGCGGGCACTCGCCCGCTGCGCGAGGTGCTCCAGGTGCGCACGCGGCGCCGGCCCTTCGCGTTGCGCGTCGGCGGGGTCGACGTCGCCGAGATCGCGCTCGACGAGACGGTCATCGTCGTGGGCGGCGGCCAGCGTCCGATGCAGTTGCGGCGCGTCGAGGTCGAGGTGCAGCCCGAATGGACCGAGGCCCTCGAACCGATCGTGCAACAGCTGCGCGCCTCGTGCGGACTGCAGCCGGCGCACCTCTCCAAGTTCGAAGCGGGCCTGTTGGCGGTCGGCGTCGAGATCCCGGGCCAGCCCGACCTCGGCTCCACCGACGTGACCCCCGCGTCGACGATGGGTGAGCTCGCCTTCGCGGTGCTCCGCCGCCAGCTGGCCGTCCTGCGCGCCAAGGAGCCCGGGACGCGGCTGGGCGAGGATCCTGAGGAGTTGCACGACATGCGCGTCGCGACCCGGCGCCTCCGGGCCGCGCTGTCCCTCTTCGCCGGCGTGCTGCCCGTACGGGCGCAGGTCTTCCACGACGAGCTGGGATGGCTGGGGCGGCTGCTCGGCTCCGTCCGCGACCTCGACGTCCAGTTGGCCGGGCTGGCCGACATGGACGAGGAGACCGCCGCGTGGCGCGCCGACGTGTCCGGGGACGACGACGGCCACGACCCGCTCGCCGATCTCTCCGAGCTGCTGCACCGCGAACGCGAGGCGGCCCGGGTCGTGCTGCTCGGCGGGCTGGACTCCATGCGCTGGGAGCGCTTGGCGAAGGGTCTCGCCGCCATGGCCCAGCAGGGCCCGGCCCGGCGTTCGGTCGCCACCCGAACCCCCGCCGTGATCGGCCTGCCGGCGCTCGTGGTGGCGCGCCACGACAAGGTGGCGAAGGCGGCCCGGAAGGCGAAGCGCTCCGGCGCCGTCGCGGACTTCCACCGCCTGCGGATCCGCTGCAAGCGCCTCCGCTACTCCCTCGAGTTCGCGTCCGAGGTCTACGAGGGCCAAACGGCGCGCTATGTGCGCCAGCTGACGGCGGTGCAGGACGAGCTCGGGCTCATGCAGGACGCCGAGGTGGCGTCGCTACGCCTGGCCGAGATGGCGACCGGTGCCACGGCCTTGCCCGCGGCCACCGTGTTCGTGATGGGTGGCGTCGCCGAGCGCCACCGGCGCGACGTCAACCGCTACCTTCGCCGCCTCCCGAAGCACGCGTCCCGCGTCGGTGGGCGGGCCTGGCGCGACCTGCATGACCTTCTCGAGGAGCGGCGCGCCGAGGCCGAGGCAGCCCAGCCGCCCGTGCGGCGTACGCTGCGCGCGGTACCCAGCCCTGCGCCCGACGCGACGCCCACCGAGGCGCCGGCCGCCCCGGCCGACGGGGACCACCGCGCGGATCACCCGGCCGCCGGGAACGGGTACAGCGGACCCACCGGTCCGCAGGCCGTGAGGCCGTGAGGCCGTGAGGCCGTGAGGCCGTGAGGCCGTCAGGCCGTCAGGCCGTCAGGCCGTGAGGCCGTGAGGCCGTGAGGCCGTCAGGCCAACGGGAATGAGCCCGCGTCGCCACCCATGACGATGCGCGGGTGTTCGGTGACGACGAAGTGCAACTGCCCGGTGTCGAGGAACTGCTCGATGTCGGACCAGATCTCGGGGAAGTCCGGCTCGGCCATGTGCGCCCGGTATTCGTCCATGCTCTCGAACCACTGCACGGTCACCCCGTCGAAGCCGGGATCGTCGTCGCCGGCGTAGTCGTCGAGCGGACGCGGGTGTTGCTCGTAGCGCAGGACGTGACTGCCGGCCGCGCTCCGAGCGATCAAGGGCCCGTGGACGTCGCGCCAGTACGCGTGGAACTCGGCGGGCGTGACACCTTGCTTGCGTCGCAGGACGCAGGTCAGCCGGACCATCAGACTCGGACCTCCTCCGGAGTGTTCCGGCACGCGCCCATCGGCGCGCCCGGCCGGCCGGGACCCTAATCCGCAGGCGGCCCTAGGGGAGCGTGAGCGTGAGGCCCGAGGTCGAGCCGGAGCTGCCGACCCCGACCGAGAGGCCCCCGATGGTGATCGTCGGCGTGTTGACCGGCACCGGCACCGGGAGTGGCACGTTGACTGTCGTCGAGCCGCCCCCCGATGAGCCGCTGCTCGGCGTGCTCGCCGTCGGCGCGCCGCCGGAGGAGGGCGTGACGCCCGGCACCGTGACGCCGGTCGTCGTGGGCAGTGGGAGCGAGGGGATCGACGTCCCCGTCGAGCCGAGGCCGCCCGTCACGGACCCCACGGTGTTCAGCACGGGGGCCAGGGCGCTCACGACCGGGTTCGAGGGCGTGCCGCCGGTGGTGGCCGGGACGCCGGTCACCGGGCCGCCGCCACCGCCCGTGCCGGCGAGGACCGTCGTGGGGATGCCGCCGCTTGGGAGCGGCAGCGAGGCGATCGAGAGCAACGAGGTGAGGTTCTGCAGCGTGCCGGTCACGTTGGTCACGACGCCGGTGAGAGTGGGCATCAGGCCGCCGACGCCGCCCGGGTCACCCGTGAGCGAGCCGAGGTTGGTCAGTACGCCGGTGAGGCCGGAGAGGATGCAGTTGAGGTCGAGGCCGTTGGAGCCGCCGGCGCAGCCGGTCAGCCCGCCGCCGCCACCGCCGCCGGGACCGCCGGAGCCGCCCCCCACGGTGCCGTTGCCGATGCCGCCGCCGCCCGTCCCCGAGCCCGTGCCACCCAGGCCGGGCAGGCCGCCGACGGGGAAGTTCCCGAGGGGCTCAGAGGTGAGGGACGCGAACGGGGCGATGCCCTTGGTCAGCGAGCCGAAGACCTGGGTGAAGTCGGCCGCCATCACGGCGGACGTGCCGTGGGCGCCCGCAGCCGAGTGGGCGCCGTTGTGCCCGACTGCCTGGGCCAGCGGGAGGTCCTGGGTGACGGTGGGCGCGGCGACCGCGTGCGCAGCCGCCGGCGAGATCGTGAAGTAGCCGCCCAGTCCGCCCAGGAAGGCCCCGGCCACCGCGCAGGCCATGCCGCCGGCGCCGACCAGCGTCGCCGTGCGGTACCGCTGGAAGCCGCTCGGGCGCTCCGCGCCCTCCGGCTCCTCCGCCGCCGCGTGCCGTCCCCGCGAGGTGCTCGGGGTGAGCCCGGCCTCGGGTTCGGCCAGGGCCGCCTTGGCCTGGTGCTTGCCGTGCGAGCTGAACTCGCCGTGGAGCATCTCGTCGTACGTCTCGTCGAAGCTCATGGGAATCCGTTCCTCCTCCAAGGTCCCTCCCGGGTTCTCATCCTGAAAACGGGGATGCCCAGCCCCCCTTGCGGTCCCGGCCCTGGCCGTCCCGAGTCCCACACTCAGTGCAAGGTCCAGCTGCCGATCGTTACGACACCCTTGTGAACAGGGAGAACGACCGTCTCCGCGTACTGGCCGGGATCCGGGCCGCCCGAGAGGCGCACCGTCTCGCGCAGCACGACCTGATTTGGGGCTCCGTTGACCGAGTCGATCTCGACGTCGAGGGGCGACAGGTGGTCACTGACGGAGGCCCCGCCGAGCTGGGGCGGCATGGCGACGCCGGGAGCCAGCGCTCCCCAGAACTGGGCGTTCTGCTGGTCCGCTGCATGGAGCCCGCCGAAGTAGGTCTCGAGGGCGGCGGCCTCGAGGGACAGCGGCCCGGGCGACTGGGCGAAGCCCACCGCGGCGTTGACGAGGCTCATCGTCCCCATCGGCGCGTAGTTCTGGTCCAGCGAGAGACCCTGCGCCTGGAGCGCTGGCGGCGCGGCGGTCGTGTAGTTGGTCGACTGGACCGTGTCGACGAACTCCTTGGCCGGGTCGACGGTCCCCCCCTTCGCTGCGGTGCCGACCTCGGTGGCGTGGACGAGCAGGCGCTGCGAGGTGAAGAACAGCGCGTTGGGGGGCCAGCAGGTGTCGAGCACCATCGTGGAGCTCGTGGTGTTGGGAACGCTCGAGCCCGCCGTCACGACCTGCTGGTCGGTCACCTGGTACTTCCAGCTGTGGCACGCCGTCGTGTAGGTGATGACGTCGCCCGGCTTGAGGGCGTTGAGGTGCACGAAGTAGCTGACGTCGTGGGCCAGGAAGACCGAGGTGCCGGCGAGTCCGGGCCAGACCGACGCCGGGGCGTGCCCGACGGCGACGTTGAGCTCCGGGTCCTCGGTCCCCTCCTCGACGGGCGCCTGGAGGTGGATGGCCGGGATCGACAAGATGCCGCCGAGCTGTCCCTGCTTGACGTCCGAGACGGTGCAGGCCGCCCCGTGGCTCTGCTGCCGGACCCGCTCGGCGTTCGCCTTCTGGCTCGCCAGGAGGACGTTCCCGGCGTGATCCTGGTGCAGCTGATGGGAGAGCGCGTACGTGGCGCCGAAGATCGCGGTGAACAGCAGCAGCACGCCGAGGAGGGTGACCCCCAGGCGCCGCGCGTCTTTGACGGACCTCATCGACCGGGCGCTCGTGTCGTGTCCGGCTGCCACTGCCCGGAACGGGAATCCGCCTTCCCGTTCCGAGCAGCTCGCAGCACCGGTTCCCGCTGCATCTGCTTCTCCCTCCAGACCCTCCGAGAGATCTGTTCTGTTGTCTCTGGTGTTGCTGTCGTCGGCCGGGCGTGCGGATCTCCCCGACCTGTGGTCGTGCCGCCTAGTGCTCCGTGACGGCGGTTGTGTTGAGAGGCTGCCACCGGGCCGGCCCCCGAGACCGGAGGGGGAACGGAGGAGGTCCCGAGAGCCGGGCCCGGTGGCGGTCCGTCGCGTGACCCGAGGGGACGGGTCGGTCGGGGCGCCTCATCGGCTGCCCCTGCGACGGGTGAGGGGGTTGATCGAACGGGCGACCGTCAGGATGCGACGACGGCCGATGAGCAGGGCGCCGGCAAGGCCCATCCCCGCCAGGAGGATGACCGGCAGGGTGCCGGACCAGAACTCGCCGGTGTGCACGGTGGTGACGTTGGGCACCACGGCCGGGGCGGCGGCCGGCGCCGCAGCCGGAGTGGCCGGCGCGGCCGGCGAGGTCTTGGCCGCGGTCACCGCCGGGGTGGCGGTGGTGGCGCTGCCCGAGACACTGACGTCACCGACGTTGACGCCGATGCCGCCCATGAGGCCGGTCAGGAGGCCGACGTTGAGGACACCCACGTTGGCGCTGGCCGTCGAGCCGGGGGCCGAGACCTGGCAGTTCAAGAGGTTGCCCGGCGTCTTGTAGTTGATGAGGTCGCCGATCAGCGCGGAGAGCGCCGCTGTGAGCTGGTCGAGGGTCGAGCTGAGCTGCCCGAGCAGGCTGTTCAACGTCGAGGTGAGCGCCCCCAGGCTGACGAACTGCTGCAGGCCGCCGTTGACCGAGTAGGACAGGACGCCGGCGTTGCAGCTGGGCGTGACCACGCCGGAGCTGCGGTCGAGCGCGACCGATGCGGTGGTCGGGGCGACCCGGAGGTCGGCCAGGCCGAAGAGGTTGACCTCGACCGCGTGCTGTTCGGCCGAGTCGGTGACGACGTTGCCGTTGGTGCTGACCGAGGTGGTGGAGCCGCCGACGTTGACGGTCAGCGGCGCGATCGCCACGCCGTTGCCGCCGGCGAGGCCGAGCAGCTGGTTGAGGATCCCGGTCAGGACGCCGAGCCCGGCCCCGGAGCTACTGCCGTTCACCGAGTCGAGCAGACCGCCGATGATCGAGCAGGCGCCCGTGGTGTCGTTGCCCGCCGCCACGCTGCTGCCGACGAGCGGGACGCTGCCGAGCAGCCCGTTCGCCGTCCCGAGCAGACCCTGGAGGGTGCTGTCGAGGCCCGAGGTGTTCGAGCCGCCGGTGGTGTTGGCCGCCGTGACGCCCGAGCAGATCCCCGACACCGAGGACAGCCCGGGCATGTTGAAGAAGTTCTGCAGCACGTTGGCCAGGCTGAGGCTGACCGAGACGTTGGCCAGGCTGCCCGTACCGGTCGCGGTCGGGTTGCCGCTGGCGTCTTCGGAGGCCGAGGCGGTCCCGCAGGAGACGTCGACGTTGATGATCCCGGCGTTCAGCGGAATGGTGCACCCGCTCGCACCGGTCGGCGTCGCCGTGACGCCTGAGCCGTGCGCGACGGCGTCCTGGGTGGAGTGGAGCGCGTTGCCCGACGTGTCCGAGGTGGCGCTGGTCGGGCAGGGGTTCGTGGTCACCGCCGTGTCGGCGCACAGACCGGTGCCCTCGGCCTCGGCGACGGGCCCGCTGCTGGCGTCCGCTTCGGAGCCTCCGCCGGCCAGTTGCAGTGCGTTTAATACGTCAAGGGACACGAACCCTCCGTTGCCGGTGACGTTCCACTGGGTGACGGTCGAAGCCCCTCCCGCGGTCGAGGTCAGCGCGGTGACCACGGTCATCACGACCAGGCCCACCGCAGCGATCCGCATGCGACCCTTCATGTGCTCTCCCCTTGCCCGCCGGCGCATATGCGCGCCGACCCTCCGTCCTTTGCGAATGAAACGGGGGAACCCAGCGAACCTTTCGCCCGTTCGCGAACAATTTCCGGGGCCTACACCCCAGTTGTAAGCCGATGCCGTGCACCACAACCCCCTAGGCACACCCGAGAAGCGGCAGGCGTCCCGTACTCTGGCGCGGCATGCCTGCGTCGCACGCCCTCTTGATCCTGCTCGGAGGGGTCGTCGGCGGCATCTTCAACGGGGTGGCGGGCGGCGCCAGCCTGATCACGTTCCCCCTGCTCCTGGCGCTCGGCTACCCGGCTCTGACCGCCAACATCACCAACACGGTCGGCATCTGGCCCAGCTACCTCGGGTCGGCCACCGCCTTCCGCCGCGAGATCGGCGACCAGGCCCAGCGCCTCGTCCGCCTCACCCCCGTCGCCCTGGCCGGCGGGGTCGCCGGCGCGCTGCTCCTGCTCACGACGTCGTCGGGCACCTTCGACGACGTGGTGCCCTGGCTCGTCCTCGGGGCGGCCGTGCTCTTCGGCCTCCAGCCGCTTCTGCGCCGGGCCCTGGACAAGGACTCGGTCCATCCGCGCACCCGGCCCGTCCTGCTGGTCGTCGGCGTCTTCGCCGCCTCCGTCTACGGCGGCTACTTCGGCGCCGCCATGGGCGTCATGTTCCTCGCGGTGCTCGGCCTCGCCGTCCCCGTCACCCTCGCCCACACGAACGGGATGCGCGCCATCCTCTCCATGGTCGTCAACGGCGTCGCCGCCGTGGTGTTCATGATCCACGGCGGCCTGGCGTGGGCCGTGGTGGGCTGGCTCGCCCTCGGAGCCCTGGTCGGTGGGTACCTCGGCGCCCGGCTCGCCCTGGTGTTGCCTGTGCCCGCACTGCGCGCCGTGGTCGTCGTGATCGGCGTCGGGACGGCGATCAAGCTCCTCGTCTGATCAGACGGTCAGCCGGCGGCGAGCGGGTAGTGCCCCTCGACGGCGCCGTCAACGAGGCGCCGCCGGGCCGCGAACGCCGCGTCGGCCTCGTCGAAGCCGACCGGGACGAGCCGGATCGCGGTGCCCGGACCGCACTGGCCGAGCAACCCGTGGTCGGCGGCGATGACCACCACCGGCACCGGATACCCCCCGAGGGTGGCGTGGTCCGGCCCGAGCACGATGGGCTCGCCGCCGGGCGGCAGCTGCACCGCCCCCGTCACCATCGCCTGCGAGTCGAGCTCGCCACCCCCCGATCCCCAGTCCACGGCCTCCTCGGCGCGCAGCCGCAGTCCCACCCGGTTGCTCTCGGTCCCGGCGATGAAGGGCGTCGCGGCGATGCGGTCGAGCACGCCGCGGTCGAAGCGCTCCGCATGCGGCCCGGGCACGACGCGCAAGGCGACCGGCCCGGCCGCCGGCAGCTCGGTCGCCGTGCCCGGCGCCAGGTGGTCGCCGAGCGGCGGCGCCCAGTCCCCCGCCCACAGGATCGCCCCGGGCCGCAGCGGCCCCGGGCCGAGCCCGCAGAGCTCGTCGCTGCTCTGGCTGCCGAAGAGCGCCGGCCCCAGCAGGCCGCCGGCCACCGCCACGTAGGTGCGACAGCCCCGCGCCAGCGCGCCGACCTCGAGAACCTGCCCTTCCTCGAGCGCCAGCAGTCGTCCCGACCAAGACCCGCCGTCGCCGTCGCCGTCGACACGCACGGCGGGCGCGGCACCGACGACGGCGACGTGGCAGGCGCCGAGCGCACGCAGGCGCGTCCCGCCGCCGGTCACCTCGAGCACCGCCGCCCCCGGCGCGTTGCCGGCCAGGCCGTTGGCCAGCGCGGCCGAAACCGGGTCGGCCGCGCCCGCCGCCGGCACCCCCGACGCGGCGACGCCCCGCCGGCCTGCGTCTTGGAGGACGGCGCGCATCCCCGGCGCCAGCACCTCGAGGACCGCCCGCGCCCCGGGCGGCGGCGCCCACGACGGCGCGGGCAGGCCCGCCGGGTCGACGGCGTCTCCGGCGGCAGCGACGCGGAACCGCACCCGGTCCCCCGGCGCGAGCACCGCGTAGGGGGGCCCGTCGAGGGAGAAGAGCGGGAAGCCGGTGCGCCCCACCAGCTGCCAGCCGCCGGGCGAGGCGGTGGGGTACACCGCGGCGTGCCCGTTGGCCAGGGCCACCGACCCTGCCGGCACGGCGGGCCGCGGCCGGTCGCGTCGCGGGACCGCGGCCAACGCAGCCGGCAGTCCGTCGAGGTAGGCGAAGCCGGGCGAGAACCCGACCGCGCTCACCGTCAACGGCTCGGCCGTGAGCAGGGCAACCAATTCGTCGGTCGGGAGCCCGGTCGACCCGGCCACCTCGTCGAGGTCCGGCCCGTCGAACGCGCACGGGATGGTGACGAGGCGGCCGCCGCCCGTCGTCGCGTCACCTGCCTCCGCCGACACGACCGCCGGCGCCGCGCCGAGCAGGGCGCGCACCGCGTCCAAGGTCAGGTCGGGGTCACGCACGAGCACGCCGACCGTGGCCAGCCCGCACACCAGCTCGACGTCGGCCCCGCCCAGCGCGCCGGCCCACGAGGCGACGAGGGTGCGCCCGGCCGCCGGGTCCTCGACGCCGACCAGCAGGGCGCGGTCGCCGAAGGGCCGCACCGCCCCCACCGGTATCGAGCAGGTCATGCAGGCGCCGGCGCCGACACCTCCATGCCGGAGTCCTCGAGCACGCGGCGCACCGCCGTCGCCATCGCCACCGCGCCCGGCGAGTCGCCGTGGACGCACAGGGTGTCGACCCACAGGGTCAGCAGGGTCCCATCGCTCGCACAGATCGCACCCCGGGCCAGGCTGAGCGCCTGCCCGGCGGCCTCCTCGGGGTCCCCCAGCACGGCGCCGGGCTCGGAACGATCCACGAGGCTGCCGTCGGAGCGATAGGCGCGATCGCAGAAGCCCTCCTCGAGCGCCGGGACGCCGTCGCGCAGCGCCGCCGCCATGGCTGGGCAGCCCGAAGGCAGCACCAAGGTCGTGTCGGACGGGCACTCGTCGGCCATGACCGCGCGCAACGCGAGGTAGATGGCGCCACCCTTGGCCACCTCGCCGTAGAGCGCGCCGTGGGGCTTCACCGACGCGATCTCGGTGCCCGCCCGCGCGCACACGGTGGCCAGGGCGCGCAACTGACCGCGCAACGCAGCCCGCAGCTCGTCGCGGTCGATGTCCATGGGCCGGCGCCCGAAGCCCTCGGTGTCGGGGTAGGACGGGTGCGCCCCGACGCGCACACCATGGTCGAGCGCGGCTGCGACGGTCGCCGTCATGGTCTCCTCGTCGCCCGCGTGGCCGCCGCACGCCACGTGGGCGCTCGTCACCAGGCCGAGCAGCCCGCGCTCAGCCTCCACACCGTCGGGCTCCGTCGCCTCACCGACGTCCGCGTTGAGGTCGATGGTCCGCGAGGGTGACACCGTTCACCCCGCCCGGACGTGGTCCACCACCGCGCCGTCGCGGTAGACGACGCGCTGGTGGCGGCGCGTGGGCACGCGGGTGCCACCCAGGATGGAGCCGGTGAGGTTGAGCGGGTCCGCGCCGGCCACGACGACCTCCTCGCCGTCGGCGGGGCGCCGGTGCACGGCCAGCAGGTCCTCCGCGGCTTCGGGGAGCGCGTACTGCTCGCCCGAGAGGCCGGCGACGAAACGGCCGCCGAGCGCGAGGCCCCGCGCCTCGAGCCGGCGTAGCGCCCAGACGACCTCGCGCCAGGGGACCTTGAACGACTCGCGGCCCCACAGCTCCCAGGTGACCACGCCCCAGCGCATCAGCAGCTGGTGGGCGACGATCTCGGCCAGCTCCTCGTTGCCCGGCGAGAGGATGCCGTCGGCCACTGCGGGCACGCCGAGCACCTCGGGCCCGGGCAACAGCGACCAGCGGCCCTCGCCGATGCCCGACCCCGCCGGCGCCCGCCGCCGCGCCAGGCGGTTGGAGGGGCGGCGCACGGTGCGCGTGTGCCACCGGTCACGGGCGGAGAGGAGGGACCGCACGGCCGAGAAGGCGTCGGCCGTCACCAGGCCTCTGGCCACGAGATCCCACAGGCCCTCGTCCACCTCGGCGGGGAGGCGGCCGGTCAACGGGGCGAGCTCGGGCCGGAAGCAGGCGCCCCGCGTGCGCAATGCCGCCAGCACGTCGGCCCCGGCGCCCACCACGGGCTCGGGCGCCGCCGTCCCGGCCCGCACGGCGCGCAACATCGGCACCAGCTCGTCGCGCACCACGAAGGCGAGCGGTGTGGCGGGCGACGGCGCGCCGCTGCGTCCGGTGGGCTCGGCCCGCGGCGTGAGACGCGTCCAGACCACCTCGCCCGAGAGGCACAGCTCGTCGAGCCAGCGTGGGTCGTAGTCGCGGACGCGCGTCGGGAGGATCTGCGCCTCCCACTCCGCCGCCGGCGCCTCGATCCCCGCCAGTTGCTCCAGCACCTCGAGCAGCCCGGCCCGGCCCTCGAGCCGGGACGCCGGCGTGGCGTGCTGCCAGCGCGTCAGGAAGCGCACGTAGTCCGAGATCGGCACCGCTTCGACCAGGCCGCGCCGCCGGCGCCGGCCAGCCGCGTGCAGGCGCACGAGCAGATGCCGCGCACACCAGCGCCCGTCGGGCAGCTCGATCGCCACGCCGGTGTTCTCCAGGCGGGCCAGTGCCGTGCGCGCCCGCGCCACCGAGAGCGGTGCGCCGCGCGGCGCACCGGGTGGCAGCGGTGCATCCGCCACCAGCGCGTCGATCGTCACCGGCCCGGCCAGCTGCAGGTGCCCGGCCACGCAGGCCGCGGCCGCCTCGTCGTCGGTGCCGAGTGCAGCCGCCGCCTCGCGCCGCTCGGTGGCCACCCAGCAGCCGTCGAGCTCACCCGCCCGGCCGTCGGCCGCCAGCGCGGCGAACCACTCCGCCCACGGCGCGTGCGGCCGGCACGCCACCAACGACAAGAGGAGGTCGTGCAGCTCGTCGGGGTCGCGTGGCGCGGGACAGAGCTGCTCGAGCACCGCGGCCACCGCGTCGGGGTCGAGCGGCGCCAGGTCACCCGCCGGGACGGGCAGGCCGTCCGGCCCGAGCTCGCCGAGGCCGCGCCGCAACGACAGCGCCCGCGTCCGGCGCTCCTCGAGCGGCGCGTCGTCGAGGTAGGTGTAGGGGCGCCCGCTCAAGATGGCGTGCGACAGTGGCGACGGCTCCGACGACTCGACGGTGTGGACCTCGATCGCGCCCGACTCCACCTTCGACCACATCTCGACGAGGCCCTCGACGTGGAGGCCCTCGTGCAGGCAGTCGTCGACGGTCTGGCGCGCCAGCACGTGGTCGGCCACCGCCACCGGACCGGCCGGCGCGTTCTCCTGGCACGCGGCCAGCCCCGGCCACACGGCCGCCATGAGGTCGTCGGCCTCCATGCGCTGGAGGTGGATCGGGCGGCGCTTGCCCCCGTTCATGCGCGGCATGACCAGCGCACGCGTGAGGTTCCAACGCCAGCGCGCGCCGAGCATCGGGTGCAGCAGCACGGCCTGGGTCAGCGCCTGCGGCGCCTGCGCGCTCGAGAGCATCGACTGCACCCGGGTCAGCGGGAAGCTGTGCTGCGGCCCGAGCGAGAGCACGACCGTGTCGTCGTCCGCCGCCGCCTGGAGCTCGAAGTCGAAGGACACGCAAAAGCGCTTGCGCAGCGCGAGGCCGAGGGCACGGTTGATGCGCCCGCCGAAGGGCGCGTGGATGATGAGCTGGCTGCCCTCGCTGTCGTCGAAGCAGCGCTCGACCACGATGCGCTCCTGGGTCGGGAGGTGCCCGAGGGCGTCGAGGCCGGCGGCGAGGTACGCCACGACCTGCTGGGCCACCGCGGCCGAGACCCCGGCCCGCTCGCACACGAGTCGGCGCGCACCCTCGCCGTCGCCCGCCTGCAGCACCGGCTCCAGCGCGCCGCGCAGGTCGCTCACCGCCTCGGAGAGCTCGGCGGTGCGGGCCGGCGCCTCGCCGAGCCAGAACGGGATGGTCGGGGGGAGGTCGCCCGCGTCGTGCACGCGGACCGTGCCGACCTCGACCTTGGCCACGCGCCACGAGTGCGTCCCCAGCAAGAAGATGTCGCCCGCCGTCGCCTCGACGGCGAAGTCCTCGTGCACCGAGCCCACGGTGACGCCGTCGGGGTCGAGCACGACGCGGTAGTCGCCCGTCTCGGGGATGGCACCCCCGCCGGTGAGGGCGGCCAGGCGCGCCCCGCGCCGCGCCCGCAGCCGGCCGTTGACAGCATCGTGGTGGAGGTGCGCCCCGCGCCGCCCCCGTCCGGTCTCGATCCCCCAGCTCGCCAGCGCCACGACCTCGTCGAAGTCCTTTCTCGACAGCTCCGCGTAGGGCGCGGCGCACCGCGTCATGGCCCAGACGTCCTCGACGTCGCGCTCACCGGCCGCGGCGACCTCCGCGATGACCTGCTGGGTCAACACGTCGAGCGGCGCCACCGGGGGCGCCAGCAGGTCGAGGCGACCGGCCCGCACCGCGGCCAGCAGCGCAGTGCACTCGACCAGCTCGTCGCGCGTAGTCGGGTAGAGCCGTCCGGCCGGTGTCCCGTCGCGGTGGTGGTTCGCCCGCCCCACCCGCTGGAGGAAGGTGCCGATGGCGCGCGGCGAGCCGATCTGGCACACGAGCTCCACGGGGCCGACGTCGATGCCGAGCTCGAGCGACGCGGTCGCGACGAGCGCGCGCAGGTCGCCGGCGCGCAGGCGGGTCTCGACGATGCGCCGGCGCGCCGCGGAGAGCGAACCATGGTGCGCGGCGACGAGGAGCGAGGCGTCGACGTCGTCGCCGCCCCGGCCCGGTTCGTCCTCGGCCAGCCGCTCGGTCAGCAGGTGCGCGATGCGTTCGGCCATCTTGCGGGTGTTGACGAAGACGAGCGTGGTGCGGTGGTGCCGCGTGTGCTCGGCGATCGAGTCGACGATGTCGGACATCTGCCCGCCGCTCATGACCGCCTCGAGCTCGGTGGTCGGCAGCTCGATGGCGACCTCGAGGTCGCGCCGGTGCCCGCAGTCGACAATCACCGTCTCCTCACGCCCGGGGTGCACGCCCGAGAGCAGTCGCGCCACGAGGTCGAGCGGGCGCTGGGTGGCCGAGAGCCCGATGCGCTGGAGCTTCCCGCCGCTCTCGGTCACGAGCGCGTCGAGGCGCTCGAGGCTCAAGGCGAGATGGCTGCCCCGCTTGTCCCGGGCAAGCGTGTGCACCTCGTCGACGATGACCGTGCGCACGCCGCGCAGCAGCGCACGAGAGGAGGGTGCGGTCAACAACAGGTAGAGCGACTCGGGCGTGGTCACCAGGAGGTCGGGTGCCTGGCGCTTCATGGCGGCGCGCTCGGCCGGCGGCGTGTCGCCGGTGCGCACGGCCACCCGCAGGCCCGGGTCGGGGCAGCCCAGGCGGGCCGCCTCCTCACGGATCTCGGAGAGGGGGACGTGCAGGTTCTCGTGCACGTCGACCGCCAGCGCGCGCAGCGGCGAGATGTAGAGGACCTCGGGCGTGCCGGCGCTGCGCGTCCCGGCCTGGGCCGCCCGGTAGGCGGCGTCGATGGCGACGAGGAAGCCGGTGAGGGTCTTGCCCGAGCCGGTGGGGGAGGCGACCAGGACGTCGCGTCCGGCGGCGATGTGCGGCCACGCCCCCGACTGGGGCTCGGTGGGCCCGGCCGGGAAGCGTCGGGCGAACCACGCCGCCACGGCGGGGTGGAAGAGGGTCTCGGGCGCGGCGTCGGGCATGAGCCCTCTATTCCACCAGGATGGTGTGACGGTCGCGCCGCGTCGCCGCTCAGGCGGCGGGGCGCCATCCCCAGGCCGAGATCATGGGGGGCTGGGTCAGGTCGAGCCGGCCGCTCCGGACGCTGGCCAGATGCCGCTCGATCTCCTCGTCGGTGGCGAATTCGCGCTCGACGAGCTGGTCGCGCACCATCGTGATCGTGGCCACCTCGAGCGGGATGCAGGCGGGGTGGCGGATGGGGAAGGCGGCGTCGGCGGCCACGTCCTCGAGCCCGGCGGCGCGCAGGCGGTGCGGCAGCGTGCGCCCGTAGGCCAGGTCCACCCCCCGCTCGGACAGGAGGTGGCGGAAGCCCCGGCGCAACCGGTTCGCCAGCACCTCCTCGGGGCCGGTCTCCTCCAGACAGCTGCGCGGCTGGAGCGCCGGGTCGGCGTCCTCGACGAGGAGCACGCCGCCGGGCCGCAACGCCGAGACCATGTTGGCCAGCGCGGCGTCGCGCTCGGGCACGTGCACCAGCACGAGGCGCGCGTGGACGAGGTCGAAGGGGCCGCCGGGCGGCGGCTCGCCCGCCACGTCGTGCTCGAGGCAGGTGACGTTGGGCGCCGCGGCGTTGGCGGCCCAGGCGAGGTCGATGTCGGTCGCCACCACGTGGCCGCGCGGCCCCGCCCGCGCCGCCATGTGCGCGACCACGCTCGTCCCCCCGGCACCGACTTCCCAGCACCGCCAGCCGGGGGCCAGGCCGAGCGCATCGAGATGGCGGAACGTCGACGGGTCGAACAGCGTGGCGAACGCCGTGAAGCGGTCCATCGCCTCGGCCGCCTCGTTGCCGAGCAGGTAGCGGCCGTGCCCGTTGCTCACGGCGACGCCGCGGGCTCGGTGGTCGGTGCCTCGGATCCGGGGCCGGGTCCGCCCGCCGCGCCGGGTCCGGCGGTCGGGCTCGGTGGGCCGCCCACGGCGGCCACCCCGAGATCGTGCGAGGTCCCGACGTAGCGGTCGAGCACGTCTGCCACCTCGGTGCGCCCCTCCTCGATCAGCGCCGGCGTCGCCGAGAAGTCCCGGTACTGCCCCGACGGGTCGCCGCCACCGCTGAAGACGACGACCTCGACGCCGTGCGGAAGCGCGGCGAGCTCGCGCACGAAGCGCGCGTGGATGGCGACGAAGAACGCCGTGAGCAAGGCCTCGACCGGGCGGGCCGGCGCCTTGGGGTGGTAGTGCAACGGGCCGCAGAGGAGGACGTAGATGCGGTCGCATCCAGCGGTCAGGGCGCGGCTGATCGGGACGTTGTTGACGACGCCGCCGTCGACCAGCACGTCGCCGTCGATGGTCACCGGCGGGAACATGGTGGGGATCGCCGAGCTCGCCAGGATCGCTTCCACGGCGGGACCGCGGGTGATCCAGCGCTCACGCCCGTCGGTGAGCGACGTGGTCACCACCTCGACGGGGACCAGCGCGTCCTCGAGGTTCTCGAAGTCGATGCCCGCCTCGATGATCCGGCGCAGCCCCGTGTTCGCATGCACCGCGGGCCGCTTCTGGAAGTAGGCCCACGGCCCATCGAGCGGGCCCTTCGGGAAGATGTCGCCGCCGCGCACGCCCCGCCACACCTCGGCCATGTGCTCGAGCCCCTCGGGCGTCGGGTTCCCCGCATAGGCGGCGCCGTTGATCGCGCCGACGCTCGCCCCGAACACCCGGTCGGCGCGGATGCCCCGTGCGACGAGCTCTTGGAGCATGCCGACCTGCACTGCTCCCCGGCTGCCGCCGCCCGCCAACACGAACGCCGTGCTCTGCGGGGCCCCTTCGTGCCCGCCAGACCTCCCGTCGGCGGCGTGCCGGCCATGCCGGCCCTGCCCCCGCCGGCCGAAGCGCGCCCGGAGGCGCGCCGTCCAGGTGGGATCGGGACCCGAGGCGTCCGCCCCGTTGCGGGCGCCGTGCCCGTTTTCGGCGGGGAGCGTCACGACCCGGACGACCCGGACGACCCGGAGCGGGGAGGGCGCGACTGCTTTTGTGCGCGCTGTTGTGCGCGCTCCTGGGCGCGTTGTTGCAGGCGGTTCTGCGGAACCGGCTGACCCGCCTCCATCGCGGCCTCCTGGCGCGCGCTCCATGCCCGACGCCCGGCGACGTCGTGGCGCACCGCCCACACGATGATGATCACGATCAGCACGACCATGGCGACGACGAACACCCCGAACACAACCACGAACGCCGTGTTGGTGGCCGGCGCCAGCAGATCGAGAGCAGGTGCCATGCACTCGCCAGGGTAGAGGAGGTGTCACACGCCGTCGGCACACTGCGCCGATGGTCCTCGTCGCCCCACGCCCGCTGCAGCGGCCAACGTCGGGGGCGGTGGCCGTGGCGGCGGGGGCCGGGGCCGGCGCCGGCGGCGCGGCAGGGGGCGCATCGGGCGGCGCCGGCGGGGCGGGCGGCGGCGAGGTGCTCACGCTGCTGCGGGACACCTCGGCGCGGCCGAGCTTCGACCCGGGCCTGGCCGGCGGGCTCCGGGCGTGGCTCGAGGACGCGGCGTACGGGGTCGTGGCATCTCGGGGCGAGCTGGCGCCACCGCTGGTGCTCGGGCCGCGCGAGGTGCTCGGCCAGGTGCCGACGCCCGTGGGGGCGGGTGATGCAGCGCTTGCCGGTGGCGGTGGCGGTGGCGGTGATCGCGGGATGCCGTCCGAAGAGATCGTGGTGTCCCGTCTCGTGCACGCGCTGTTCCGCCGCCTGGTCGTCGACGGCGCGCTCGACGACCCGCTGGGCGATGCACTCGACGCGTGCCGCGCCGAAGGGCCGCGCGGCACCGGCACGGCGACGGTGGCGTCGGTCGAGGCGATGGACGAGCCGGCGCGGGCTGCGCTCGCCACGGTGGTGGCGACGCATGCTGCGCACTTGAGCGACCTCGTGCCGCGATTCGCGCCGGCCTGGATGCCCCGGACCGACGATCGCGTGGCGATCCCGTTGGCCGGCGGCCGCGTCGTGCTGCACGGCGTCTTCGATCTCATCGTGGGCCTGCCCCGCCCGGACACCGCGTCGGTGTGCGCACTCGGGCTCTGCACAGGAGGGTCGTGGGCCCGCGAGCGGCGCTCGCTGCACTATCTCGCGCTGCTCGAGACGTTGCGAAGCGGGACGCCTCCGTTCCGGCTGGCCCTGCTCGAGACCGGGAGCGGGCGCTACGGAATCGAGGACGTGCGCGACGAGCACCTGCGTGCCATGGCGTCGCACCTGGCGGCGTGGCTCGGAGCAGTGGCGGACGGAGGTGGCGGAGGGGACGGAACGCCCGGGGGCGACGGAGGGGCGGAACTTGGCTGACGAGCTCACGTCGGCGATGGTGGCGCCCCTGGAGGGCCCCGTCCCGCTCGACAGCGGTGGCTGGCGCGCCGCACGCGAGGCGGCGCAGTCGACGCTCGCCGGCCTGGCCGTCCGCCGCGCCGCGGCCGGGCCCTTCCGGGTGACCGACCACGACGTCCGCGTCACCCTCGGGAGTGCCGCGGTGGAGACCGACGACGAGCCGTTCACATGGTCGGCCCGCACGGCGCGGCGGGCGATCGGACTGGCCGCCGTGCGGTCCCTCCTGGGCGGCGAGGCGCGCACCCCGCACGATGCGGTGCGGGCCCGCCTCGCGTACTGCGCCCGTGGGGTCCGCGAGGGCGGCCGGACCGTGTCCCACCTCGACCGCTGGGTCGCCTCCCTGTCCGACGCCGGTCGCAGCGCCGTCGCGGCCGAGGCGGTCACCTGGGCGACGCGGCTGTGGTGCGCGCTCGACTGGCCCGCCCTGGGTGTGCCGTTGGTGGTGGGACGCGACCACTGGTGGGACAGCCCGCACTCTGCGCTCCTGGCGCTCCGGGGCCGCGCTGAGGTGCGCACCCGGGTGGCCCATCT
Source organism: Acidimicrobiales bacterium (assembly GCA_036491435.1). GTDB lineage: Bacteria > Actinomycetota > Acidimicrobiia > Acidimicrobiales > RAAP-2 > Bog-473. The sequence goes on from DASXBZ010000054.1 coordinate 31,323, forward strand.
GGTGGTGCTCTCGGGACCCCGGCGCGAGTCCGTGCGCGCCGAGCTGGCTCTGGTGGCGTTGGTGGAGGCGCTGAGAGGGCGCGCCGATGCGGTGCCGGCGCCAAGTCGGGTGGTCGGCTGGTGGCCTGAATCGGGCCACATCGTGTGCCTGGAGCCGCATCCCAGTTTGCTGGAGCTGGCGGCGGACGCCGTTGCCCTCGTGCTGGCGGGGGGCCCGCCCACCCGCATCGCCGCGGCCTGAGCCGGGACGGCCGCCGGGGCGGCCGGGGGGTCGGGAAGGGTCCTCTATCGTTGGCTCCCCCATGGGACGACGCGAGGACATCCGGAATGTGGCGATCGTGGCCCACGTCGACCACGGCAAGACCACGCTGGTGGACGCGCTGCTGCGCCAGACGGGGGCGTTCGGCGCCCATCAGGAGCTGACCGACCGCGTCATGGACTCGGGCGACCTCGAACGCGAGAAGGGCATCACGATCCTGGCCAAGAACACGGCGGTGCGGTGGGGCGGCGTGAAGCTCAATATCGTCGACACCCCCGGCCACGCCGACTTCGGTGGCGAGGTCGAGCGCGGCCTGACGATGGTCGACGGCGTGCTGTTGCTGGTCGACGCGTCGGAGGGGCCCCTCCCCCAGACGCGTTTCGTGCTCCGCAAAGCCCTCGAGGCGCGGCTCCCGGTCGTGCTGGTGGTCAACAAGGTGGACCGGGCAGATGCCCGCATCGCCGAAGTGGTCCACCAAGTCGAGGAGCTGTTCTTGGATCTCGACGCCGACGAGGACCAGATCGACTTCCCCATCCTCTACGCCAACGCCAGGGCGGGTTGGGTCAGCACCGAGCCGGGGGTCGAGGGGACGAACGTGGAACCGCTCTTCCGCGCCATCATCGAACGCGTCCCCGCACCGTCCTTCGACGACGACGCGCCGACGCAGGCGCTGGTGTGCAACTTGTCGGCCTCGCCCTACGTCGGCCGTCTCGCCATATGCCGGGTGCACAGCGGCACGCTCACCAAGGGGAGCCCCATTGCCTGGTGCCGCCTGGACGGCTCGATCGAGTCGGCGAAGGTCACCGAGCTCTACGTGACCGAGGCGCTCGAGCAGGTGCCCGCGGACTCGGCCGGCCCAGGCGAGATCGTCTCGGTGGCCGGGTTGGCCGAGGTCACGATCGGCGAGACGCTGGCCGACCCCGACGAACCGATCGCGCTGCCGGCGATCACCGTGGACGAGCCGAGCCTGGCCATGACGATCGGCATCAACACGTCGCCGCTGGCGGGCGCGGACGGGAACAAGCTGACGGCCCGGTTGGTCAAGTCACGCCTGGACGCCGAACTCGTGGGCAACGTCGCCATCCGGGTCGCCCCGACCGAACGCCCCGACATGTGGGAGGTCCTCGGCCGCGGCGAGCTCCAGCTCGCGGTGCTCGTCGAGACGATGCGGCGTGAGGGCTTCGAGCTCACGGTGGGCAAGCCCCAGGTCGTGACACGCGAGATCGACGGCCGGACGTACGAACCGGTGGAACGGGTGAGCATCGACGTGCCCGACGAGTATCTCGGCGTCGTGACGCAGCTGCTCGCGCTGCGCAAGGGTGCCATGCTCGAAATGGTGAACCACGGAACGGGCTGGGTGCGTTTCGACTACCGGGTCCCGGCCCGCGGGTTGATCGGCTTCAGGACGGAGTTCCTCACCGAGACGCGGGGCACGGGAATTCTGCATCACGTGTTCGACGGATGGGAGCCCTGGCACGGCGAGCTGCGCACCAGGCGCAACGGCTCGATGGTCGCCGACCGCCGCGGCGTCACGACGACGTTCGCGCTGATGAACCTGCAAGAACGCGGGACGATGATTGTCGGGCCCACCGAAGAGGTCTACGAGGGGATGATCGTCGGCGAGAACGCGCGGGCCGAGGAGATGGACGTCAATCCGACCAAGGAGAAGAAGCTGACCAACATTCGCTCGTCGACCGCAGACGAGCTCGAGCGGCTGACGCCGGCGATGACGTTCTCGCTGGAGCACGCCTTGGAGTTCATCGCGGCGGACGAGTGCGTCGAGGTGACGCCGAAGGCCGTCCGCCTGCGCAAGGTCGTCCTGGACCAGGCAACGCGAGGACGCCAGCGTTCCCGCGCCCGCGACCAGCGTGACGCGGCAGCGAAGGGCTAGCGGTCGGCATGGCCGACGGGATTGTGCGCAACGAGGGGTTCGACCATATGACGGTGGTGGTCGCCGACCTGGACGCCGCACGCCGGTTCTTCGGGCTGTTGGGCTTCGTCGAGCGGGTGGCGGTCGTCGCACAAGGCGAGGAGATCGCGCGCTACATGGGGATCGAGGACTGGGAGGCGGACCATGTCACGCTCGTGCTCGAGGGCGCGCCGGTGCACCAAGAGGTGCAGTTGCTGCGGTTCCACCGTCCGGCGGCCCGGCCGGACGAGGGTGCGGGGACGCTGACCCGCCTGGGCTTCAACCACGTGTGCTTCCGGGTGGCCGACCTGGACGCGACGCTGGCCCACCTGGCCGCCCACGGCGTGGCGCCGCGGAACGAGATCATGGACTTCCACGAACGGCGCCTTGTCTTCCTCGACGGCCCGGGTGTTGTCGTGGAGTTGGCCGAATGGGTCAGTGGTTCGGCCGGGCAAGGCGCTCACCTGGGAAGCTCGTAGCATCTACGTCCGAGCTCATCGGGAGGGATGGCAGAGCGGACGAATGCACAGCTCTTGAAAAGCTGCGAGGTGCAAGCCTCCGTGGGTTCGAATCCCACTCCCTCCGCTGACTGACAAGCCTTGACGAGGCCCGGGATCGCTCAAGTCGCCACCGTGTTCGTGCCGACACTGCGAAATGGCGGCGTGATGGAATGAGCGCGGGCACTCGAGAGGCTGGAGCGATGGCGACGAAGAACCCAACGGGCAAGGCGATCCTCCAGGCCTCACTCCAGTTGTTCCGCCAGGACCGGCAGATGATCTGGCTCCCGGTCATGGCGACGGTGACCGCACTGCTTGCGTTCGGGGTTGTCACCGGTCCGCTGGTACTGCTCCTCGGCTACACGGGCTTTGCTCTCGTTCTCGCCATCGCCTGCGGCTCTGTCGTCGCGACGGCGGCGACGGTGATCTTCAACGTCGCACTGGTCTTTGCGGCGAACGACCGCATCGAGGGGCGGACACCCACGATCGGCTCGTCCATGCACCAGGCCTGGGGACGGCGCGGTGTGATCTTCGAGTGGGCGTTGCTCTCGGCGGTGGTGGGCGCCGCCATCCGGCTGCTCGAGCAACGGCTGGGGCTGGTGGGGCGCCTCCTGGGTTTCGCCGGCGGCTTGGCCTGGATCGTCGCCACCTACCTCGTGATCCCGGTGCTGGCCTTCGAGAACCTGGGGCCGATCGACGCGGTCAAGCGGTCCTCGTCGATCCTCAAGGCCCGCTTCGGCACGGTGACGCGCAGCGGGCTGCGTTTCGGTGCCATCTTCGCGGGCCTCTCGATCGGGGCCCTCCTGGTGTTGATGTTGGGGGTCGCCCTGATCGTGGGGCGCACCGCGGTCATCGGGGTGCCGTTGGCGATCGTCGGTTTCGCAGCGCTGGTCGGCGTCGGCATGTACGCGCAGGCGGCCGGGATGTACATGCGCACGATCCTCTACCGCTTCGCCACGGAGCGCCCGATTCCCGACCTGGGCGTCGACGTCGGGGGCGCGTTCGAATCCCGGTGAGGGTGTCGGGCGGGGTGTCGCCCCGCACCCGGGCTCGCGAACGCGGCCCCGGACCCGCACAAAACTGAGGCCGCCCAGGCCTTAGGGTTGGTCGGCGATTCCGACCCTCGATGGCCAGGGCGGGCGGACGCCGGAGGCGGTATGGACACGTGACAGACGTGCTGTTGGCCGAGCGGAGGCGGGCCGAGCTCGACACGGCCCCACCGCGCCGCGCGCCCAGCCGACGCGTCCGTCGCCGGCGTCGGCTGGTTCTCGTCGCCTCGATCGCGTTGGTCGGTGCAGCCGTCGGCATTCTGCTCGTCGACGCGGCCGGGACGAACCACCGCTACGACCACTCCCGGCATGTCCTGGCGGTGACCCGTGGCACCACCCGCGTCGTCGCACGCGACCTGGCGGCGGCGCGGGTCGACCTGCATCTCGTCACCGAGCAGGTCGGGAGCGACACCACCACCCTGGCCCAGGACACGTCGCAACTCGAGGGCGCCCGGTCGGCGCTGGGTGCGGCACAGGCACACGTGTCCGAGCAGGCTTCCCTCCTCAATTCACTCCATCAGTGTCTGGGCGGTGTCGAACAAGCCCTCAACGCGCTGGCGGTCGGCGACAAGTCCAAGGCGGCCGACGCACTGAAGTGGGTCGCCACACCGTGCGCGGCCGCGGTCAACGCGAGTGGCTGAACGAAACCGGCGCAGGAGGCTGGTGGTGGTCGGTGTCGTGGTCGCGCTCGTCGCCGGCCTGGGCGCGGCCATCTGGTACGACGCGCACGCGCATGCCCGCGCCGGCGACGAGGCATCCACGCTGCGGAGCGCTCAGCATCACCTGGCCACGTTGCGTCACGACAGGGCGATCACCGACTACGCGAACGCGGTCACGACAAACACGCGCAACAACCTCCAGGCATCGATCGGCGCGACCGTGAACCAGCTGGCGGGCGTGGAGGCGTCGCTCACCAATGCGAACGCCGGCGCCTCCCTGGAGGGACTCGGGATCACCGTGCTGCACACCTGTCTCGGTGGCGTCCAGGCGGCGCTGGGCGCGATCTCGGCCCACAACAATCCGGCCGCCGCAACGGACATCTCTGCGGTGTCTGGCCCCTGCGCGTCGCTGGACGGCGGCGCAAACGCTGGCCTCGTCTACCCCTTCGACTTCCCCGACCCTGACGTAGTGCGGTTCGGGCAGACCTATTACGCCTATGCGACCAACTCGGTCGCCGGAAACATCCAGATCATCTCGTCGACCGATCTGAACCATTGGACGTCGGTCGGCAATGCGCTCCCGTCGCTGCCGGGCTGGGCCAGGCCGAACGAGACGTGGGCACCGTCCGTCACAAGCGTGAACGGAATGTTCCTGATGTATTACACGGCCGATTTCGCACCGACGGGTACCCAGTGCATCTCCGTGGCGACGGCGGGCAGCCCCCAGGGCCCGTTCATCGACAACTCGGTCTTGCCCCTCGAGTGCCAACAGTCGCTCGGCGGCTCGATCGACCCCTCCGCCTTCACCGACGCCAACGGGGTCGCGTATCTGGACTGGAAGTCCGGTGGTACCGGATCGTCGAAGATCTGGGCCCAACAGCTGAACGCGGCCGGGACAGGGTTCGCGGCGGGCACTTCGCCGACCCAGCTCTTGGCCCCGGACCAGTCGTGGGAGAACGGCACGGTGGAAGCGCCGGACCTCGTCCTGGCGAACGGCCGCTACTTCATGTTCTATTCGGGCAACGATTGGAACAGCGGCAGCTACGCGGTTGGTGTCGCCCAGTGCGCGGGGCCGCTCGGACCTTGCTCCGACGCTTCGCCCAGCTCCATCCTCTCCTCGGGGACCGAGACGGCAGGGCCCGGTGGAGAGTCAGTCTTCGCCGACGCGAACGGACATTTCTGGATCGCATTCCACGCCTGGATCCCGGGAGCCGTGGGCTTCCCCAACAGCCGCGATCTCTACATGCGGGCGCTCGATCTCTCGGGTTCGTTGCCTTCGGTCGCGGCGCCCGCACCCGGCTGAGCCGGGCGGAAGTCAGCTCGACATTCTCTTCGCCGATGCGTGGACGCGGGTTGCGAGCGTCCCCGCGTCCAGCCTTGCGCAGACACGATCGAACTCGGGTGTCGGCCCTTGCCAGCGCAACGCGCTCACGTCGGGAAGCAGCGCGCGGTCGACACGCAAGGTCGCCAGGTCCTTGAACAGGGTTGCGTGGTCGAAGTTCTCGCGCAACGTGGCGGCCAATTTCGGCGCGCCGCGCACAGTGACCTCCCATGCACCTGGATCGGGCGGGATCTCTTCTATGTGGAGCCAGCGTGCGAGCACCGCGGACGCCGATTTGGCCCCCCACCCGGAAAGGCCGGGGAACCCGTCCGCGCTGTCACCCACGAGCGCCAGATAGTCCGGGATGGAACCGGGCTCCACGCCGAACTTGGCCCCGACCCCGGCCTCGTCGATCAGAAGATTCTTCCGACGGTCGAGCTGCACGATGCGCGTACCCCGCACACACTGTCCGAGGTCCTTATCCGGTGTGCAGATCACGATCTGGTCGACCTGCCCGTCGTCGTCCGCGACGGCGGCCGCGCTCGCCAACGCATCGTCGGCCTCCAGATCGATCATGGGCCAGATGTAGACCCCCATGGCAACGAGGGCATCCTCGAGGGGCCAGAACTGTGCGCGCAGATCGGGGTCGATACCGTCACCTGTCTTGTAGCCGGGCCACAGGTCATTGCGGAACGACTCGATGACGTGATCGGTGGCGACGCCGACATGCGTTGCGCCGTCGTCGATGAGCTGCAGGACGGAGCCCAGGACGCCGCGCACGGCGGCGACCTCTTCGCCGTCCGCGTTGCGATGCGGCGGTGCACCGAAGAAATGCCGGAAGAGCTCGTAGGTGCCGTCGACGAGGTAGACCTTCATGTCGGGCCCGAGTCTGTCACCGGCGCACCGACCGCGGCGCGGGCCCTTCGGAGAAAGGCCCGTTCGGCTTCGTTGTCGGTCAGCGCGACTGCGGCGTCGTACTCGGCCGCGGCCTGCTCGACGCGACCCAGACGTCGCAGGAAATCGGCCCGGACGGCGTGCAGCAGGTAGTAGGAGTCGAGCGGCGAATCGTCGATCGATGCGAGTCCGGCGTCGACGCCCTCCACCTCGGCCAACGCGACCGCACGGTTGAGCACCACGATCGGAGAACGGTCGAAGGCGGTGAGCTGGTCGTAGAGCGTGAGGATCTGGCGCCAGTCGGTCGCGTCGGCGCTGGCCGCGTCGGTGTGGACGGCGTTGATGGCCGCCTGGATCTGATAGGGCCCGGGCACGTTGCGACGAAGGCAGCGGCGTACGACCGCCTGACCCTCGGCGATCAGGGCGCCGTCCCACGACAGGCGGTCCTGTTCGGGGAGTGGGACCAGGGCGCCGTCCGCGCCGGTGCGTGCCGGTCGACGCGCCTCGATCAACAGCATCAGGGCGAGCAGCCCGAGCACCTCGGGCTCATCGGGCATCAACTCCGCCAGGACCCGGCCGAGTCGGATCGCCTCGGCGGTGAGGTCCTCTCGGGCCAGACGATCACCGGCCGTCGCCGCGTAGCCTTCGTTGAAGACGAGATAGAGGACGGCAAGCACAGAACGGAGGCGGTCGGGCAACTCCGCACTGCTCGGCACGCGATAGGGGATGCCGGCGTCGCGGATCTTCGCCTTGGCCCGGCTGATCCGCTGGGCCATGGTCGCCTCGGGCACGACGAACGCCCTCGCGATCTCCCCTGTCGTGAGGCCGCCCAACAACCGGAGCGTCAGCGCGACGCGCGCCGGTGGCGCCAGAGCCGGGTGGCAACAGGTGAAGATCAGCCGGAGACGGTCGTCTTGCACGGCAAGGTCCTGGTCGGAGTCGAGATCGGGATCGTCGCGTTCGAACAAGAGCGTGGACTGCGCCTGACGGTCGTCCCGGGAGGATTCGCGTCGGAGGCGATCGAGGATCTTGCGGCGCGCGGTCGTGATGATCCAGCCCGCGGGACTCGGGGGAGGACCGTCGGCGACCCACCGTTCGGCCGCGACGGCAAACGCCTCCTGGACGCCCTCCTCGGCGAGATCGATGTCCCCGAACGCCCGGACGAGCACGGAGACGGCGCGGCCGTACTCCTGGCGGAAGGCTGCTTCGACACTGCGCGCGGTCTCCTGCATCGGCGAACGGGCTCAGCCCTCCGGATTCTCCTGGAAGGGCCGTACCTCGACCGGCGCGCCGCACGCCTTCGTGGCTTTGCCCGCCCATGCGAGCGCGGCATCGAGATCGTCCACCTCGATGATCCAGAACCCGCCGATGTGCTCCTTGGACTCGGTGAAGGGCCCGTCGGTGAGGACCACCTCCCCGCCTTCTTCGCGTACCACGGTCGAGATGGACGCGGGCTGGAGCCCGCCGCCGAAGACCCAGACCCCGGCGGCCTGCAGTTCCGCATTGAGCTCGTCGACCTGTGCGAACGCGCGCTGCGTCTCATCCGGGGGCCTGGGTGGTGCATCATCGATCATCGCCACACTGAGCATGTACTGCTTCATCTCAAAACCTTCCTTTCCGTCGACTCGTCCGGGCAGCGTCAAGCAGCCCGGTCGTCCGATGTGCCCACGCGCGGGCGATACGTCAGGACCACGATGCCGTCGTCGCCCACCCTCTGCACCTCGTGCAGGTCGAGGGACGGCGCCACCGCGAGGTCGCCGAAGAGGCGCTTGCCACTGCCGAGGATGATGGGAAAGACCATCAACCGGTACTCGTCGACGAGGCCGTGCTCAGCGAGCAACTGTACGAGCGCGGCGCTTCCGTTCACCAGGAGGTCGCCATCCACGCTCGCCTTCAACGCCGCCAGCTCCGACGCGACGTCGCCGCGCACGACCGTGCTGTTGTTCCAGTCCGCGTCATCGTCCGCGAGCGTGCTCGAAACGACGTACTTCGGCATGGCATTCATCTTGTCCGCAAAGCCCATCGGGTCCTCGATGGTGGGCCAGGCCTGGGCAAAGCCCTGGTAGGTGACCCGCCCGAGCAGCAACGCCTCGGCCGCCCGCACTTCGTCGAGTTTGAAGCTGTCGCCGTCCTGCCCACGGTCGAACCGGAACGTCCACCCAGCGTGCCGGGTGCCTTCGGATCCCCCTGGGTCCTCCATCACGCCGTCGACCGAGACGAACTCGCTCACCACGATCCTGCCCATCGCTGCCTCCTCACTCGGGACCACCCGGCCTCGCGCCGGCGGTCGCCCCTTACACGAACGGCGTAGGCCGAATTCGACCGGGTCGCCGGAATTTTTGCGGAAACTGTGGCTGCCCGCTGCAACGACGATGTGACACCCCGTGTAACAGCAGAGGGCTAAGCCGGGTCTTCCAAGCCGAACAGACGACAACCAACAGGTCCGATTCCCGCCGGAGAACCCGGCCTCTGATCCTTAGGGTGGGAATAGAGGTCGCCCGAACGAGGTTGCCCCAACGGGAACCGGGCCGCACTGCATTCGCACCAATAGGAGCTTTCATGCGCGCCGACAGCGCCACCACCATCGAGATCGCCCCGGGCCGCAGCGTTCCGTCCTGGCTGGTCCTCAGCATTGTCCTGATCGGCCAGTTCATGGTCGTGCTCGATGCGTCCATCGTCAACGTCGCGCTCCCCTCGATCCAACGAGACCTGCACTTCAGCGCGTCGGGACTGCAGTGGATCGTGAACGCGTACACGCTCACCTTCGCGGGCTTCCTCCTCCTCGGGGGCCGCGCCGCCGACCTCTTCGGTCGTCGCCGCGTCTTCCTCATCGGCTTGACGGTGTTCACGGCGTCCAGCCTCCTCGGCGGCCTGGCACAGAACGAAACGTGGTTGGTGACGGCCCGGGCGGTGCAGGGGCTCGGGGCCGCGATCCTCGCGCCGGCAACCCTGACCATCCTCACCGCGACCTTCCAAGAAGGTCCGAAGCGGGCCTGGGCGATCGGCGCCTGGAGCGCCGTGTCGTCGGCCGGGGCATCGGCCGGCGCACTGCTGGGTGGCATCCTCACGGAGTTCCTGAACTGGCGTTGGATTCTCTTCGTCAACGTCCCGGTCGGCATTGTCGCCGTCGTCGCCGCACGCCGCTACCTCCCGGAGTCGCGCGCCGACTTCGAGCACCGCCACCTCGACCTGGGGGGTGCGGTGACGGTGACCGCCGGCCTGGTGGCGCTGGTCTTTGCCCTCGTGCGGACCGAGAGCTACTCGTGGGGATCGAGCGAGGTCTTGATCCCGCTCGCGTTGGGCGTGTTGCTCCTGGCCGTGTTCGTGGTGTTGCAGGCACGCGTCTCCAAGGCGCCACTGGTGCCGCTGCGCATCTTCCGTTCGCGCTCCGTCACGGGCGGCAACATCGTCATGCTCATGATGTTCGGCGCGCTCTTCGGATCCTGGTACTTCGAGACCCTCTACATGCAACACGTCCTCGGCTACAGCCCCTTGCAAGCAGGGCTCGCCTTCCTGCCCCAGACGTTGCTGATCGCGGCCGGGGCGCAGGTCACGGCCCGCCTCGTTCCGAAGTTCGGCCCCAGACCGCTCATCCTGGCCGGGACCTTGACGGCAAGCGCCGGGTTGGCGTGGCTGGCCCAGGCGACGACGACGTCGACCTTCCTCGGCGGTCTGCTCGGCCCCTTCGTTCTGATCGGTATCGGGATGGGCCTTGCCGTCACGCCGATCGCCGTGGCCGGGACGGCGGGCGTGCCACCCCGCGACGCCGGACTCGCCTCAGGTCTGCTCAACACGTCGCGTACCGTCGGTGCCTCCATTGGTCTCGCCGCACTCGCCACGATCGCCGCCAACCGGACCACGAGCGTGCTCTCGGACCACGTGGCCACGGCGGCGCGCACCGCCGCCGCACTCACCGATGGCTACACACTCGCCTTCAGCATCGCGGCAGCCCTCCTGGTGATCACCGCCGCGGTCGCGCTGGCGACGCTGCCGTCGCTCCGGGCGGTGAGCCGGGCGGCCACTGCTCCGCCTGAGGCGACGCTCCCCGAGCTCGGGTTCGACGAGGCACTCGAGAGAACCTGAGCCGTTCAATCGGGTGGGGGCTCGATCTGCTCCATGAACTCGAGGCGGATGCCGCCGGGGGCCTCGACGAAGGCGATCCGCCGCGTGCCGAACGACCCGCTCACCACTCGCGGTCCCCAGAGGACCTCGTGGTTCGCCAGTTCCGCATCCAGATCGTCGACGAACAGGGCGGGGTGGAGGAAACAGTCGGGCGGCAGGGCGCAGGCCTCTTCGTAGATGGCCTGGGTGAACAACGTCAGCGCCAGCGCTCCCAGCTGGACATCGGCCCGGCGCCCGTTCTCCCACGCGACCGGCTGAGTGACGGTGGCGCCTGCCTTCTCGTACCAGGCGCACGCGGCCTCGAGGTCGGCCACCTTCACGGCCAGGTTGGCCAGGCCCGTGACGGGCATCAGTGCAACGGAGTGCCGTAGAGCGACCCGAGATCTTCGGCAATGAGCTCGAGGCGTACGCCGTCGGGATCGGAGAAGTACAACGAGACTTCGCTCTCGATCTGCGTCGCGATGCCGGCGGCGTCCAGTCGTTGCCGAGCCGCGTCCCATTGTTCTCGGCTCACCGAGATGGCGAGATGGTGGAAGCCGCCAAGGACCTCGGTGTACGGAGGGAGCCCCAAGTCGGGGAAATCGAAGAACGCCAGGGTGTTGTCGTGCCCGAGGTCGAAGAAGAGGTGGGTCGATCCGCGGTAGTCCCGGTTCTCGAAGAGTTCGACCAGCGGAAATCCGAGGAGCTCTTGGTAGAAGCGGATGGTCCGCTCGACGTCGGAACACAGGAGCGCGAGGTGATGCACGCCTTGTGCGGTCGACCTCGGCCGATCCGCTGGTACCTGGAGGTACGTGGCGCGAAGCCGCTCTCTCTCGGCGGCCGCTGCCTCGAGGTCGATCGTCACAGCCCGAGGAGCCACGACGCGTTGGCTCCCAAGATGTTTGACCGCGCTGTTCCGGTCAGTCCAGCTACCGCCCGTTCGGCCGCCGCCATGGGATCGGCGACTCCCTCGGCGTGCGGCCAATCGCTCCCGATCATGTACGTCTCGTCCCCGACCCGGGGTACGAGGCGATTCGGCATCTCGTAGGGGAGGGCGGCGACCCGCACCTGCCGTAAGAAGTACTCGGATGGCCGCGCGGCAAGGCGGCGATAGGGCTCGCCGTGGCGCAGCGCATAGTAGTCCGAGGCGCCGTCGATATGGAGAAGGAAGTGCGGCACCCAGCTCGCCGTGAGCTCGACGACGCCGACACGCAGATCCGGGAAGCGCTCCAGCGTCCCGTTCAGGATCAGATCGGCCAGAGCAACCGCCGGAGCCAAGTACAAGAAGATCGAGTCGAACAGCCGCTCACCGTCCTCCGCCTCGCCCTGTCGCCAAGCCGGGTGGAGCGGGCTCTCGAACTCGGAGACGTGGAACACGGGAGCCACACCGTGATCGCTGAAGGCCGCCCAGACCGGATCGAAGTCGGGGTGGGACAGCGGCTTGCCATCAACCGGAGCCGGGGCGATCATCGCCAGCCGGACACCTTCGGCCCGCACGCGGGCGACCTCCTCGACGGCCCAGGCTGGGTCGTGCAGCATCACGTGAGCGACGCCGAAGAGCCGGTCCTCGCCGTCGGCGCACACGCCGGCAACGAACCGGTTGTAGGCGCGGGCGTTCGCCCGCTGTGCCGCGCGGTCGGAGGCGAGTCTCTGTTCCCAAAGGAGCCCGTAATTCGGGAACAGCACGGCTGCGTCCAACCCGAACTCGTCGAGCGAAGCCAGCCGCGCGCCCGCCGACCGGTAGGTCTCGGGGATCAACTCCTCGAACGACGCCGGTGCCCGGTCGCCCCGGATCCGGCGGAGGCGGTCGTCGCCAATGAGCGACGAACGCTCGGGGATCGGTACCTCCAGGGGGGTAAGGCTCTCGCCTCGCCACGTCAACCAGGGCCACCCGCCCTGATCGTCGGTGATCGACAACGCGTCAGCCCGGTGCGCGGGCTCGATGAACTCGGACCAGGTCGTCCTCGACTCGAAGAGATGCTGGTCGACGTCGATGATCGGCAACGCCATGTGCCCTCCCGACCGCAGAGTACCAGCGCCTCCTGTGCGGGTTTCCTCGACGCGGCTCGGGCGCCGACGCCATCCGTCGCTACTCGATGGCAGAGCGCAATCCGTCGAGCCAGTCGTCGGCGGCCTGCCAGGCCGCGTCGGCCTGGCGTCGCTGCTCGGGCCCGTGCTCACCGGCCGCCGGATAGGAGCCCAGGAACTTCACGCCAGCCAGGCCGGCGTGCAGGTCGCGCAGGCAGTCGGCGATGACCTCATCACCGACGTGCCCCGACAGATCGATCACGAAGCAGTAGTCGCCGAGCGCCTGCTTCGTCGGTCGCGACTCGAGCTTGGTCAAGTTGATGTTGCGCGCGGCGAACTGTCCGAGGATCCCGTGCAGGCTGCCGGGATGGTCCGCCCGTTGGAAACAGACGATGCTCGTCTTGTCGTGGCCGGTGGGCTTCGGCACCCTCGTCCGTTCCACCAGGACGAACCGGGTCTGGTTGTCGGGATGATCCTCGACGTCCTCGACCAGGATGGAGAGTCCGTAGCGCTCGGCGGCGAGCCGGGGTGCGATCGCCGCGCCCTCCGGTGACCCTGATTCCCCGAGCAGGCGGGCCGCATCGGCCGTGGAGTTCGCCGCTCTCTGCTCGGCGTCGGGCAGGGTCTTGGCGAGGAACTTCTGGCATTGGGCCAGGGCATGGGGATACGACGACACCGTGCGGATGTCGGCCAGCGCGGTTCCTGCCGGAGCCATGAGATGCAGGTGGATGTCCATCACCACCTCTCGCTGGATGTGCAGGTCAACGTCGTGGATCAGTCCGTCGATGGTCGCGCTCACGGTGCCCTCGATCGCGTTCTCGATCGGCACGAATCCGCCGTCGACCTCGCCGCGGGCGACTGCCTCGAGCACGGAGGTGATCGAGGGCAGGGGCCTCAGGTCGGCTGCCGCCAGATCGGGCTCGGCCAGCAGGGCTTCCTGCGTGAAGGTGGCCTCGGGGCCGAAGTAGGCGAGCGATGTCGCAGGCGGGTTCACGGTTGGGCAGGATAGAGCAGGTCATGGACGCCTCCTCGCTGCGCGCGCTCATCGAACAGGTCGCCGCGGGCCGTTGCGCGCCCGACGATGCGGTGCGCCAGCTGCGGCGCCTCCCCTATGCGGACCTGGGGTTCGCCCGGGTGGACCACCAACGCGATCTCCGGCTCGGCCTCCCGGAAGCCGTCTACGGGCCGGGCAAGACGCCCGAACAGTGCGCTGGGGTGGTCGCGGAACTCTTGGCCGGCTCGGACTCGCCCGTCCTGCTCACCCGGGCCGCCGACGAGCAGGTCAAGGCGGCGTCAGCGGCCGGGGTCTCCGCGGGCTTCGGCCCGGGCACGGTCACCGAGGAGGGCGGCCTCGCCACGCTCGTCTTCCGTCCCGCCTCCTCCCGGGCCGGACGGGTGGTCATCGTGACGGCCGGCACTTCCGATTTGCCCGTGGCGGCGGAGTGCGCAGCGGTCCTCGAAGCGCTCGGTTTTGCGCCGACGCTGCTCAGCGATTGCGGCGTGGCGGGTTTGCACCGTCTCCTGGCGGAAGTGGACGTGCTCGCCGAGGCGCAGGCGGTGGTCGTGATCGCCGGCATGGAAGGCGCGCTCGCCAGCGTGATCGGCGGCCTGACGCCCGCCCCTGTCGTCGCGGTGCCGACGAGCACGGGATACGGGGCAGCCCTCGAAGGGGTCACCGCGCTGCTCAGCATGTTGTCCGCCTGCTCCTCGGGCATCACGGTCGTGGGCATCGACAACGGGTACGGCGCCGCCTGCGCGGTCGCCCGGCTCCTCCCGTGACCAAGACCGGCGGAGCGACCGAGGCGGTGGCGTGGTTCCACTGCTTCGCCGGAATCGCCGGGGACATGGCCCTCGGCTCCCTCGTCGACGCCGGGGCCGACAGCGATGAGGTCCGCACCCTCCTGGAGCGGCTCGCGCTTCCGGGCTGGGAACTCGGCTTCGAAGATGCGCTGCGAGGAGGCATCGCCTGCACCCGGGCCATCGTCCGAGGCGACGACGTCGTTGTTCGCACCCACGGCGCCATCAGCGCGCTTATTGAGGATGCAGCCTTGCCGTCCCGGGTGACCGAGCGAGCACTCCGCGTCTTTCGCGCGCTGGCCAGCGTCGAGTCCGCTCTCCACCGCCGGCCGCTCGACCAAGTGCACTTTCACGAGGTCGGCGGGCACGACGCCATTGTCGACATCGTCGGTACGGCCGCCGCTCTCGAGGTGCTCGGCATCGACACCGTGACGGCTTCGGCCGTCGCCACCGGCTCAGGAACCGTGCGCAGCGCGCACGGGTGGCTGCCCAATCCGGCACCGGCGACGGTGCGCCTGCTCGAGGACGTGCCGACGTACGGTCGCGACGTCAGCGTTGAACTGACGACGCCGACCGGCGCCGCCATCGTGGCCGCGCTCTGTGCATCCTTTGGGCCCATGCCCGCCATGACGATCTCTGCGTCGGGTTTCGGGGGCGGAACTGCAGAGCTGGCGGACCTGCCCAACTGCACCCAGGTCGTGATCGGTCAACGGGTGCAGTACGTCGTGGGATCAGGCCAGCCGGCGTTGGTCTTGGAGACAAACCTCGACGACGTGACGGGTGAGCAGCTGGGCTACGCGATAGCAGCCGCACTGGAGGCCGGCGCGCTCGATGCGTGGGTGACGCCGGTCACCATGAAGAAAGGCCGACCGGGACACGTGCTCCACGTCCTCGCCGAGGCGACGCAGGTCGAGGCGCTCCGGCGCGAGATCGCGCGGTCCACCGGCACCATGGGCATCCGCGCCGTGCCGACGGAACGGTGGCCGGTGGCGCGTGAGATGACGACCGTGGTCATCGACGGCATCACCATCCGGATGAAGGTGACACGCGGTCGTGCCAAGCCGGAATTCGACGACGTGGCACTGGCCGCGGCGAAGACGGGCGCGCCGTTGCACGAGGTGTCCAGCCGGGCGGAGGAGGCATGGCGCGCGGCGCACCATCGCCCTCCAGGTCCCGACCCCTCTCCCGCCTGATGGCGAACCCGATGTTCCACTTCGACGAAGCGATGACGGACCTGGTCGTCGCCGCGTGCCGGGACCGGTTGTCCCTGGACCCCGTCGCCCTGGACTTCGGCGGCCTGGTCGAATCACTCGACCAGGAGCTCGCGGGGCTGATGCGCCCCGAGGGCAACGACGCGGCGGACGTGCTGAAGCTCTTCATCGAAAAGCTCTCCACCGCGGTCGTCTCCTGCGACAGTCCGCGCTTCCTCTCGTTCATCCCGGCGGCGCCGACCAAGGCCTCGTTGCTGTTCGACATGTTCGTCTCGTGTTCCTCCCTGCACGGCACGTCGTGGCTCGAGGCTGCCGGCGTCGTAGTCGCGGAGAACCAAGCGCTGGCGGTCCTGGCCGAGCGGGCCGGCCTTCCGGAGGGTGCCGGCGGCTGCTTCGTGGCTGGAGGGTCCGCCGGCAACCTGTCGGCGCTCATGGTGGCCCGCGACACCGCGGCCTACCGCCGGGGCGCGTTGGCGCCGGAACACCCCCTCGTCGCCATCAGCGAGGATGCCCACTCCTCCGTGGGCAAGGCCCTTCACGTGCTCGGCGTGGGCGCACTGACCGTCCCCACCCTGGACCATCGATTGACCGGCGACGCCCTCGCGGCCACGTTGCGAGACGACCCGCGGCGGGCCGACGTCATCGGCGTAGTCGCGACCGCAGGGACGACCAACGCCGGCATCGTGGACGACCTCGACGGCGTCGCCGCGGTCGCGGCAGACCATTCATTGTGGTTCCACATCGACGGTGCCTACGGAGGAGCGGCGGCCCTCTTCGCCCCGTCGACGCGGCGTGCCTTCACCGGGTTCGACCGCGCCGACTCGTTCATCGTCGATCCCCACAAGTGGTTGTTCGCGCCGTTCGACTGTGCCGCGTTGGTCTACCGGCAGCCCAACCTGGCCAAGGCGGTGCACACGCAAGACGCGCAGTACCTCGAGGTGTTGCACAGCGAGAACCCCGAAGAGTGGAATCCCAGCGACTACGCCTTCCACCTCACGAGAAGGGCGCGCGGCCTACCCTTGTGGTTCTCCATGGCCGTGAACGGCCTCGATGCGTACTGTGACGCGGTCGAAGCCGGACTCGCGATCGCGCAACGCGCCGCCGAACGCATCGCCGCGGCGCCCCATGTCGAATTGGTGCGTGAACCGGGGCTGTCCATCGTCCTCTTCCGCCGGCTCGGTTGGGCGAAGCTGGACTACGACGCCTGGTCCGCTCGCCTGCTCCACGACCAGATCGGGTTCGTGACGCCGACCACCTGGGAGGGTGAGACGGTGGCCCGGTTCGCGTTCTTGCACCCGGACACCTCCGTGGGAATGATCGACGAGATCCTGGCGTCAATGCTCTAACCGGGACCAGGCCCGGCGGAGCACGATGAGGAGCGTGTCGACGTCTTGGGCGCCCGGAATCGGCCAGGCCCCGTTGACGAGGAAGAACGGCACCCCGGTCACGTCGAGTTCCTGCGCTTCGGCTTCGTCGAGCCGGACTTCGCGGGCATAGAGATCGCCGCCGAGGACCTTCTCGGTGACGCCTTCGTCGAGCCCGGCCGATGCGGCGACCGCACGCAGGACGGCGTGGTCGGACAGCACCAGTCCTTCGGAGAAGTAGGCGCGGAACAGACCTTGGAGCAACGCGTCCTCTCCCACCGTGCCGCGGGCCGAGTGCGCGAGCCGGTGGGCGTCGAACGTGTTCGCGAGTCGCACCCGGTCGAAATCGAACGCCAGCCCGACCTCTCGCCCGAACACGGCCAACTGCGCATAGCGCGTACGGACCCGGTCCGCCGTCGTTCCGTACTTGGCGGCGACAGCGTCGATCATCGTCTGCTCGCCGCCGGCCGCAGCACGAGGATGGAGCTCGTAGGAGCGGTGCACCACCCGGACCTCGTCAGCGTGCTCGAACTGGCGCCGCGCGGCGTCGAGGCGGGCGAGCCCGAGCGCACACCACGGACACGCGAAGTCAGACCAGACCTGGACCTCCACCACGGCCACCCTACGGCGTGCCGGCCTGCCAAAACTGGCCGACCATTGGCCACTTTCCGGGGCAGACTGGCCAGGTGCGTGCCGATCGACTCGTTGCCGCCCTCCTGGTCCTGCAGTCCAAGGGCCGTGTCACCGCGGCCGAGCTGGCCCGGGAGCTGGAGGTCAGCGAACGCACCGCCCGCCGGGACCTCGAGGGCCTCGCCATGGCCGGAGTCCCCGTGTACTCACAATCCGGCCGCGGCGGGGGGTGGGAGCTCGTCGGCGGGGCTCGGACCGACCTCAGCGGCCTGACCGCGGACGAGACGCGCGCCCTCTTCCTCGTGGCGGGACCGGCTGCGGCCACCTCGGAGGTGCGGGCGGCGCTGCGCAAGCTCGTGCGCGCGTTGCCGGCCACGTTCCGTTCCCAGGCCGAGGCGGCGGCGGGTGCCGTCATGCGCGACGCGTCGAGCTGGGATCACGAAGAGCCGGCGACGCCGCTGCACCTCGAGGCGCTCCAGCGCGCCGTCATCGAGGGCGTCCAGGTGGAGTTGGGCTACCGGCGCCGCGACGGAGAGGTGTCGTTGCGCACGGTCCATCCACTCGGGCTCGTCGTCAAGAACGGCACGTGGTATCTGGTCGCCGGCACCGTGGCCGGCCAGCGGACGTTCCGCGTCAGCCGCGTGCGCTCGGTCGCCCCGACCGGTGAGCCGGTGGAGCGTCCCGCCGCCTTCGATCTGTCCGAGGCGTGGCGATCGATCGTGACGGGCGTCGACGCGCAGCGCACACCGGTCACCGTCACCCTGCGCACGGACGAGGTGACGCTCGACGTGCTGCGCTGGATGTTCGGGAACCGCGTGAGCGAGCACGTGTTAGACGATTCGGGCCGGCTCACCATCGAGATCCGGGCGCAGTCGGAGTTGATGATGGCGCGCCAGCTGGCGGGGTTCGGAGATGCGGTCGAGATCGTCGCACCCGTGGCGATCCGGGAGCACCTGGCCGACATCGGGCGCGGGTTGGTCCGGCGCCATGCGCCGCGAGCGGCGCGTGCAGCACGAAGCTCAGGACCCTGACATGCCGATGACGGGCTGGTTGAGGCGCATGGCACCCGTCGAGCCCCAGAACTGGGCGTCGCCGTACGAGAAGACGCCGCCATCGAGGGCGGTGAACCAGTACCCGCCGCCGTCGCCGGTCGGCGACATGGCGATGACTGGCTGGTTCAGCCGCAATGAGCCGGTCGAGCCGTAGAACGGGGCGCCGTAGCTGAAGACCCCGCCGTCCTTGCCCAAGAGCCAATAGCCCCCGGTGACGGGGTCGGACGCCATGCCGACGATCGGCGCGTTGAGCGGGAGGCCCGTGGCGTCGCCCTGGAAGTGGCCGTCACCGAGCAGCACATAGACCTTGCCGTCGGCCCCGACGAGGTACATGCCCTTGTCGGAGGGGGTCAGGGCGGCCCCCACGATGTTGTTGACGTGGATCCCGAAGAAGGGCAAGTCGCCGAGCTGCGGCGCGTTGAAGTTCCACACCGAGCCGTCCGAGCCGATGACGTAGTACCCGAGCGTCGAAGGATCGCTCACCATCGTGACGATGTTCGA
Organism: Acidimicrobiales bacterium; assembly: GCA_036491435.1. Classification (GTDB taxonomy): domain Bacteria; phylum Actinomycetota; class Acidimicrobiia; order Acidimicrobiales; family RAAP-2; genus Bog-473. Next base: position 50,595 of record DASXBZ010000054.1, read on the forward strand.
GACATTGATGTGACGGGCGGGCAGGGAGCCCACGTAGGGCGCGTCGCCGTACGCGAAGATCCCGCCGTCGGCACCGACCATCCAGTAGCCGCGCTCGTCGTTGGTCGTCGCCATCCCGACGATCGGCTTGTTGAGCACGATGCTCCCGGTGGACCCGAAGAACGTCCGGTTGTAGGAGAAGATGCCCCCGTCTCGCGCCACGAGCCAATAGCCCTGGGGCGCCGACGGCGGCGTCACCACCGATTCCGCGATCGGCGTTCCCACCAGCTGGACGAACGACGGGGACGTGACTCCCGTCACCTTCGCGAACAGGCACGCGATCGTCCTCGACTGGACCGAGAACTCCACCCAACTCGACGTCGCGCTGTCGTACCACTGCAGGGACCGTGCGGACCCGTAGTTGCAGTCCGCGATGACGATGTTGTCCAAGCTCGAACCCCGGCCGATCGCAACGTCGTCATACACCCCTGTCGCCCCGACCGGGGTGCTCGTCGTCGGGTTCGAGCCATAGGTCGCGATGGTCACGGCACCGGCGCCGTTTGCCTGCACGTGAAGGTCCCCCAGATCGGCCGTGAACGACGGCCCCACGCTCGCTGCGTTGGTGGACGACGTCGCGCCGGCCGGCGCGGCTGGTGGCGTGACGTTGACCGTGAGCGTGGTGGTGGCCGACGCGCTCGACCAGGTCGCGTTGCCGAAATAGATGGCTTGGATCGTGTCGGTGCCGCCGGGAGCGTTCGTCGCCGTACACGAGGCGACCCCGTTGCTGATCGTGGCACCGCAGAGGAAGGTGTTGCCCGCGGAGAACGTCACGTCGGGAGACGTCCCGCTGGGATTGGGACCGGTCGACGCCGTCACGTCCATGGTGTACGTGACCTGGTCGCCGTAGGTGACCGTCTGCGGGCTCGCGCTGGCCGTTGCCGTGGTGCTGATGGCCGCGCCCGCGGGTGGCGCGTCGAGTGCGATGGCTCCGGCGGTCATCACCACCGCCGCCGCGGTGGCGCCGGCCAGCCGGCGCCCAACCCTGCCCGTTGCGAAACCCTCGAGCATCCGCAATCTCATTTTCCGCAACCCCCGATGGATCTTCATCATTTTGCCCCAGGAGAACGCCCGAGACATCACCAGCTGTCGATCGCCGATTCGAGAAGGAGTCCGGCGGCCAGGAGGCGCTCCTCACTCAGGGCCGGCCCGATCAACTGCAGGCTCGCCGGAAAGCGCCCGCTCGTCGGGACGGGCATGGAGAGTGCCGGCACGCCGGCCAGATTGACCGGCAAGGTGCAGCGCGCGACCAGCAGGTCGTCGCCGTCCTCGAGGGGCGGGGGGAAGATGGTCAGGGTCGGCGTGACGACGAAGTCGACTTCGTTGAAGACGCGTTCCAACGCCGCCGTCCACTCGCGCTGTGTCTCCCACGCCGAGCGCACGACCGCGTCGTCGAACGATCCGCCGATCTGCAGGCGGGAACGGACGTCCTCGCCGATCCCCTCGGGATCGTCATGCAGGAGCGATCGGTTCGTCTCCCACGCCTCCACCACGAGCAGCAGACCCGCGTGCGTCAACGCCGTGTCCCAACCGGCCACGGCGAGCTCCCGGCACGGCCAGCCGACCGCCGCCAGGGCCCGGTCGATGGCCGCCGTGATGGCCGGGTCCGCCTCGACCGGCAAACGGGCGACCTCGAATTGATCGCCTCCGCCGACGTCCGCAAGGGCGAACCCCGGTTCGAGGAGCTCCATCCCGGTGACAAGTCCGCCGAGGTCGCGCGCCATGGGGCCGACCGTGTCGAAACTCGGCGAGAGCGGCCAGACGCCCTCGAGTGGGACGCGACCCCACGTCGTCTTCAGCCCGGCCGTGCCACAGCAGGCGGAGGGGATCCGCACGGAGCCGCCGGTGTCGCTCCCATAGGCGACGTCCGCCTCGCCGGTCGCGACCGCGACGGCGGACCCGCTCGACGAGCCCCCCGGCACGCGGGAGGGATCGAGGGGGTTCACCGGCGTGCCGTACCACGGGTTGATGCCCGTCACCCCGAGGGCGAGCTCGTGCAGGTTCGTGCGGCCGACGATCTGCGCTCCGGCCGCCCGGGCGCCGGCCAGACACGCGGCGTCGCGCGCCGCGGGGCGGGCGCGCTCGGCCACGGCGCGGCAACCGGCAGTCGTCGGCTCGCCGTCCATGTCGATCAGGTCCTTGACGGCCAGCCGCACCCCAGGGCCGGACGTTTCGTAGCGCGTGATGAAGGTGGTCATGTCGAGCGCATTCTGTCCGACGCCGGCACCCCGTCGCCGGCAACGTGTTCGGGACGTCCTATACGTCTCCCGGCGACGCTCGTCTGCAAGGCTTGTATCGGCCGAAGGGAGCACTCGTGGACGAGGAAAGCGCTGCCTTGATGCGGCGGGCGTGGGCCGCCTACGACCGGGGCGACGAGGAGGGGTTCGCGGCGTGCCTGACCGACGGCTGGCACGAGCACCTGCCCAGCGGCGAAGTGGCGACGTTCGCTGACGAGCGCAAGACGATGGCCGCGCACCGGGTGGCCTTCCCGGACAAGCACACCGAGATCCTGCGCATGGTCACGTCGGACGGCCTGGTCGCGTGCCATTGCACGACGTCTGCCACCCACCGCGGGACGTATTTCGACCTGGGTCCGACGGGGACCCGCGTCAGTGTCGACGAGATGATGTTCAACCGCATCGTCGACGGCAGGATCGCGGAGACCTGGGTCATCACGGCAGGTCCGGGCTTCTACCGCCAGCTCACCGGGCGTGAGGCCCCCGAGGACGTCGACAACATAGGCTGAGCCCGCCCTCATCGGTGGGTGGGGCTAGACGGTCGCCCCCGTCATTCCGGCCAGCATCTGCTCGAGCGCAGCCTGGTCCGGACCGACGAACGCCGGCGCGTCCGGGACCGCGGCGAGCGCGCCCAACAACCGCTCCGTCGACGAGCCGCGTGCCGGGGGCAGGTGGCTGCTCAGCACCATGGTGGGCTCCAGGGCGCGGACGCGGTCCAGGTCCGAGGCAAATGTGGCCCTGTCGACCTTGTGCAGCCACGAGGAATCCACGGTCGCCCAGAACAGCTGCCCCTGGTACAGCGCGTCCTCCGACAGGTCCTCCGCGCACTCGGGCAACTCGTCCAAGAGGGCGCCGAAGCAGTCCGAGCTGAACAAGATACCCGAGCGGTCGTCGCGCAACCCGACCGTGATCGGATTGTCGAACGCCGGCGGCTTCACCGCCGTGAGCGTCCGATCGCCCACGTCCACCGTCTGGCCCGGGTTGGCCAGGTACACCCGGTCCATCGGGAGTGGCTCGCCCGTCAGGCCCATGATGCCGACGCCCACGAAGGTTGTGATCACCCGCAGCTGCTCGTTCTCTGCGAGAAGCCGAGGCAGCGAACCGATGTGGTCGAAGTCGGTGTGGGTGAGCCAGATCCAACGCAGGTCCGCTGGGTCGATGACCGTGCGCAGTGCGGCCATGAAGTCGTCGCTCTCCCGCACGGCTCCGGTGTCGACCAGCACGGGCTGATCGGCGTGGATCACGAACGAGTTGATCGCGAGTTTGCCGAAACCGGGGATCTCGGCGCTCGACGACACCACGTCGACATCGGGTGCGGCCTTGTACGTGTGCATGGAGAGCTCCTTGTTTTTCTCGAAGAAGGAAGGCGGATTCAGGAAGCGGACGGAGACGACTCGGCGCAACGCTTGAGCTGCTCGAGCGTGTGCTGCATGCCGTCGCGCAACTGCTGGACGCGGTTCGTCGGGACGTCCATGATGCGAGCCCAGGTCGGGATCCGCGCGACCTCGTACGACTCGGTCACCCGGGTGCCGCGCTCGACGGATTCGAAGCGATACCGCCACACGACCCCCTCCGCGCCCCCCTCTTCGGTCGCAAAGGCGAACTCGCGTCCCGGATCGGCGGTGAGCACGCGTCCGCGGCGCGACCACTTGATCAGGCCACGGGGGCCTGTGTGGTTGTGCCCTACGAACCGGGCGCCCTCGGCCGGCCCGGTGGACCCGTCCAGCCACTCCACCTGCTGGCACTCCGGGCTCCACTCCCCCATACGGGACATGTCGGCCACCATGTCGTAGAGACGCTGCGCCGGAGCCTTGATCACCAGCGAGCAGGAGTCCTGGCGGAGCCACCACCTGGTGCTTCGGTTCGGATCTGTCGTCGGAGTCATGGCATCTCCCGCCGTGTCGGTCACCGTCATTTTTCGTACCTCCTTGCTGCCGGTGTCGTAAAGCTAACGCCATTAGCTATAGCTGTCAAGACCTCTTTAAGCTATACTGCGTCACAATGACATCGACTGCGGACGTGAGACGGTCGGCCGAGGGGCAGCCGACCGACCGGCGGGCCCGTCGCCGGCAGGAGACCATCCACGAGATCCTCGACATCGCCCGCGACGTCATGACCGAGGAGGGGGTGAACGGTCTCAGCCTGTCGGAGGTCGCGCGCCGCCTCGGCGTGAAGCCACCGTCGCTCTACAAGTACTTCCCCTCGCTCATGGCGATCTACGACGCGCTGTTCCTCGAAGGTCAGCGCGAGAACCTCGAAGTGATGCGCAGCGCCATGCAGAGAGGTGAGCCCGGCCTCGACGCGCTCATTGCCGGCCTCGATGCGAGCGGACAGTGGGGACTCGACAACCGCGCGCTCGCCGAGTTGCTCTTCTGGCGTCCCGTCCCGAGCTTCACACCGTCGCCCGAGGCCTTCGCTGTGAGCATGGAGATGGTCGAGCTCCAACGTGGCGCGCTCGCCGACGCGGTCGCCAAGGGCGAGCTCGGCCCGGGCGCCAGCGACGAGAGCGCCATCTACCTGATCTCGACGCTCATCGCCGGCGCGTTGGGTCAGGCCATCGCCAACGAGCCCGAGCTGCCTTGGGGTGAGGGCCGGTTCAGCTCGTGGTTCCCGACGCTGATGCGGCTGCTGCCGGCGGCCTTCCCCCCCGAGACCTAGACGACGAAACCCGGGTCCGTCAGCCCCGAGCGTCGAGCGTCCGTCGGTACACGTTGGTCGCGCGGGTTTCGAAGCCCATGCGGAGATATAGGCGGTTGGCGGCCTCCCGATCGGGACGCGACGTGAGGTCGACCGTGCGCGCCCCCACGGCCTCCGCTCCCTCCAGCGCAGCCTGCACGAGCGCCGCCGCCACACCCTGCCCGCGTGCCGTCTCGTCGACCACCACGTCCTCGATCCAGGCACGCACCGCCGTCGGGATCTCGAACGTGATCAACGTCAACATCCCCACGATGCGCCCGTCGTCGCGCGCCACGAACAACGTCGAGCCCGGCGCGTCCACGATCCGTCCCAACGCTTCCTTCGACGGCGGGGGCGACGACGAGGACAGTTGGGGGATGAGCATGGCCACGGCGGCGACGAGGTCGTCGTCGATCGACGCGGCCGTCTCGACAGCGATCACGACGTCGTCGAGCCGCCCCGCCACATCGGTTGGCGCACGTTGTCGTACAACACGTCCCGTCGTTCGCCGTTGAGTGCGGCGAAGACATGGTCACCCCAACGCTCCGATCCGACCAGCGGTTGCGGCAGCGTCTCGCGGGTGAACCACCCGACGTCGCGCGTCTCGAGCGGGTGCGGCGCGAGCTCTCCCCCGACCGCGCGGCAGTAGAAGAGCAGCGAGTAGAGCGGGACCCTGGTGAAACCGAGGCGCAGCCCGTCGAGGACGGCGATCAGCCGGACGGGCTCGGCGATGATGCCCGTCTCCTCCTCGACCTCCTTGACCACGACTTCGGCCGCCGAGTAGCCGACGTCGCACCATCCCGTCGGGTAGAGCCAGATGCCCGAGTCGGCCCGCTGGATCAGCAGCAGCTCGCCCTTGTCGTTGCCGACGGCGGCACCGACTGCGACCTTGGGCGTGACGTAGCCGGGAACGCCCTTGCCCACCGTGTCCATCCACTCCTGGACGAGCCCCGCCGCGGACTCCGCGCCCTCTTCCCCGTCGGCCTCGGCCCGGATGTCGGCTGCGACCTTGAGGATTTCCTCGAAGCGCTCCTGCTCGTAGAGGCTCTCGGTGAACCCGAGGCCGGTGCGGGCGATCCCCGACAAGGATTCGCTCCAGCGCAGCAATGTCTTGAGGGGGACGGCACGGTCGTCGGTGGGGTCCACGGGCGGTGACGCTACCGCGGGCCGCCCGCTGCGCCAGAATGGGGCATGTCGGTCAACGAGGATTGCCGCCACTACGTGATGCGGACGACACCTCGCGGCGAGCGCCTCGAGCGCTGCAAGGTCGACGCCAACCAGCCCCTGCCGTTCGCCTGCCCCGAGGGCTGCGTCTTCTACGAGCCCCGCAAGGTGTCGTCGGCCGGCTGGCAGGTGCCACGTCGTCCAGACGAGGTCTGACCGACCGGCCCCGTCGTACCGGGGCCCGTCAGCCTTCGAGCACGTCCCCCAGCAGGTCCACGCTGATCCCCTCGCCGCGTACCCAGTCGAGCGCCGCCTCGACCTGGGCCGCCTCCCCTTCGACCTCGCACACGATCCAGCCCCGGTGTTCTTCGACGTCGGCCCGCCGGATGTTCGGCTCCACGTCGAAGCGGCGCACCATGGTGGCGAGCACGGGACGGCGTACGTCCGACTCGGGGAATGTGAGCTTGACCCGGACCGAGACGGTGCTCATGGCGCCGCCCCCTCCACACGCAGCAGACGGTTGAGGCTGCCGGAGCGGAAGCCCTCGAGGTCGAGCGCCACGAAACTGAAGCCGGCGCCGCGCACCGCGTCGACGACCTCGTCCCGCCGCGCCAACACCTCGCCGAACACGTCCGCCTCCACCTCGATCCGGGCCGCCTCGCCATGGTGGCGCACCCGCAGCTGGCCGAACCCAAGAGCATGTAACGCCGCCTCGGCCGACTCGACGGCGGCGAGCCGCCCGAGCGTCACCGGCGTGCCGTAGGGCAGGCGCGAGGCGAGGCAGGCGGCGGCGGGCTTGTCCCAGGTGCGCAAGCCGAGCTCCCTCGACCACGACCGCACGTCGTCCTTGGTGAACCCGGCCTCGACGAAGGGGAACACCGCGCCGGCGCCGGCCGCGGCCTCCTGGCCGGGACGGTGGTCGCCGAGGTCGCTGACGTTGACCCCGAGCACGACGGTGGCCCCCTCGTCACGAGCCAGGGGCCCGAGCACGTCCATCAAGGCCGTCTTGCAGCGGGCGCAGCGGTCCGCGCCGTTGGCCACGTACACCGGGTCGTCCATCTCCTCGGTCGCGACGCCCACCCACCGCAGGTCCCACTCCTCCGCCAGCGCGCGACAGTCGGCCTCCTCGGACCCCGCCAGCGACGGCGACAGCGCCGTCGCGCACAGGACCGCCGAGCGCCCGAGCGTGTCGTGCGCCACCTTCGCCAATAGCGAGGAGTCTGCGCCGCCGCTGAACGCAACGACCACGCGGCCGAGCCGGCGCAACGCGCCGCGCAGGTCGTCGAGCGACGCCGTCACGTCACGGTCGTTCGCCGAGAGCGGTCAGCACCTCGTCCACGGTGCCGACCATGCCGGTGTAGAACGGGCCGAACTCGGCGTAGCGGGCCGACGCCTCGTCGAAGCGCATCTCGTAGACGCAGTCCTTGAGGTCGTCGGGATTCACACCGAACAACGTCACGCCCCACTCGTAGTCGTCGAGCCCGGTCGACCCCGTGATGACCTGGAGCACCCGGCCGTGGAAGGTGCGACCGACCTTGCCGTGGCCCACCATGAGCTCCTTGCGGGCGTCGAAGCTCAGCCGGTACCAGTTCTCGCCCTCTCCGGCTCCCCGCCGCTTGCTCATCGGGTAGAAGCAGAACGCCGCCTTCCCGTCCGGGGGCAGCTGCGGGTAGAGCCGGGCCTGTCGCATCTCCTCGGGCACCCCCGCCGCGTACTCGGACACCTCGGTCAGCGACACGTACGACTCCGACACGACCGCGCCCGCCGCCGCCACGTCGGTCTGGAACTGCCGCAGCCGCCACTGATCGGGTCCCAGCGCCATCAGCCCGAGGTCGCCCTTCGCACCCAGGAGCGCCACCGGGACCACCTGATAGCCGTCCGCCTCCGCGGCGCTCACCGCCTTGCGCAGGGCGTTCGCGTCGAAATCCGGGGTCAGGCGGCAGAAGAGGTGGAGGACGGCCCACCCGGCCGTCGGGGACAGAGCCACGGCGTCAGTGTAAGAGACCGTAAAAGCACAGTGCGCCCGGCTGGTGAAAGCCGGGCGCACCGTTCAGCCTCGGGTTGGGGGTGAGGCGGTTCTCAGTGTCACACCCACCTGTTGCAACCCCGTGGCACGGGCGTGACAACCGCGCCGTGCCGACCCTCTGACCTGGTCTAGTAGTCGTCCATTCCGCCGCCCGGCATCCCCGCCGGCTCGTCCTCGGGCTTGTCGACGATCACGGCCTCGGTCGTGAGGAAGAGCGCCGCAATGGATGCCGCGTTCTGCAATGCAGACCGCGTCACCTTCGCCGCGTCGATCACGCCGTCCTTGAACAGGTCGGTGTAGTCGCCGGTCGCAGCATTCAAGCCGTTGGCGCCCTTCAAGCCGCGTACCTTCTCGACCACGACGCCGCCTTCCATCCCGGCGTTGACCGCGATCTGCTTCAGGGGCTCCTCGACGGCCTTCGCGACGATCCGAGCACCGGTCGCCTCGTCGCCCTCGAGCTTCTCGGCGGCCTCGAGGATGGCGGTCTGGGCCCGCAACAACGCAACCCCACCACCCGGCACCACGCCCTCTTCGATCGCAGCCTTCGTCGTCGACACCGCGTCCTCGATGCGGTGCTTCTTCTCCTTGAGCTCGACCTCGGTCGCCGCGCCGACCTTGATGACGGCCACGCCACCAGACAGCTTGGCCAGGCGCTCTTGGAGCTTCTCCCGGTCGTAGTCGGAGTCCGTGTTCTCGATCTCGGTCTTGATCTGGTTGATCCGTCCCTTGATGTCGCTCTCGGTCCCACCGCCTTCGACGATGGTCGTCTCGTCCTTGGTGACGACGACCTTGCGGGCCGAGCCCAAAAGGTCCAGCGTCACGTTCTCGAGCTTCAGGCCGACCTCCTCGGTCACGACCTGGCCGCCCGTCAGGATCGCGATGTCCTGGAGCATGGCCTTGCGCCGCTCGCCGAACCCGGGGGCCTTCACCGCCACCGAGCGGAACGTCCCGCGGATCTTGTTCACGACCAGCGTCGCCAGGGCCTCACCCTCGACGTCCTCGGCGATGATCAGCAGCGGCTTGCCGCCCTGCATGACCTTCTCCAGGACGGGCAGCAGGTCACGGACCGCGGTGATCTTCGAGCCGACCAGCAGCAGATACGCGTCCTCCAGGACGGCCTCCATGCGCTCGGGGTCGGTCACGAAGTACGGGGCGATGTAGCCCTTGTCGAAGCGCATGCCCTCGACAAGATCCATGTCCATCCCGAACGTCTGCGACTCCTCCACCGTGATGACGCCGTCACGCCCGACCTTGTCGATGGCCTCGGAGATCATCCCGCCGATCTCGCTGTCGGCCGCCGAGATCGAGGCGACCTGCGCGATCTGCTCCTTGGAGTCGGTGTCCTTGGCCAGCCCGTGGATCGACCCGACCGCGGTCTCCACCGCCGCCTCGATCCCACGCTTCAGCGACATGGGATTGGCGCCGGCCGCCACGTT
>DASXBZ010000055.1:0-8676 GCA_036491435.1 Acidimicrobiales bacterium
GACGTATTTCGGGGCCTTCCTGCTGGCCGCGTTCTTCGTCATCGTCCTCGCGTACGGCGGGTACGGCCCGGGGCCGGGCATCGTCGTTGCCGTCGCCCTCGTCCTGCTCATCGCGGGCGGCAGCAGGCTCTACGGACGGCGCTCCCGCTACGGCGACATCGCAGCCCGCAAGCGGCCGGCCCAGGTAGCGCACAACCACGCGGCCGACCTCGCCGCCGACGCGCGGCGGGCTACTGCCGAAGCCGCCAAGAGCGGCGAGCGCTTCTGCCCGCTCGATCCCTCCCACGATGCCAATCGCGCCGTCACCAACGGGCACGCCACCGCAGCACGCCAGGCGCCGCCACCGCCGCCACCGGGCTGACCCCGGTGCTTGCCTCGTGAGCCTCTTCCGCGACAAGGGCGTGGTCCTGCGCAGCTATCGCCTGGGCGAGGCCGACCGCATCGTCGTGTTCCTCACCGAGCGGCACGGCAAGGTCAGGGCCGTCGCCAAGGGCGTCCGCAAGACCACCTCCAAGTTCGGCGCACGCCTCGAGCCGCTGACCAACGTCGATCTTCTCCTCTGGCAGGGCCGCTCCGACCTTGACATCGTCAACCAGGCCGAGGTCCTCGACGCCTACCGCCCCATAAGAGAGGACCTGACGCGCGTCCCCCAGGGCATGGCGCTCCTCGAAGTCACGGACCAACTCGCGCAGGAACGACACCCCGACCCCGCCCTCTACTCGATGCTGACCGGCGCTCTCCGTTCCCTCGCCGACCCGACGCACGACCCCACGCTCCTCGCGCCGAGCTTCTTCCTCAAGGCGCTGGTCCTCGAAGGCGCCGGCCCGGTCCTCGATGAATGCGCCGTCTGCACCGACCCCGACCCCGCCACCGAGCTCGTCGCCTTCGACCTCGTCGCCGGCGGCGCGCTGTGCCGCGTGCACCGCAGCGGGCGCCCGATGAGCGCGCCGGCCCTGGCCCTTCTGCGCCGCATCCTCGGGGGCGACCTGGCCGCTGTCCTCAACGGGCCGCCGCCACCCGGCGCCGACGAGGTGGCGGAACTCGCCACCGAGGCCATGGAGGCGCACCTCGACCGTCGCATCCGCTCGGTGCGCTCGACGGCCGGCCTTTGAGCGCGTTCGGCGTCTACGTCCACGTCCCGTTCTGCCGGGAGCGCTGCGACTACTGCGCGTTCGCCACGTACACCGACCGCGACCACCTGATGGAGCGCTACGCCGACGCGTGCGTCCTCGAGATCCGGCGCGTCTTCGCCGACGCCGACCTCCCGCTTCCGACATCGGTCTTCTTCGGAGGGGGGACCCCGTCCCGCCTCCACCCCGAGACCTTGTGCCGCGTCCTCGATTCGATCCCCCGTGCCCCCGGCGCCGAGGTGACCGTCGAGTGCAATCCCGAGGATGCCGACGAGTCCCACCTGGGCGCCTACCGGCGCGCCGGCGTCACCCGCGTCTCGTTCGGCCTCCAGTCCACGCATGCGCACGTCCTCGCGGGCCTCGGCCGACGCCACGTCCCGCACGCGGCCGAGACGGTCGCCGCCGCGGTCGCCGCTTCCGGCTTCACCACGTGGAACCTCGACCTCATGCTCGGCGCGCCGGCGGAGAGCGACGACGACTGGGTGCGCACGCTCGAACGCGTCCTCGCCCTCGACCATCCGCCGCCGCACCTCTCCGCCTACGGCCTCACGGTCGAGCCCGGCACGCCACTCGCCCGTGATCCGCAACGCCACCCCGACGAGGACGCCGTGGCCCGCCGCTACGAGCGCGCCGAGGCGATCCTCACCGCGGCCGGCTACCACTGGGAGGAGATCTCCAACTGGTGCCGGCCCGGACACGAGTGCCGGCACAACCATCTCTATTGGGAGCAGGGTGACTACGTCGGCATCGGCTCGGCGGCCCACTCGCACCGTGCGGGCACCCGTTGGTGGAACGTGCGGACCCCCGACCGTTACGTCGCGGCGATCGAGGCAGGGCGTTCGCCCGAAGCCGCCCGGGAAGACCTGACCGCCGGCCAACGCGAGTTCGAGGCCCTCTCGCTGTCATTGCGCACGCCCCGCGGCGTGCCGTGGGCATGCCTCGAGCGGCCCGACGAACTCGACGGTCTGATCACCCGCGTCGATGACCGCGCCGTGCTCACCGTGCCGGGTCGCCTGCTCGCCAACGAGGTCAGCGCCCGAATCGGCTCCGGTATCCTGCACCGATGACCGAGCCAGCCCAGACCGACGACCTCATGGAGAAGGTCGTGCGCCTGTGCCGCCAGCGCGGCTTCATCTTCCCCTCGGCCGAGATCTACGGCGGCTTCCGGTCCACCTACGACTACGGCCCGCTCGGCGTCAACATGCTGCGCAACGTCAAGAACGCGTGGTGGCGCTCCATGGTGCAACTGCGCGACGACGTCGTCGGCCTCGACGCCGCCATCCTCGGCCCGCCGGCCGTCTGGGAGGCCTCGGGCCACCTGGCCACGTTCACCGACCCCCTCGTCGACTGCAAGAACTGCCACGAGCGGTGGCGGGCCGACAAGATCGAGGGCGTCTGCCCCAATTGCGGCTCACACGACCTCACCGAAGCCCGGGCCTTCAACCTGATGTTCAAGACCCACGCCGGCCCCGTCGAGGACGAGGGCCACGTGGCATACCTGCGCCCGGAGACGGCGCAGGGCATGTTCACCAACTTCGCAAACGTCCTCAACACGACCCGCAAGAAGCCGCCCTTCGGCATCGCCCAGGTGGGCAAGTCGTTCCGCAACGAGATCACGCCGCAGAACTTCGTCTTCCGGACCCGCGAGTTCGAGCAGATGGAGATGGAGTACTTCGTCCCGCCCGACCAGGCACAGAAGTGGTTCGAGTACTGGCTCGACGTCCGCATGCAGTGGTACCTCGACCTCGGCATCGCGCCGGAGAAGCTCCGCCTGCGTCATCACGACCCCGCGGAGCTCTCGCACTACTCACGCGGCACGGCGGACGTCGAGTTCCTCTTCCCTTGGGGCTTCGACGAGCTCGAGGGCATCGCCAACCGGGGTGACTACGACCTCTCTGCCCATGCGGCCAAGTCGGGGGAGACGCTCGACTATTTCGACCCGCAGACCAACGAGCGCTACACGCCGTATGTGATCGAGCCGGCGGCCGGCGCCACCCGCACGATGATGGCGTTCCTGCTCGACGCCTATTCGGAGGACGAGGTTGGCGGTGAGGCGCGCACCGTGCTCCGCCTGCACTGGCGCCTCGCCCCCTACCAGGTGGCCGTCCTCCCCTTGTCGAAGAAGGACACGCTCGAGCCACTGGCCCGGGAGGTGCTGGCGCGCCTCCAGCCCCACTTCATGGTCGACTACGACGTGACGCAGAGCATCGGCCGGCGCTACCGGCGCCAGGACGAGGTCGGCACCCCGTGGTGCGTCACCGTCGACTTCGACTCGCTCGAGGACGACGCGGTGACCGTGCGGGACCGAGACACGACCGAGCAGGTGCGGGTCCCGATCGCCGACCTGTTGGGCGAGCTGCGCCGGCGCACCGGCGAGGAGTAGCCGGCCTCTCGGTCAGGCGACCCGGCGGTACTTGCGCACGGCGAGGGGCGCCAACACGATCAAGATCCCGGCGCACCAGGCGAGCGCCGCCCACACGGCTCCCGGGTCGTGCAGCGAGCCGCCCGTCATGAGCGACCGACAGGCATCGACGACCTGCGTGACCGGCTGATGCTTGGCAAAGGCCTGCAGCCATCCCGGCATCGCGGTCACCGGCACGAAGGCCGACGAGGCGAAGATCAGCGGGAACAGGATGGGGAACACCATCGTCTGCGCCGCTTCGGCGTTCGGGGCGGAAAGGCCGACCGTCGCGAAGCCCCAACAGAGCGTGTAGGAGAACAGCAGGACGATCAGCAGGCCGCAGAGGAAATAGCCGAAGTTGGTGCCGATGCGGAACCCGACGGCGAAGCCGACGATGCTGATCAACACGACCACGAACACGTTGCGCACGAGGTCGGCCGTGGTGCGCCCGGCCAGCACCGCCCACCGGGACATCGGCAAGGCCCGGAAGCGTTCGATCAGGCCTTTGTGCAGGTCCTCGGAAAGGCCGACCGCGGTCGAGACGGCGCCGAAGGTGACGGTTTGGACGTAGATCCCCGGAATCAGGTAGTCGACGTACGGCACCGACGTGTGGATGGCGCCGCCGAACACGTACACGAACAGCAGCGTGAACATGATCGGTTGGATGGCCGAGAACATGACCGTCTGTGGGTTTCGCGAGAGCGCGAGGAGGTTGCGCCACGTGACGGTCAGCGTGTCTTGGATGGCCCACCCGAACCGGCTGCCTTTCTGCTGGACCGGCTGCTCGATGGCGCGGGGGAGTGCGATGGTCGTCATGCCGCGTCCTTTCCGTCGTCGGTGGAGGCGCCGCGGCGGCGGCCGGCGCTCATGCGCGCCTGGCGCTCCTCTTCTGTTTCCGCCTCGGTCTTGTGTCCGGTGAGGCTCAAGAACACGTCGTCGAGACTCGGCTCGCGCAGGGCGAGGCCCTGCACCGGGATCCGCGCGCCGTCGAGCGACCGCAGGACTTCCGCGCCGACGGCCGGCCCGTTCTCGACCGTCAGTTCGACGATGCTGCCGTCGATGACGGGCTCACGGTCCGAGAGAGGAGCGAGCAACGGCACGGCGCGCCGGACCTCCTCGGCGCCGGCGAGCGTGACCGCGACGACGGAGGTCCCGAGACCGGCCTTGAGCTCGGCCGGCGTGCCCTGGGCGATGACGATCCCGTGGTCCACCACGACGATGTCGTTCGCCAGGCGGTCGGCCTCTTCGAGGTACTGCGTGGTGAGCAGCACCGTCGTCCCCTCGGCCGTGAGATCTTCGATGACCTCCCACAGGTCCTGCCGGCCGACGGGGTCCAGACCCGTGGTGGGCTCGTCGAGGAAGAGCACGGGCGGGCTCGCCATCAGGGCGGCCGCCAGGTCGAGGCGCCGGCGCATGCCCCCCGAGTAGGTCTTGAGTGGCCGGTTGGCCGCGTCGTCCAAGCGGAACGAATCGAGAAGTTGCGCGGCCCGCTCTGTGACCACCTTGCGGCCCATGTGCGAGAGCCGCCCGATCATGCGGAGGTTCTCCCGGCCGGTCAGGTTCTCGTCGACGGTGGCGTACTGGCCGGCCAGACCGATGATGTGCCTGACGGTGTCCGGCTCCCGGACGACGTCGTGGCCCAAGACGGCGGCGGAGCCCGAGTCCGGCTCGAGGATGGTGGAGAGGATCCGTACGGCCGTCGTCTTGCCGGCACCGTTCGGCCCGAGCAGGCCGAGGACGGTGCCGGTCTCGATCTGCAGCGACACGCCGTCGAGGGCACGCACGTTTCCCCGAGGGAAGACCTTCACGAGGTCCTGGGCCTCCACGGCCACCGGTGCGTTGTAGGAATTAGCCATCGACAAAGAAACTTAGTGCTAAAGTTATTTACGTGTCAAGACAATGGTCGAAATTCGAGCTCGGGCAGCAGCTCCGTGACGAGATCATGGGGTACTTCGGCGCGGCCAGTGATTTCAATGAGAGCGTCGCCAAGAAGCTGAAGCTGAGCCGGACCGACATGCGTTGTCTGGAACTTATTGGTCGTCACGGCCCGCTGACCGCGGGCAAGCTCGCCGAAGAGAGCGGGTTGACCACCGGGGCGGTCACCTTCATCCTCGACCGCCTCGAGGAGGCAGGCATGGTCGCCCGCCGGCGCGACACCGAGGACCGCCGGCGGGTGTGGGTGGAGATCGAGCCGGACGCCCAGAAGCGGCTCCAGGCGATGCAGCAACCGGTGGCGGAGCAGATGCGCGAGGTCACCCAGCACTTCAAGGCGGACGAGCTCGCGATCGTGCGGGACTACATGCGTGAGGCCAAAGAAGTGTTCCAGCGCCTGATGCACGGGACCGCGTACGAGGACGCCGAGCCGACGGAGGGCTTACCCGAGGGAAAGTAGGCTGGCTGTTCCGTCCCAGATTGGGAGGGACAGCGACCCGTTGCCTTCCCGCTTGCGACGGGGTCCGCCTGACCAGGGCAAGGAGACCCGATGCCGTACGTCTACGACTTCGACCACTCGCACCCCCGTCCCCCGATGGAGCTCAAGGACCTCCTGGGTGGCAAGGGCGCCAACTTGGCCGAGATGACGTCGGTACTCGAGCTCCCGGTGCCCCCCGGTTTCACCATCTCGACGGACGCCTGTCGGGCCTACATGGCCGATGGCTGGCCGAAGGATCTCGACGCCGAGGTGGCCGCGGCGCGGTCCCGCCTGGAGAAGTCGATGGGCAAGGCGATCGGCGACGCGGCGGACCCGCTCCTCGTCTCGGTGCGTTCGGGCGCCAAGTTCTCCATGCCCGGGATGATGGACACCGTCCTCAACCTCGGGCTGAACGACGACTCGGTGGAGGGCCTGGGCAAGCAGACGGGCGACGAGCGTTTCGCGTTCGACTCCTATCGCCGGTTCATCGCCATGTACTCGCGCATCGTGCTGGAGCTGCCGGGTGAGGAGTTCGACTCCCTTTTCGACGCGGCCAAGGAGCTGGCGGGCACCGAGTCGGACGCCAAGGTCCCCGTCGAGTTGTTGCGCTATCTGTGCGAGTCGTACCAGCAGATCGTCGAGCGCCACACGGGCAAACCCTTCCCCCAAAAGCCCGCCGACCAGTTGCGTGGCGCCATCGAGGCCGTGTTCCGCAGCTGGAACGGGCCCCGCGCCATCGCGTACCGCGATCGTGAGCACATCGCGCACGACCTCGGCACGGCCGTGAACGTGCAGGCGATGGTTTTCGGCAACCGCGACGACAACTCGGGCACCGGCGTGGGCTTCACCCGCGACCCGGCGACCGGCGCCAAGGGAGCGTACGGCGACTTCCTGATCAACGCGCAGGGCGAGGACGTCGTGGCCGGGATCCGCAACACCGAGCCCATCTCGGAGCTGAAGAAGGCATTCCCGAAGGTCCACGCCGAGCTGTTGAAGATCTTCTCCCGGTTGGAAGCGCACTACTCGGACATGTGCGACACCGAGTTCACCATCGAGCAAGGCAAGCTCTGGATGCTCCAGACCCGCGTCGGCAAGCGGACCGGCGCCGCCGCGCTGAAGATGGCCGTGGACATGGTGCGGCCGAGTGACCTCGGGATCTCGAAGGCCGAAGCGGTGTCGCGCATCACCGAGGACCACCTCGACTCGGTGCTCCACCCGCAGTTCGCCGGCTCCGGCTACACCGCGTGGGTCAAGGGACTGGGAGCCAGCCCGGGTGCGGCGGTCGGCCGCATCTACTTCACGGCCGACGACGCGGCGGCGGCCGCCGAGCGCGGCGAGCAGGTCGTCCTGGTGCGCAACGAGACGTCGCCCGAGGACGTGCACGGGATGCTGGCTTCGGAGGGGATCCTGACCGCCCGGGGCGGCCTCGTCAGCCACGCCGCCGTCGTGGCGCGCGGCTGGGGCAAGCCGGCGGTCGTGGGAGCCGAGGCGCTGCGCCTGGGGCCCCACTCGGTCACCGCGGGCGACGTGGTGCTCTACGAGGGCGACTGGGTCTCGCTCGACGGCGGTGCCGGCATCGTGGTGGCCGGGCAGGTGCCGTTGACGTCGGCCTCGCCGCCGGCCGCCTTCGCCACCGTGCTCTCGTGGGCCGACGACATCCGCAAGGGCCACCTCAAGGTCCGCGCCAACGCCGACACGGGCGACGACGCCGCCAACGCACGCAGCCTCGGTGCCGAGGGCATCGGGCTGTGCCGGACCGAGCACATGTTCCTCGGCGAGGACCGGCTGCCCGTCGTGCGGCGGATGATCCTGGCGCAGTCACCGGAGGAGGAGGCGGACGCGCTCGAAGAGCTGCGTCTCGTCCAGCGCGAGGATTTCCTCGCGATCCTCGCCGCGATGGACGGGCTGCCCGTCACGGTGCGGTTGCTCGACCCGCCGTTGCACGAGTTCCTGCCCTCGACCGAGGAGCTGGCGCGCAAGGACGCCACCGTGGGCCTCAACCCGGAGGAGCGCCGGTTGTACGAGGCGGCGTTGGCCTGGCGCGAGTCCAACCCGATGCTCGGGACGCGCGGCGTGCGGCTGGGCGTGATCAAGCCGGGGCTGTACGCCATGCAGGTGCGCGCCCTGATGGAGGCGGCCCGTCAAAGGGTGGCTGACGGCGGGCACCCGGTCGTCGAGATCATGATCCCGTTGACCGTGACGCGCGAAGAGCTGGCGCTGGCGCGGGGCTGGGTCGAGGACGCCGTGGCCGAGGTCAACAAGGAGCGGGCGCCGCGCCCAACGAAGGGGGCGAAGGCCGGCAATGGCGGCGGTTCGGGGAAGGGCGGGAAGCTCGAGGTGACCATCGGGACCATGATCGAGACGCCACGCGCCGCGCTGCGGGCCGACGAGATCGCCGAGGTGGCCGACTTCTTCTCGTTCGGTACCAACGACCTCACGCAGATGACGTTTGGCTTCTCCCGCGACGACGTCGAGGGACGCATGATGGACGCCTACCTCGAACTCGGGCTCCTGCCGCGCAACCCGTTCGAAGTGGTCGACGCGGGCGGTGTCGGCGAGCTGGTGCGGATCGGGACCGAGCGCGGACGGGCCACACGCCCGTCGCTCAAGGTCGGCGTCTGCGGCGAGCACGGCGGCGACCCGGCCTCGATCGACCTCTTCTATCGAGCCGGCCTCGACTACGTGAGCTGCTCGCCGTTCCGGGTGCCGGTGGCCCGGCTCGCCGCCGCCCAGGC
>DASXBZ010000056.1:0-37899 GCA_036491435.1 Acidimicrobiales bacterium
GGCCTACGCCAAGGAGCGACAGCAGTTCGGCAAGCCCATCGGCTCCTTCCAGGCGGTCAAGCACTTGTGTGCGGACATGCTCGTCCGCGCCGAGGTGGCACGGGCGGCGGTCCACGCGGCGGCCTGCCTGTCCGACGCCCCGGACGTCGCCGCCGCCGAAGCGGAGGCCGCGGGGTGCACCCCGGGCCAGATGCTCGAACGGAGCATGGTGGGCGCGAAGCTGCTGGCCGACGAGGCGGCGCTCACGAATGCGCGCACGTCCATCCAAGTCCACGGCGGCATGGGGTTCACCTGGGAGGTGCCGCTTCACCTCCACCTGAAGCGGGCACGCGTGCTCTCGACGAATTTCCAGACCCCGGCCGAAGCGTCTGCCGCGCTCGCCGCATACGCCTGAGAAGAACGGAGACCTTCTGATGACCGATCCGGCCCGGCTCCCCGCAGACGTCGTACGGACGGTGCCCGAGGGACGGGTCGTCTACGGCATGCAGCTGCCTATCCAGTCCCAGTCGACGCTCTACGTGGCCGACTGGGAGAAGGAGTCGGGTCCGGCGGAGTTGGCCCGCATCGCCCAAGTCGCCGACGAGGCGGACTTCTTCTATCTGGGGGTCTGTGACCATACGGCGATCCCCCGCCGCCTCGCCGAGGCAATGGGCACCGTCTGGTACGACACGACCGCGACACTCGGCTGGCTCGCTGCGCTGACCACGCGCACCCACCTGCTCTCCCATGTGCTGATCCTCGCCCAGCGCCACCCGCTGCGCGCCGCCAAGGAGCTCTCGACACTGGACGCCCTCTCAGGCGGGCGGCTCATCGTCGGCGTCGGCGCGGGCCATGTGCCCGAGGAGTACGAGCTCTTCACAGGCGGCTTCGACGAGCGGGGCCGGCACACCGACGAAGCGGTCGCCGCGCTCGCGCGCTGCTTCACCGCTGAGTTCCCCGAGCTGCCGGGCCCGAGATTCCCCGCACGCGACATGGGCCTCGCTCCACGGCCCGTTCGCCAACCGCGGCCACCTATCTGGATCGGCGGCTCGTCACCGGCGGCGATCCGGCGCACGGCCGCCTATGGCGACGGCTGGCTGCCCCAAGGCACCCGGCGCAAGGACCTGCCGGGCCAGATCACCCAGCTGCGCGCCCTGCGTCAGGAATTGCGCTCGGGCGCCCCGATCGACATCGGCACCATTGTCGAGCCGATCTACCTGAGCTCGGGGGGATCGGGCTGGGATCTCCCCGGCTGGGTGCTCTCGGGGCCCGCCGAGCAGGTGGCGGAATCCCTGCGCGAGCTGGTGGCGATGGGTGTGAACCACCTCCAGGTTCGCTTCATGGCCCGCAGCGCCGAGGAGTTCTGCGAGCAGACAGCGCGCTTCGGGGCCGAGGTGGGGCCGCTGCTGACCCAGTAGGGCACCCCCAGCCATAGGGTGGAAGCGATGGATGTCTTCTCCTACGTCGTGGGTGCGCTGGTCCTGATTCCTGTCCTGCTACGGCAGCTCAGGGTGGTGCCGGTGCCACGCGCGTACGTGCCACGCCTGCCGGTCGTGCTGGGCGTCATCGGCCTGTTCGCGATGTCGTCGTACGCCGGCGACCACCACGTCACATCGACCGACTGGACCTGGGTCCTCGGCACGCTCGTCGGCGCCGTCGTGCTGGGCGCTCTGCGAGGAATGGTGACGCGGGTGTGGGACGCGAACGGATGGGTGGTGCGACAGGCCAACCTCGTGACCATGGGGCTGTGGCTCGTCACGTTGGTGCTGCAGTTCGCCGGCGACGCGGCGGCCGGGCTCGTCGGCGCCAGCTTCCTCATCTTCCTCGGCCTCACCATGGCCGCGCAGCGCTACGTCGAGTTCCGACGGGCGCGGCCGCTGTGGGCGCGTCTCGGCCCTGACGCCGGTCGGCCGCTCGTCATGAACTTCATGCAGAGCCCGGGTGCCTTCTTCGCCACGTTCCGAACCGATGCACCGGGAACCGGCGCGCCGGGTGGTTGGGGCAACCCGTCGGCCGGGTACGACCCCAACGTCATCGACGTCGAGGTGGTCGACGATGACGAGGAGCACGGGCCGCCCGAACTGCACGCGCCGCACTGATCGTTCCTACACTCGGCGACCGTGACGTCGCCGCGCAGCTTCAGCCAGCGTCCCTACGTGGGCCCACCAGGGTCGACCGAGCTCTTGCTCGTGCGCCATGGCGCATCGGCCGACTCGGTCGAGGGCGAGACCTTCGAACTCGTCGAAGGCCAGGGTGACCCGCCGCTGTCCGAGGTCGGGCGGCATCAGGCCGAGATGCTGGCGGCGCGCCTGGGGCACGAGCTCTTCGACGGGATGTACGTCAGCAATTTGCGGCGAACCGGCGAGACCGCGGCCCCGCTCGTCGACCGCACCGGGATGACGCCGGTCGTCGACGCCGATCTGCGCGAGGTGTTCCTGGGCGAGTGGGAGGGCGGCCTCCTCCGGCAGAAGTCGGCGGACCGCGACCCCCTCTTCGAGCGCGTCTTCGTCGAGCAGCGTTGGGACGTCGTGCCCGGGGCGGAGTCACGCGAGGCCTTCGGTGGGCGCCTGCGCCGCTCCGTCGAACGGATCGCGGCGGCCCATCCGGGTGGACGGGTCGTCGTGTTCAGCCACGGGGCGGCCATCGGCGAGATCCTGGCCCAGGCCACCGGATCCGACCCGTTCGCGTTCGTCGGGGCCGACAACGCGTCGATCTCCAAGCTCGTGGTGACCCCCGAACGGTGGGTGCTGCGCGGCTACAACGACACGTCCCACCTGACCGGCTGACCTGAGCGGCGTGGCACGAAAGGGCAAGCGGCCGCGCAAACCCACGCAGAAGTTGCCCCCGGTGCCCGACTACGTGCGGTACACGGGCGGGGGGCGCCGCTACTGGCGACTCGGCGGCCCACTTACGCGCACCCACGAGAAGGAAGCCCTGGCGGCACAGCGGGGCCGACCGCCGGGACGTGTCGGCCGTTTCGTGCTCCGCGTCCTGGGCCAGAAGCCGGAACCACCGGCCGGTTCCGGTTAGGCCAGCGCCGCCTCGATGTCCTCGAGCGACAGCTCGGCGGTGACGGGGCCGCCACACTGCGCGCAGTTGCCCGTATGCCGCCACGACCGGATCATCCGGGTGCCGTCCGGGTTCAGCAGCACCGTGAAGGCCTCCGAGTCGTCGGCCACTTCGAGGCCGAAGTAGGGACGCCACACGGTGGCGACGACGCGCTGCTCGACCTCGATCCCCTTGAGGATGCGGCGGAACCGCATGTGCTCACGATCGAAGACCCAGGTGCTGTTGCAGGACTCATACACGATTGGGGGCACAGAAGGATTGTGCGCCCGTCAGATAAACACCAGGTCAGAACGACGTTGTGGTTGTGTGACGATCGGCGACGGAGAGCCGTCACACAACGAGCGTCAGTGCCTGAGCGGGTGGGACTCGAAGAAGTTCCAGATGATCGTGTTGGCCGAAATGGCCAACGTCGTCGCGCCCAGGGTGTTGGTCTGGCTTTCGAGCACGCTGCCCGGCCAGGTATGTCCGCCTCCCCTGATGCGGTACAACGAGACGGTCGCGCCGTTCGGGCACGCGTAGGAGATCAGTGCGACGTTCTTGGCGACCACCCGGGTCGTGGACGTCGACGCGCAACCGTCGCGTGCGGCCCAAGCTGCAGTCGTCTTGGGAATAGAGGGGCCCTTGGTCGACTGCGGCGCGTTGTTGCCCAACAGCTGGCTGAGATTCCCCTTGGCCCCCTGGGGGAGCGGGAGTTTGTAGGCCTCGGCGCTGAGCCCGCCGGTGTAGGGGAGGAGCGGGTCCGAGGTCCCGTGGAAGGCGACCACCGACACCGGGCGCGAGGGGTGGCAGTTGGCCGGGTTGGCGATGCCCGACACCGTCGCGATCGCGGCGACCTGGGCGGCGTCCACGCAGGCGAGGACCGAGGCCATGACGGCGCCGTTCGAGTACCCGGTCACGAAGAGACGGTTCTGGTCGATGCAGAGGGTCGACTCAACACGGGAGATCACGCCGCGCAAGAACGCGACGTCCTTGCTCTTGGAGCCGGTTGTCCAATAGGGGAGGTGGCGGGCTACCTGCGGGGTGATCGTGATGAATCCGTCCCGGTTGCCGGTGGTGCCCAAATTCGTGATCTTGAGCATGTCGGCGGCGGACACGCCGTAGCCGTGCAAGTCCACGACGACTGGCATCGCGGTTCGCCCGGTGTAGCGAGACGGCAGCTGCCGGATAAAGCCGCCGGCGTCACCCCCGGCACTCATGTACTGGATGGTGGTGCCCGGTCTCGGCGGCCGGGGAACGAGGCAACCGGAGGAACTGCTGGACGGAACGAGCGAGGACGTCGTCGTCGTGGGCGGGGTGGTCGTCGGCGTTGCGGCGGCAGCAGGGGCGGACGCCAGCGGGACGAATTGCGCCGCGGCGAGCGCGCTCGCGAAGGCCAAAGCCGAGAGCGCGGGCAGCCGAAAGGGAAGGTGGCGCGCCCCGCTGTCCTGCTCTGGTTGCATTGCTCCCTTCCCTGGTGGGCCCGTCACAGCGTGATCTCGGGGATCGTACTGGCGGGTCCGCGCAGCGAAGGCGCGGCGAAGGCTGACAAGCCCCGTTGTCGACGAGATTCTTACCTCGCGTTGAAGTTCGGCGAACTCAGCGCTGTGCTGCGGCCTGCGGCCGTGGCAACTCCGTGATGACCGCGGACTCGGGTGACTCTTGGAGCGCCGCCTCGATGACGTTCGTGATCTCGGAGCCGACGAGCTCGTCGCGCTCGAGCAGATGATCGCGCAGCGCTTCGACCACCTCGGGATGGGCGTCGACGATGGCCTTCGCCGTGTCACACGCCTGCATCAAGAGTGCGTCGAGCTCGCCGCGGGCATCCTTGTCCCCGAGCACCTTGTCGACGAGGTTGCCCTCGAGGTAGCCGTTGCCCGCTGCAGCCACGGAGATGAGCGAGTTGCCCATGCCGCAGGCCCCGATCATCTGGGCGCCGATCTGGGTCGCCGCAGCCAGGTCCGATGCCGGACCCGTCGACACCTCGTCGAACCAATGCTCCTCGGCCACCATGCCACCCATGGCGATCTGGAGCAGCGCGTGCATTTCCTCGCTGCTCTTGGTGAAGCGCTCTTCGGTGTCCGAGTGCTGCAGGAGGCCCAGGGAGTCACGCCGCTTGACGATGGAGAGCACGTCGAGCTGGCGGGTCTGTCCCACGAAGTACGCCACGGTGGCGTGGCCGGCCTCGTGCGTGGCGACCCGGTCACGCTCGTCGGGCGTGTAGATGGTCTCGTCGGTCACGCCGAGCTCGACCAGCATCTTCGCCTCGGCGACGTCGGCCATGGTCATCGCAGAGCGACCGTGGGTGAGCGCGATCACCAGCGACTCGTCCATGAGGCGCTCGAGCGCGGCCGGCGAGTAGCCGAACGTCATGCCAGCCACCGTGTCCACCGCGCCGTGCTCATCGAGATCGGCCTCGTGCGCCTTCTTGCCGAGGTAGTAGGCGACGATCTCGGCGCGGGCCCGGCGGCCGGGGAGGCCGAAGTAGATCGAGCGGTCGAAACGCCCGGGCCGGATGAGGGCCGGGTCGAGGTCGTCCTTGCGGTTCGTGGCGCCGACGACGAGGACGTTGGCCGGCTGGACCGTGGGCTTCTTCAACTTCGACCCGTCAGGCAGGTACCGGTTGAGGAGGTCGATCCAGGCCCAGGCGAAGCGCTGGCCCCTGCTCGGGCTGTCGAACGATTGGAGCTGCACGAGCAGCTCGTTGACCACGCCGGTGATCCCCTCGGTCCCGCCGCTGCCGCTCATGCCGCGCCGCGACGCGCCGATCGCGTCGATCTCCTCGATGAAGCCGATCGCGCCGCCCTCCTTGTTCGCGTGCTTCCGCAGCTGCTTGAAGAAGGAGCGGATCTTGCGGTTGGTCTGCCCGTAGTACATCGACTGGAACGCGGAGGCGGACACGAAGAGGAAGGGAACGTTGGCCTCCTTCGCCATGGCCTTGGCGACGAACGTCTTGCCCGTCCCCGGAGGCCCCTCGAAGAGGACGCCGCGTCGGGCTGAGCCGCCCATGGTGTCGCGGAAGGTCTGGTGGGCGAGGAAGAGGTTGATGGAGCGCACGACCTCGGCCTTGATGCCGTCGATGCCGACGAGGTCGTTGAGGCCGACCGCCGTCTCGCCGGGGCGGATGATCTGGTGCGGCGAGCGCCCGGCGCCGAGGAAAGGCGCCAACATGACGACGCCGAGCATCAGCACGATGAAGATGATCGGCAGCGAGCCGCCCAGCCAGTGCGGGAAGGGGAGCGACGGAAGAATCCCGCGCCCGCTCACGCTGCGGATGACGATCCAACCCATGACGAGCGCGGCGAGCGCCACGAGCCGGCGGAGGCGGCTGATGCGCCGGCGCTCCCGGGCGCGGGCCACGTCGGCGCTGCCCAGGATCGAAGGCCCGACGATCGCCGACACGTCGTCGGGACGGTCGGTGCCGGGGCGCGGCGAACCAGGGACCAAATCGGCGTGCCGACTCATGACCAGACTCCGTTCATCCCCCGTGGACTCTTCCAATCTAGACAATCGCGCAGAGTCCCCGACCTTGCGAAGTGTCGAAGGTCCTGCCTTTTGCACAACGGGATCACAAAACACGGTCTGAGCGGTCGATGGGACCGATCGAGGGGGTCGAACTGGCCTTTTGGCGGCCCGCGCCGGTGCGGAGTTGAATGTGACGGGGCGTCAGATGTGCTGGCGCACCCCCGACCCGGGAGTTCAGATGGCCGAGACGACGACGCGCGACGAGCACCAACTCCTGATCGGGGGCAAGTGGGTCGACGCAGCCGAGGGCACGTACGAGATCGTGAACCCGGCGACGGAGGAGTTGGTGGGACGCGCGCCGAACGCCAGCGCGGAGGACGCCCTGGCCGCGGCCGCGGCGGCCAAGGACGCCCAGCCGGGCTGGGCCGCGTGGTCGGCCGAGGAGCGCGGCGCCCTGATGCGTGAGGCGGCAGCGGCCATCCGGGCCAAATCCTCCGAGCTGCTCCCGCTGGTGATCGCCGAGACCGGGGCCACGGCCACGGTCGGCTCACGCATGCAGGTCCCCGTCGCGGCCGACCGCTTCGAGCGCTACGCCCGGGACCCGCGCCAGGTGCTGCAGACGCCGCTCCTCCCCCAACCGGCCCAGGCGACGCCGCTGGCGCCCGGCGGGATCATCGGCGGCATGGTCAACCGCCAGCCGCTCGGGGTGGTCGCCTGCATCACCTCGTACAACTTCCCGATGGTCAACATGGCCGGGAAGGTGGCCCCGGCCCTGGCGGCGGGGAACACCGTGGTCGTGAAGCCGGCGCCGCAGGACCCGCTGGCCATCGTGGAGCTAGTCCGCATCCTGAACGACGTCGGTTTCCCACCCGGCGTGGTCAACCTGGTCAACGGAAACGGTCCGGCCTCCTCCGCCGCCTTGGTGGACGCCGACGAGGTCGACTGCGTCAGCTTCACGGGCTCGACGCAGGTGGGCGTGACGATCGGCGAGAAGGCGGCGCGCACGATGAAGCGCACGCTGCTCGAGCTCGGCGGCAAGGGTGCGTGCGTCGTGTTCGAGGACGCCGACATCAAGGGCGCGATCGGTTGCATCGGGTCGACGTGGACGTTCCACTCGGGGCAGATCTGCACGGCGCCGACGCGGGCCGTCGTGCACCGCAGCGTGTTCGACCAGGTGCGCGACGGGCTCGTGCAGATGGCCGGGTTCCTCCAGGTGGGCGACCCGAACGACCCGAAGACCGTGATCGGGCCGGTGATCTCGGCGGCGCAGCGGGGACGGATCGAGGCGCACATCGCCACGGCGGCCGAGGACGGCGGCGAAGTCGTGATCGGCGGCGAGCGGCCCGCGGACCTGCCCAAGGGGTTCTACGTGGCGCCGACGCTCATCACGGGGACGAACGACATGCGGGTGGCGCGTGAAGAGATCTTCGGGCCGGTGATCACCATGATCCCCTTCGACGACGAGGAGGAGGGCATCGCCATCGCCAACGACACGGAGTTCGGGCTGTACGACTACGTGTTCTCCGGGGACGGGGCGCGGGCGCTGCGGGTGGCCAAGCGCCTCCAGGCCGGGCACGTCGGCATCAACACAGCGCAGCGCAACCACGACGCGCCCTTCGGTGGCTTCAAGATGTCGGGTGTCGGCCGGGACGGCGGCGACTACGGGCTGCTCGCGTACACGGAGCCGCAGGCCATCATCTGGTAGCTCGGGACCTCGTACTACGAGGGCGGCGGCCCGTCGGCTAAGAACGCTGTCGTGGCCGAGTCCGGAGCCGTGTTCCCGCACACCCCGATGCCCGAGAAGGGCCTGCCCCGGGGCGAGGTGATGCAGCAACTGCTCGCCCTCAAGCAGGACGACCTGGACTGGCGGGGCGGACGCGTCTTTTCGCTCGTCTATTCGGCCGGCGACGACGTGCACGAATTGCTGTCCGATGCGCAGGCGCTGTTCAGTGCCGAGAACGGGCTCAACGTGCTGGCGTTCCCGAGCATCGGCGTCATGCAGCACGACATCATCTGCAACACGGCGACGCTGCTCGGGGCGGACGAGCCCGAGGCCGGCGGCGCGGTCGAGGGGTACCTGACGTCCGGCGGCACCGAGAGCCTGCTCCAGGCCGTGAAGACGGCTCGGGACGTGGGGCGGGAGCGGGGGATCGCCCGGCCGGGCGTCGTGTGCGGGGAGAGCGCGCACGCCGCGTTCACCAAGGCGGCCGACTACTTCGACGTCGACCTGGTGCGGGTCCCGGTGGGCGCCGACTTCCGGGTGAGCGCAGCGTCGTTGGAGGCGGCGTGCACCGACGACACGATCCTGGTCGTCGCGTCGGCGCCGACGTACCCGCAGGGGGTGATCGACCCGGTCGCCGACATCGCGGCGCTGGCGTTGCGCCGGGGGATCCTCTGCCACGTGGACGCGTGCATGGGTGGCTTCCTGTTGCCGTTCCTGCGGGACTTAGGGCGGCTCGACAACGGCGACGGGGCCGGCGGCGGACAAGGGCTGTTCGACTTCCGGGTGCCGGGGGTCACCTCCATGTCGGCGGACGTGCACAAGTACGGGTACGCGTCGAAGGGCGTGTCGGTGATCCTGTACCGCGACCACGAGCTCGCGCGCAAGCAGCTCTTCGTCACGAAGGACTGGCTGGGCGGCTTCTACGCGTCGACCGCCATGGCAGGCACCCGGCCGGCGGGGCCGATCGCCGCCGCGTGGGCGGTGATGATGCATCTCGGGCGTGAGGGCTATGCAGAGCTGACGCGGGTGGCGCACGACGCGGCGCGGGAGTTGCGCCGGGGTATCGAGGCGATCGACGGGCTCGACGTGCGGGGCGACCCGCCGGCCACCGTGCTCGCCTTCGGGGCCCGCGACCCCGAGGTGCTGGACATCTTCGCCGTCGGCGAGCGCCTGGCCGCCAACGGGTGGCACCTGGACCGGCAGAACCGCCCGGACTCGCTGCACGCCACGGTCCACGTGGGGAGCGCGGCGGCGGTGCCGGCTCTGGTGGACGACCTGCGGCGGGCGGTCAGGGACGTGGGCTCGACCCGCACCGAACGGCGCGACACGACCTACGGCGCGAGCAGCTGAGCCTTCGACTTCGCTACGAGCCGGGCTCCATCATCTCCTGGTCGACGTAGCACCAGATCCAGTCCTCGCCCGGCTGGAAGGACTGCACGAGCGGATGGCCCGACGCGTGGAAGTGCTTCGTGGCGTGCCGGTTGGGCGACGAGTCGCAGCAGTTGACCTCTCCGCACGTCAGGCAGAGGCGCAGGTGCACCCAGCGGTCGCCGGTCTTCATGCACTCGCCGCAGCCCTCGGTGAGCGGCTTCACACCTTTGATCTGGTCCAGATGCGTGCACTCGACCTCGGCCATGGATCCCACCACCTCTTCCGTTCCAACTACTACGACGTCACGCTGGTGACGACGTCACGACGACGTCATGTCGTCAAGCCCCCGTCTACCGGGAGTGCGGCCCCGGTCACGCCTCCTGAGTCGGCGCCGCAGAGCCACGATATGAGCGCAGCGGGCTCCGAGGGTTCCAGAAGGCGCTCGACCAGCTGCTGACGTGCGAATTCCTCGGCGGAAGCCAGGCCGTAGACGGCGGCGGAGGCATCGAGCATCGCGCCGCGGGTCGAGCCCGGGCAGACCGCGTTGGCCGTGATGCCCGTCCCGGCGAGGTCGGCGGCCAGCGAGCGCACGAGGCCGACGACGGCGTGCTTGGACGCGCTGTAGGCGGCGAGGCGGCGCAGGCCCAGAAGGCCGGCGGCCGAGGCGACGGCGACGAAGCGCCCGTGACGTGGCGTCGGCTGGTCGAGGAGGGCGGGCACCGCCGCCGCTGCGAGATGGCGCACCCCGTTGACGTTCACGTCGAAGAGGATGTCCCACTGCGCGTCGGGGGTCTCCCAGAGGGGCGGCCCTCCGGTGATGACGCCGGCGGCCGCGACCGCAGCGCCGAGTCCACCGAATTCACGGACGGCCTGGTCGACGGCGGCCTGCATGGCGGCGGGGTCGCGGACGTCACCGACGACACCGCGGACCGCACCGCTACCGTGCCGGGCCACCACCTCGTCGAGATGCTCCTTCGTGGCAAGGCGGTATTCCAGCGCCGGGTCGTCGGCGGCGGCGTCGACGGCGACGACGTTCCAGCCGGTCGCCACGAGCGCGTCCACGGTCGCGGCGCCGATGCCACGGGCCGCGCCCGTGACGACGGCCGCCGGGCTCACGATCCGGACCAGCGCGTCGTGACCGACGCCGCCAGGTCGGCGACGAGGGCATCGAGCAAGGCGCGCCCTTCCTCGGCGCTCGCTCCTGTGGGGTCGCCCAACACGCCGTTGGACGATACCGGTCGCACCCCTTCGACGCGCAGACGTGGCAGGAGCCGGTCGAGCGGCTCGGTGCAGCCCGGCTCGGCCAGGTCCCTACGGACGACGTCCGGGTCGATCGCCAACAACAACGACGTCTCGGTGCGTCCCGCATGCGCATCGCCCCCGGGCACCGCGGCGCACCAGACCAGGACGTCGTCGCCTTCGGCGGCGCACCGGCGCGCCACCTCGGCCAGTGCGGCCGCGTTGCCACCGTGCGCGTTCACCAGCACGACACCGCCGAAGGTGGCGCGGGCGCTGCGCACCACCTCGACAAGCATCGCCGCCAGCACGTCGTGCCCGACGAGCAGCGTCCCCGGGAAGGCGGCGTGCTCGCCGCTGGCCCCGTAGGCCAGCGGCGGTGCGACGACCACGTCGGCCCGGCGGGCGGCCAACCCCCGGGCCACCGCGTCGGCGATCCTGGTGTCGGTATCGAGCGGGAGGTGCGGCCCGTGCTGTTCGAGCGAACCGAGCGGCAACGCGAGGAGCGGGAGCGCCCCGACTGTGGTCGCCTCCACCTCCCGCCAGGTGGCGCGCCCGAGATCCACGAGACTCAGGTCCGAGCGGGTGAACCCACGCGGAACCGCACGGGCGTCGGCACCGGGACGAGTGTGCCGTCCCGCGCCACCTTCGAGTGGCCGATAGCGGCCCGCGGCCGCACATCAGACCCCAGCGCCGCCAGCGCATCCTCCCCGTGCCCGTGCACGCACTCGGGGTCCGGCCCGTCCAGCGGCAGCCCGGTGAAGAACTTCGCCGCCATGCACCCGCCGCGGCAGGCGTCGAAGGACCCGCACGACGCACAGGCGCCGGCGCTCTGGGGCTCGCGCAGCGACGTGAACAACGACGACGTGCGCCACACCGACGCGAACCCACCGGGGTCCCGCACGTTGCCCGCCAGGAACTGGCGGTCGATGACGAACGGGCAGGCGTAGACGTCGCCGACCGGGTCGATCAGGCACACCACCCGTCCCGCACCGCACAGGTTCAACCCGTCCAAAGGCTCGCCCAGCGCGGAGAGGTGGAAGAACGAGTCGCCCGTCAGCACGCCCGGGCGCTCGAGCAACCAGTGGTAGAGCCGACGCTGCTGCGCCGCGGTCGGGTGCAGGGCGTCCCACGAGTCGACCCCACGGCCCGACGGCCGCAACCGCGTCAGCCGCAACTGCGCACCGTACGAATCGGCGAGGGCCGCCAGCGCGTCCAGCTCCTCGACGTTCGCCCGGGTGACGACCACGCTGATCTTGAACGGGCCGAAGCCGGCCGCCGCCAGGTTGTCCATCGCCGCCCGCGCCGCCGCGAACGAGCCCTCGCCACGAACCACGTCGTTCGTGGCCGCCGTCGCCCCGTCGATGCTCACCTGCACGTCCAAATAGTCCAATGCCGCCAACTGCCGGGCCCGCGCCGCCGTCAGCCGCGTCCCGTTGGTCGAGAACTTCACGCCGACCCGCCGCTCCACCGCGTAGCCAACGAGGTCGAAGAAGTCGGGGCGCAGCATCGGCTCGCCCCCGCCGATGTTGACGTAGAACACCTGCATGTCGACCATCTCGTCGACGACGCCACGGGCCTCGGCGGGCGTGAGTTCGGCCGGGTCCCGCCGGCCAGAAGAGCTCAGGCAGTGGACGCAGGCGAGATTGCACGCATAAGTCAGCTCCCAAGTCAGGCAGATGGGAGCGTCGAGACCGTGGCTGAACCGGTCCTTCAACGACCCCGCCGTCGACCCCGCCGTCGATGCCGCCACCGCTGCCGCCACCGCTGTCTCGGCCGCGTCAGCAGGCATCGATCACCTCGGACGCAGCGAGCCGGGCGAGCGCCCGCTCGTAGGCGGCATGTTCCGACGCGGGCACGCAAGCCTCGATAGCCGACGACGCGCTCGCATGCTCCGCGAGCGAGCTGACGAGCGTCACCAACGTGCGCGACTTCAGGAAAACGAGCCTGCGGTTGCCGTGGTGGTAGGCCAGCGCGCCGAACGCCTCGTCACGCAGCGCCACCTGGGGGTTGAGCCGCCACGCCCGCTCGACGGCAAACGCGCTCGCCGCGGCCGCGGACGGCGCCTCGGTGGTGCTCAATAGACGCCGCACATCCCGTCGATGGAGACCTCTTCCACCAGGAGCTCGTCGATGTCCTCCTCGGACACGTCGACGTCCTCGATCTCCTGGGTGTCTTGGCCTTCTGCCAGCATCCCGACCTCCTCTGGAGCAAAGGCCCAGCCTAATCAACGCCAACCACTGCCAGAATTGGGAGGTGGCCGCCTCTGTGATGCCCGATCAGCCCGCGCTGCGGCCGGCGCCGGACCGCCGGACGACGGCGCTGCCCGCCTCCTTCACGCTGCACCAGACCCCGTCGACGGTGCGCCTCGACGGCGGCGCGGTGGTGTTGGGCGGCAGCCCGGTCCGGCTGTTCCGGATCTCGGCGCGGGCGCAACGTCTCCTCGACGGCTGGAAGGCCGGCCACACGGTCGGCGACCAGAAGGGGGCCCGGCTCCTGGCGCGCCGGCTCGTCTCGTCGGGCGCCTACCAGCCCCGGCCGACGACCTCGGCACTCGACAAGGACGACGTCACTGTCGTGATCCCGGTGCGGGACCGGCCGGCGCAGCTCGACCGCCTGCTCGACACGCTCGGCGACGTGGCCTGTGTCGTCGTGGACGACGCGTCCACCGACCCCGGCGCCACGAAGGAGATCGCCGAACGCCACGGGGCGCGGTTCGTCGCGTTGGCGAACAACATCGGGCCCGCGGGCGCCCGTAACGCGGGGCTCGCCGCGGTGCACACGCCGCTGGTGGCGTTCGTCGACTCGGACTGCGTCCCCACACCGGATTGGCTCGAGCCGCTGCTGGGCCACTTCGATGACCCCGTGGTCGGCGCGGTCGCGCCCCGGGTGGTCCCGGCGCCCCGAACCCCAGAAGCCCGGGACGCAGTGTCGGCGTACGAGGCGATCCGCTCCTCCCTTGACCGGGGGACGGCCGAAGGGCTCGTGCGCCGAGGCACCTCGATCCCCTATGTCCCGAGCGCCGCCATGGTCGTGCGGGCCGCCGTTGCATCCGGAAGCGAGCTCTTCGACGCGACGTTGCGGGGCGGAGAGGACGTGGATCTCGTCTGGCGCCTCGCCGATGCCGGTTGGGACGTGCGCTACGTCCCGCAGAGCACCGTCGAGCACGACGGGCCCGCCACGCTGTCAGCCTTCCTGGCGCGCCGGGTCTTCTACGGGATGTCCGCCGCACCGTTGTCGCGTCGGCACCCCGGCGCCCTCGCGCCCCTCGACGTCTCGGCGTGGTCGTCGGCGGTCTGGCTGCTGGCTGCGAAGCGCCGTCCGGTGCTTGCGCTCACGACGCTGGCCCTGTCCGTCGGGCTCCTGGCCGATCGCTTACGCGGCTTGACCGCGGATCCGGTCGCCGTCGCGACACGCATCGCAGGCGAGGGCACCGCGCGCGCCGCCGTCCCCGCACTGGCCGGTCTCACCCGCGCCTGGAGTCCCGCTCTCCTGGCGGGGCTCGCCTTCCGGCGCACCCGCAGAGCCGCGGCACTGGCGCTGCTCATCCCGGCGCTGGCCGACTGGATGAAGGACGGCGACGGCGAACTCCCCCCCGGGCCCTACCTCGCCCTCCACGTCGCGGACGACGCCGCGTACGGGGCCGGCGTCTGGCTCGGCTGTGCACGCGAAGGAACGGTCGCCCCACTGGTGCCACGCGTGTCCTTCCGGACCCGGGTGTGGTCGGCGCAGTCCCTGCGGGAGAGCTTGGGCCAACCAGGACCCGAACGAGGACCCGTAGAGTCCCCGGTCATCCCCGGGTGAAGCGGAGCTGGGAGGTCTGCGGCTCCCAGTCCGACGCCTCCCAGAACCCCAGGGCCTGCTGATCCGTCCCCACGACGATCGCGTGCATCCGACGCGCCCCGACGCGCCGCAGACGGTTCTCGGCCTCGTCCAACAAGCGTCGACCCAACCCGTCGCGTCGATGTTCCGGTGCCACCGCGATCCGGTAGACCGAGCCGCGCCACCCGTCCCAGGCCGCGATCACCGTCCCGACGATCCGGCCGGAGGTCTCGGCCACCAGCAGGGCGCCCGGGTCCCGCTCCAACAGCGCGCCGACGCCGTCGGAGTCATCGGTCGTGGTCGGTGCGGCGGCGCGCTGCCACAAGGACAAGACGGCCGGAACGTCTTCGGGACCCGCCGCCCGGATGTCGATTGCCATCGGGTCATGGTACGGATCCTGGGCTGCGGGGCGACCCCGTATGCGGCCCTACTGCGGGGCCTCGATGGAGTGGACGGTCGCCGCCCCCGCAGCCCTAGGCCGACCTCCTCGATGGGACGGGTCGGGTCGGCTCCACCTCCGCATCGTGAAGTTCCGCGCCGCTCGTCGGATGCCCACCGGGACGGCGGCACCGGGCGGCACTGGCGATCGTCTCCGCGACCGCGGCCATCGTCCCGGCGGCATCCGGCCGGAGATCGCTCTCGCCGGTACCGGCCACATCAGACGCATCTGCGAAATCCGCCGCATTCACCGCATCCGCCGCGGCTCCCCCGAGGACCTGCGGGGCACGCTCCCGCCCGAGCAGCTCGTCGAACTGCGGGGCCGGCATGCCCGCCGCGTAGTAGTAGCCCTGGCCGTAGTCACACCCGAGACGGCGCAATTCCGCGTGCTGCTCGGCGGACTGGATGCCCTCGGCGACGACCTGGAGGCCGAACTCGGCGCCGATGGCGAGCACCGACCGGACCAGTGTCGCCTCGTTGTGGCTCCCGCACAGGCCGTCGACGAACGACTTGTCGACCTTGATCACGTCGACCGGGAACTGCTGGAGATGTGACAGCGACGAGTAGCCGGTCCCGAAGTCGTCGATCGCGATGGTCACCCCCAAGTCGTGCAGCGACTCCAGGACGGATGTCGCGCCCGCGACGTCGCCGATCAACGCGCCCTCGGTCACTTCGATCATCAGCGCCGCCGGTGGCAGGCCCGCATCGTCCAGGGCGCACCGCACACAGGACACGAGCGAGTTGTCGCGGAGCTGGGCCGCCGACAGGTTGACGCTCACCACCATGTGCTCGTCGTAGTCGTCACGCCACCGCCGGATCTGACGGCACGCATCCTCCAAGACGATCTTGCCGAGCGGGACGATAAGACCCGTCTCCTCGGCGATGTCGATGAAGTCGGCCGGGGTGAGGAGACCCAACGAGGGATGCTCCCACCGAGCCAGCGCTTCGACGGCCTCGATCTTCTGGCCGGCCAGGGTGACGATCGGCTGATAGTGCACCTGGAACTGGTTGCGGGCGAGGGCGTCCCGGAGCCACGACTCGACGGCAAGGCGGTGCAGCACACCTTGGTGCATCTCGTCGGTGAAGTAGACGAACTGGTTCTTGCCGTTCGCCTTGGCGTGGTACATCGCGATGTCGGCCTGCATGAGCACGGAGTCGGCGTCGGTGAAGCCAGGTGCACACGTCGCGATCCCGATGCTGGTGCTGACGTGCATCCGGTGGCCGCCCACGTCGAAGGGCTCCTGCATGGCGTTGATGATCCGCTGGGCGACGATGCCACCCGCCGCCGGGCCGTCAGGCGACGCCGCGACGAGCACGGCGAACTCGTCGCCACCGAGCCGCGCCACCAGGTCCGATGGCCCCACGCAACGGAGCAGCCTCTCGCTCACCTGGACCAGCAGCCGGTCTCCAGCGTCGTGGCCCAGGCCGTCGTTCACCGTCTTGAAATCGTCGAGGTCGATGAACAGCACGGACGTCGGGTCGCCCTCCGGCTCCACTGCCGGGACCGATCCGTCGACCCTGTCGCGCAACAGTCCCCTGTTCGCCAGGCCCGTCAACGAGTCGTGCCAAGCCCGGTGGCTCAACTCGTCCTGGAGGGCCTTGCGCTCGTCGACCACCCGGTGGTTCACCACGATGCCCGCGACCGTTGCCTCGTCGAGCAGGTTCGTGAACGTCGATTCGGCCCAGTGCCACGTGCCCGTCGAGTCGAGCAACCGCAGCTCGATCGTCTGGGGGCGCATCGGGTCCGCCAGCACCGCGTCCCACGCCGCCCCGGCCGCCGGCTGGTCGTCGGGGTGCACGATGGAGCCACCGTTCTCACCGAGCCGTTCCCGAGGGGACCACCCGAGGATGCGCTCGACGGCGGGCGAGTCGTAGTGCACGCACCCAGTGGCGTCGATCACCGTGATCATGTCGGTCGCCCGCTGGACCAGGGCCCGGAACCGCTGCTCGCTCTCGTGCTTCGTCTCGGCCTGGACGGCACCCCCCACCGAGCGCCGCACCATCAGGAACAGGTACGTCACGAGCTCGCCGATGATCACGAAGAAGACGCCCCGGCTCACCCAGTCGCTCGCCGTCTGCGGCATGCCCGTGGCGGTGTTCGCCGGGAGCAGCGGACCGGCGACGACGGTCGCCATCAGGCCCGCCACCAGCGCACCGAGCGG
The DNA here is from genome assembly GCA_036491435.1 of Acidimicrobiales bacterium. Classification (GTDB taxonomy): domain Bacteria; phylum Actinomycetota; class Acidimicrobiia; order Acidimicrobiales; family RAAP-2; genus Bog-473. Next base: position 17,242 of record DASXBZ010000056.1, read on the forward strand.
GCCGAAGCGCAGGCCGGCCAGCAAGATCGGAATGAGGAACCACTCCGGGAGCACGTTGGTGCCCCCACCCAGCCAGTAGGCCGCCGCCCACGACACCGGAAAGAGCACGGCGATGATGGCCAGCGCCAGCCCGGCAGGCAGGTCGGCCAGCGTGAACCACGCCGCCAGCCCCACCGGCTCGGTGGTCGACCCCCCCTGATCCTCGGTCACGCTGCTCTTTCGGCGGTCGGCCGCCGCCTGTTGAGCGAAAATTTTTCAAATATCCGTGCCCCCTGACCAGGGGCAACGCGGCTGCCCCCGAACCCATCCCCTTGCAATGGCCGTGCCCGGCGGAAACGCAGCCAACCCCCTGGTCACAGCCCCTCGGAGTGGGGAGTCCCGGGGCCGGGCGCGTAGAGTCCCGTGCACATGGCTAACAAGTGGTTCGAGACGGTCGCCGAGGCCCAGCGGCGCGCCAAGAAGCGGCTCCCCAAGTCGGTCTACGGCGCGCTGATCGCCGGCTCCGAACGCGGCATCACGCTCGATGACAACGTCGCCGCCTACGGCGAGCTTGGCTTCGCCCCCCACGTGGCCGGCCTCTCGGACAAGAAGGACCTCGCCACCACGGTCATGGGCCAGGACATCTCGTTCCCCGTGGTCATCTCGCCCACCGGCGTGCAGGCGGTGCACCCCGACGGCGAGGTCGCCGTGGCACGGGCCGCCGCCGCCCGCGGCACTGCCATGGGCCTCAGCTCATTCGCCTCCAAGCCGGTCGAAGAGGTCGTCGCGGCCAATCCGCAGACCTTCTTCCAGATCTATTGGATCGGTTCACGCGACCAGATCCTCGCCCGCGCCCAGCGCGCCCGGGACGCCGGCGCCGTCGGCCTCATCGCAACCCTCGACTGGTCGTTCTCCCACGGACGCGACTGGGGCAGCCCGGCCATCCCCGAGTCGATGAACCTGCGCACCATGCTGAAGTTCGCCCCCGAGGCACTGACCCACCCGCGCTGGTTCTGGTCGTTCGCCAAGACGGGCAAGGCGCCCGACCTCACCACCCCCAACATGGTGCCGAAGGGCCAGACCGGCCCCACCTTCTTCGGCGCCTACGGCGAGTGGATGGGCACGCCGCCGCCGAGCTGGGAGGACGTGGCGTGGTTGCGCGAGCAATGGGGTGGACCCTTCATGCTGAAGGGCGTGACGCGGCTCGATGACGCCAAGCGCGCCGTCGACGCCGGCGTCACCGCCATCTCGGTGTCGAACCACGGCGGCAACAACCTCGACGGCACGCCGGCCACGATCCGCTCGCTGCCGGGCATCGCTGACGCCGTTGGCAACGACATCGAGGTGCTCCTCGATGGCGGCATCCGCCGCGGCAGCGACGTGGTCAAGGCCGTCGCGCTCGGGGCCCGGGCCGTGATGATCGGCCGCGCCTCCCTGTGGGGCCTCGCCGCCAACGGCCAGGCCGGCGTCGAGAACGTGCTCGACGTCCTGCGCGGCGGCGTCGAGTCCGCGTTGCTCGGCCTCGGCCACTCGTCGATCCAGCAACTCGGGCCCGATGACATCGTCGTGCCCGACGGCTTCACTCGGCACCTGGGAGCCTGACGGCCCACCTCGTCAGTCCGCCGGACCCGGCGGACGAGGTGTGACCCGCCTCCCTCAGCGCCCGCTGACTGTCACGAGTTCGGAGTCACGCTAACGCCGGACGACGTGGTCACGCTTGCCGTCGATCCTGAGGACAACGGCACCAACGGGCAGCACACGTAATCAAAGGAAGTGGTAACCGTGACTCCGATGACCGGCGCATTGACAACTCCCTGGGCCGATCCCGCGAATGAAGCGTCCCCGAAATAGAAGATGCCACCGTCGGCCCCGGCGAGGACATAGCCGCCGCCGTCCCCCGTGGTGGCGATCCCCACGACCGGGGCGTTCATGTGCATCCCGCCCATCGATCCGAAGAAGGGGGCGTCGCCGAAGGAGAACACGCCCCCGTCAGCCGCAACCAACCAGTAACCCTTGCCGTCGGGCCTCGCTGCAATACCCACGATCGGCGAGTTGAGGTTCGTCCCGCCCATCGATCCGAAGAAGGGTGCGTCGCCAAAGGAGAAAACACCCCCGTCGGCCGCCACGAGCCAGTAGCCACCCGCGTCCGGTGTAGCAGCGATCCCGACGATGGCGGCATTCAGGCGCTTCCCCCCCATCGATCCAAAGAACCCGCCACCTGGGAACGAAATTGAGCCCGGGAAGGCAAAGACACCGCCGTCGGCCGCCGCCAGCCAGTAAGGATGCGCCTCACTCGAAGGAGGGGTGACCGTTGCGACACCCACGATGGGCGCAGACAGCGGGCGACCATTCATGCCTGCCCAAACCTGGTTGTCCGAGTACACCGCTCCCGTCGCAGTGACCGCATATTGAAGGAATCCCGAGGATGGCGATGAGGCGACCGCGACAATCGGTTGGTTTGCCGCCATGCAGTTCGGATATTGCTGAGGCGTTGCACAGCCGATTTCGTCCGCGGCGGCGGGGACCGCGCTGACGATGACACCAACCGGCGCGAAGACGGCGATCGTCATCACCATCACGACCGCATTACGCCTCATAACCGCCTCCCATGTGCGCATCGCCCGCGCACTAGTTCTGGAGCTAGCCGATCAACACGGTTTGCAGTGTCAAGCGCCCCGATCAGCTGTCGAACGTCACCACGCCACGGACGATCGTCCCCGCAGCCTGGTCCTCGTAGCCCTGCTGCACCTGGTCGAGGGTGTACTCCTGCGTGATGAGCTCGTCGATCTTGAGCTGGCCGTTGGCGTAGAGGTTCAGCAGGTTGGGCACCTGGACCCGGGGGCTCTGCGAGCCGAAGACCGTGCCCATGATCGTCTGGTTGAACATGGCCAGGTTGAACAGGTTCAGCTTCACGTCCATCGCGCTGAAGGGCGAGATGGCGACGGCGACGATGCGCGCGTCCTTCGAACCGCACTGGGCGGCCTCGGCGATCATCTCGCCGCGCAGGACGCCCGGCGTGAGAATCACCACGTCGGCGTTGCGGCCCATCGTCAGCTCGGGAAGCAGGAACGGCACCTCGGCCAGCGACGCCGCCGTGTGCGTGGCGCCGATCTCCTTGGCCCGCTCGAGCTTGTAGGGCACCGGGTCCACCGCGATGATGTGCCGCGCCCCGGCGATGCGCGCGCCCTGGATCGCACCCGAGCCCACGCCTCCGCAGCCCGCGACCACCACCGTCTCGCCCGGCTTGACCTTGGCCCGGTCGACCACGGAGCCGAACCCGGTCGCGATGCCACAGCTGATGAGCGCCGCGGCCTTCATGTTCTCCCACGGATTGATGCGAACAAGCGAGTTTTCGTGCACAACCATCTCGTCGGCGAACGTGCCGAGCTGGGCCATGCGGTTCAGGTTCTCGCCGCCCAGGTGGTAGCGGTAGGTGCCGTCGCTGATCATGCCGCCGGCCAGGGTCATCATGCCCAGGTCGCACAGGTTCTGACGCCCGCTCGCGCACCAGAAGCATGTCCCGCAGGAAGGGATGAAGGCGACGGCGACGTGGTCACCCTCTGCGACCTGCGTCACGTTGGTACCGACCTCCGTCACGATCCCCGAGCCCTCGTGGCCGCCAACGACCGGGAACATCGACTTGACGCCGATCATCTCGAGGACCTCGGGCGGCGCGCTGATGTCGCCTGTGCGCAGATGTTCGTCGGAGTGGCACATGCCCGAATAGACCATCTTCACGCGGACCTCTCGATTGCCCGGAGGGTCGACCTCGATCTCCTCTGTCTTCCAGGGCTCGTTGAGTCCCGTGCACACCGCCGCACGTACCGTCGTCATTTGGCAATCCCTCCCTGAGGCTTGCTGCCGCTGTTTCCGCGTCGCAGCCTCAGTATCGTCCCCCGCCTCGGCGCGGACAACCGGGGCGGATCCGACCGCGGCAGTAGTGTGCCCGCGTGCCCGATTCCGCCGCGTTCACCGAGGTCGCAGGGCAGGTTCGCAACTGGGGACGGTGGGGTCCCGATGACGAGATCGGCACGCTCAACCTGATCGACGACGCGGCGCGGCGGCGGGGTGCCGCCTCGGTCGTCACCGGACAGGCCGTCGCCCTGGGGCTGCCGCTTTCGGAGGCCGACGGGATCCAGCTCGGCTTCGTCGAGGGACGGGTGAACCCGACCCGGACCATGGTCCACGTGAACAAGCCGGAGGGCCCGGACCCGGACTTCGTCTCGTTCAGCGAGGACGTGTTCTCCATGGCCACGCAGGCGGCCACCCACTGGGACGCGCTCGCCCACTGCAGCCAGGCCGGGCACATCTACAACGGCTACCCGGCGTCGACCGTCACGATGGAGGGCGGCGCCACCCGCTGCGGCATCCACCGCGCCGGCGCGGTCGTGAGCCGTGGCGTCCTGCTCGACGTGGCCCGCGCACTCGGACGCGAGGTCCTCGAGCCCGGCTACCCCATTGCGCCGGCGGACCTCGACGCGGCCTGCGACCTCGCTCGCGTCGACCTCGAGCCGGGCGACATCGTGCTCGTGCGCACCGGACAGATGGTGCACCTCGAACCCGAGCGCCGCGATCTGGTCGCCTACACCTGGCCGTCGCCGGGCCTCACCATCGAGACTGCGTCGTGGTTCCACGCGCACGATGTCGCCGCAGTCGCCACCGACACCCTCGTGTTCGAGGTCTTCCCCTGCCAGTACGAAGATGCGTACCTGCCGGTGCACGTCCTGCACCTCGTGGAGATGGGGCTGACCCAAGGCCAGAACTGGGTGCTCGACCCGTTGTCCGACGCCTGCGCCGCGGACGGCCGCTTCACCTTCTTTCTCGACGCCACCCCGCTGCCCCTCATCAATGGGCTCGGGTCGCCACTGCAGCCGGTCGCCCTCAGGTAGGCCTCACCGACCTCCCGCAGCACGGAGGCGTCAGCCCTACGGCGAGATGGTCCCGCTCCGGCGCCGCGCCGTCGCCCCGCCAAGCACCGGCCCCGTGCGCGGCCGGGACGCCTCACGCGACGAGGACACCTCGGCCGGCGGGGCCTCACGGCCCGTGACCGCCCAATGCAGCATCCGGGCTTGCGTGTCGATGAGGTGGCCGGTGCGGATACCCCAGAATTCGAAGCCGTACCGGTGGGCCGACACGCTGGCGAACATCGCGACGAGCGTCCCCGCCACCGCCATGGGATCGGCGCCCGCCGGCGAGCTCGTCGCCGTCCCGGGCGTGCCGCCTCCCGACGGCGACGCCGCGACGATCACCTGCGCGAGCGCCACCGTCACGGCGTTCAGCGCGCGCACGCGTATCCCGCGGAGCTCGGCGTCGCCCTCCTCGGTGGCCAGGTCGACGACGCGAAAGACGGCGCGGTTGTCCTCCCAATAGGAGAGGAAGCCCTCAGTCACCGCGCACGCGGTGTCCCAACTCGCCGCTTCGGACCAGTCGCCGCCGGCGAGCTCGGCGAGCTGTGCGGCCTGGTCCACCATCCCCTCGGCGAGCACGCGGATGGCCTGCTCCACGTTGCCGAAGTACTGGTAGAAGGTGGCCGGCGACGTGCGCGCCTGGCGGGCGATGTCGGTGACCTTCACCGACCGCCACGACGTCGTCGTCAGGAGCTCGACGGTGGCGTCGAGGAGTCGCTGGCGCGTCTGGCGGCCCCGTTCTCCGGGTACCCGGCCGTCGGTGGTCGCCACGGGCTCGGCCACTCGGTTGGCGTAGTCATCCAGACCGACGATGGCTGCGTCGCGGGCCGGCCGCGGTGCGGGCATGACAGGCCAGCGTAGTGGGCGCCTCCAAGAGGCCCAGATGAGGCGGCGGATACGCTGTCGGAATGGAGCAGACGCTCGACCGCCCGCTCACCCGCGCGCAACAGGCCCGGCGCCAGCGCGTCATCGACGCCGCCATGGCGCTCGGCCTCGAGGGGGGCTACGAAGCCGTGCAGATGCGCGACGTGGCGGCCCGCGCCGACGTGGCCATGGGCACCGTCTACCGCTACTTCACGAGCAAGGACCACCTCCTCGCCGCGACGCTCGTGCACTGGGTCGAGATGCTCGATACCCGTATCGGACAACGCCCGCCCCGCGGCGACCATCCGGCCGACCGTGTGCTCGACGTCCTCGACCGCGCCCTGCGCGCCATGGGTCGCCAGCCCAAGCTCGTCGCCGCCGTGTTCACCTCGCTGTCGTCGCCCGACCCGGCCGCAGTCGGCTGCCAGCAGCAGATCACGCTCCTGATGGAGGGGATCATCGCCCGCGCCATGGGCGAAACCGGTGTGGAGGTCCCCGACATGTCCGAGCGCGCCCGCATGATCGGGCACGTCTGGTACTCCGCCCTCGTCGGGTGGATCAACGGCTGGTCCACGATGACCCGGGTCTACGACGAGCTGGCGGTCTCGGTCCGGCTCCTGCTGCCCGACGAAGTGGTCGAGCGCCGCACCTCCGCCTCGGCCTCCGCCTGAGCTCGGCCAACCGCCAGGCCAGCGGGCAGGGCAGGGCAGCGGGCAGCGGCGGCCCTATCCCCGGAGCACGACCCCCGGCCGACTGGCCAGCCCCTCTTCCGACGGCGACCCGTCGACCCGGATGGGCACTCCGTTGACCAGCGTGTGCGTCATCCCTACGGGTGCGTCCGCGATCAGGCGCTCGCCGTCGGCCGGGAAGTCGCGGATCCGCCGCAGCGGCCCCGGCCCCACTGTCGACGGGTCGAACACGCACAGGTCGGCTGCCTTGCCCTCCTCGACCGTGCCCCGGTCGCTCAGCCCGTAGACGCCGGCCGGCTCCCCGGTCAGCTTGTGGATGGCCCGCTCGAGCGGCATCACTTCACGGTCGCGCACCCAGTTCCCCAACAAGTCGGTAGAGAAGCACGCGTCGCAGAGCTGCGAGACGTGCGCACCCGAGTCGGCCAGCCCCAACAACACGCCGTCGCGCGGCAGCAGCCACGCGATCGCGTCGGGGTCGTCGTTCGCCAACACCGACCAGAAGCGCGCCTCCAAATCGTCGTCGAGTGACACGTCGAGCATCACGTCCAACGGCGTACACCCGCGCTCCTCGGCCAGCACCGCGACCGGACGCCCCACCAAATCCGCGTGCGTGCGCGACTCGGCCACCGATATCGACGCCCAGTTCATCGGCAGCCTGCCCCCGGACCCGCTCACGTCGTCCCACGCCTTCGCGCGCCACGCCGGGTCGCGATACGCCGCCACCCGCTCGGCCTTCGGCTTGTCCATCAACGCCGCGAACGTGGGTCGGATGTTCAACGTGAAGGGCTCGGACAGGTTCATCTGGAACACGAGCGGCCGGCACGAGACCTGCGGCCACACTTCGACACCCGAGGCCCAGGCCTCGTCGTGCTCGGCGATGACCTTCTCGTGGTAGGGGTACCCCTTGACCGTCAACAGTGCGGTCCAGGTGAACGGCCGCCCGACCTCACGCTGCAGCTTGAACACCTCTTTGTTGGAGAACACACCGCCCGGGAGCAGCGCCACCACGCCGCGCCCCGACTGCTTGACCGGCTCCAGCAGGGCCCGCAGCTCGGCCAGGTCGGCCACCCGCGACGGCACCGGCCGGCCCGAATCGCCGTTGTGCGTCGGGGAGGCCGAGGACGCGAAACCGGCCGCGCCCCCCGCCATGGCATCCGCGATCACGGCCTGCATCGTGGCGAGCTCGTCCTCGGACGCGGGCCGCTCGTACGCGTCCTCGCCCATGACGTAGAGACGCACCGCCGTGTGCCCGACGTAGCAGCCGTAGTTCAACGACACCCCGTGACCCTCGACCGCGTCCAGGTACTGCGGGAACGTCTCGAACGACCCCCACGGCACCCCCGCCGACAACGTGTCGAAGGACATGTCCTCGACGTGCTGCAGCGTCCGCGCCAACAGCGCCACGTTCTCCGAACGGATCGGTGCGATGGAGAAGCCGCAGTTGCCGGCGATCACCGTCGTCACACCGTGGAACGACGACGGGGTGAGATCCGGGTCCCAGAACACCTGTGCGTCGTAGTGGGTGTGGATGTCGACGAAGCCCGGGCACACGACCTGGCCTGACGCATCCAACTCCCGTGCACCGGACAGACCGGGACCGATCCCGCTGATCCGGCCGCCGGTGACGGCGACGTCGGCGTCCCGGCCCGGCGCACCGGTCCCGTCGATCACCGTGCCCCCCCGAATGACGATGTCGGCGCTCATGCACCCATCGTCGCAGGCCGGGTACTTCCGTGCACATGCAAGATGCCGACCAGCCCCGACGTTCGGATACCGTGGGATCGGAGGGTGACGGTCGTTCCTCGCCATACGTGGGAACGATTGCGCCGGAATGAGCACCGGAGCGCAGGAGCGGAGGTCGGAAAGCATGGCGGTCCCGTTTTTCAGGCAGAAGGCCCAGCAGCCTTTGGACGACTCGCTGCAGATCTCCGGCGCGATCGTGGCGCCGTCCGATGGGCCTTCCCCGGTCGAGCTGGTCGACGCCGGCCACGCGGCGCACGGCCTGGGTGTCGTGCGGGACCAGTACGCACGCAAAATCAGGAAGACCCCGACCATTCGCATGGTCCCGAGCTCGATGATGGTCGACGGCCGCCGCCTCCGCTTCGCCGTCTCGGACAACGTCGACGCTTACGGTCCCGACGGTCCCGGCACCCCTCCGGTGTGGGCCGTCAACATCCACGGCTACTTCGCGGGCGGGGGCATGTACTGGCGGGAGAGCGCCCGCCTCGCCGAGCAACTCGGTTGGCGCGTGATCAACCCGAGCCTCCCCGGCTTCGGTGGCAGCGACCCGCTCGAGTGGCAGGACGTCTCCATGGAGAACCTCGCCAACCAGGTGATGGCCATCGTGCACAAGGTCGAGGCCGGTCCGGTCGTGCTGCTCGGCCACTCCATGGGTGGCGCGGTCGCCGTGCAGTTCGCGCACGACCACCCGCGACGCACGCTTGGTCTGATCTACCGCGACGGCGTCAGCACGCCGGCGTGGAAGGAGCGCACCGGCATCCTGCCCGCGCTCCTCTCGCCGATCCTGCCCGACGTGGCGCCGATGGTGGACATGATCGCGGCGGTCATCTTCGACCTGCCCGACCTCGCCATCGGCCGCCTGTACTCCACCGTGCGCGCCGTCCTGCCCGACATGCGCCAGAACATCCGCACGGTCTCCCAGACCCTCCCGGTCGGCAGCATGCTGATGGGCGTCGACCAGCGGAGCGAGGTGCGCCACCTGGCGGCCCAGCAAATCCCTATTCTCAATGAGTGGGGTTGTTTCGACCGCATCACTCCCGGCCACACGGCGCTCGAGTTCGCCGCCATCGCCCGCTCACCCGTGATCTGGGTGCCGGGCGGTCACAGCTGGATGCTCGCCCGCCCGCAGGGCCAAGCCGACATGCTCACCCATCTCGTGCAGGGCCGCGACTACGTGGGCCAGATCGAGAACCGCTGGCGCCAGCTCAACCCGCGCGAGACCACGCTGCGCGCCGTCAACTGACAGTCGCCTTCGGCGGGCGACCGCCCCGTTCCGCCGGACGACCGGGCGGCGAAGTCCACGAGCGGTGATCAACAACCTCCTCCACCCCATCCTCACCCTCCCGGGGTGGGAGGTCTACCTGTTGGTCGGGCTGCTCGTCGCGGCCGAGGCCTCCGTCATGCTCGGCTTCATCTTCCCGGGCGAGACAGCCGTCATCCTCGGCGGCGTCGTCGCGTCGAATGGCCGCGTCAGCCTGACCGACATGGCGATCGTCGTCGTCGGGTGCGCCATCGTGGGCGACTCCATCGGCTACTGGGTGGGCGACAAGTGGGGCGACAAGATCTTGCGGCTCCCCCTCCTGCGCAAACGCCAGAGAGGTGTCAACACTGCACTTGAGCAGTTGCGAAAACGTGGTGCCCTCTTCGTGTTCGTCGGGCGCTTCACGGCGTTCTTCCGCGCGGTCATCCCCGGCCTCGCGGGGCTGTCCAAGATGCGTTACCGGGTTTTTCTTCCCGCCAACGCCGCCGGCGGCCTCTGTTGGGGCGTGCTCTTCCTCCTCCTTGGCTACTTCGTCGGCCAGGCGATCGAACGTGCCGCCGGCATCGCCTCGTACGTGCTCCTCGGGATCATCGTCCTGTTCGTGGTGGTGCTCTTCATTCGGCACCGCGTCAGGGAGAAGCGCATCATGGGCGGCTCCGAGGAGGCCGCGGAGGACATCAACGAATTGAGCGGCAAGAACGACTGAGCCTCACCCTGCGGCGTCCAACACCGAGCGGTCCCCGGCCCGCAGCCCGGCCACGATCCGGCTGAACGCACCGGCCGCATCCGCGCCGGCCGAGTCCGTGTCGAGCCAGTGCACCCCGGCCGGGTCGCGGCGATCGAGCCCGAACAGGCCGAAGCGCGGCTCGTAGGTGCCCCACTCGTAGTTGTCCACGAGCGACCAGTGCAGGTACGCGCGCACCGGGACCCCTGCTGCGACCGCGTCCGCCACCGCACCCAGGTGCTCACGCACGTAGCGCGGCCGGTCCATCCCGTCCGCACGCGGCTCGGCACGGCCCTGGCGCACACGCGTGGCCATCCCGTTCTCGACCACCCACAGCGGCAGGCCGGGCCGCAGCGCCGCCTCGGTGGCGCACCACGACCCGAGGGCGGCCGGATGCGATTCCGTGTCCCACAGGGCACGGCCGAAGGACCAGTTGCGACCGCCGCCGTCTGGCGAACGCCGACCGGGCACGCGCATGGCGTGGCTGGCGATCGGGTCGTACCAGTCGAAACCGACGGCATCGACCACACGCGGGCGAGGGGACGCACCGACGACGTCGACCACCCGGCGCGGCACCTGGCGCCTCGTGCGACCGCGCAGCGCCGTCCACGCTCGACCACTGCCCGGCGCGCGGTCCGTCCCGTAGGGCGAGACTGCCGCAAAGTACCGGCGCAGCAATGCCTCACCGGCGTGCAGCGGCGGGAACGCAGCGTCGTGCACGGCACGGCGCTCGTCGATGTAGGTGTCGACGTCGGAGGGATCGATGCCGGTCTCGCGCAGCTGCAGCAGGTCGACGAGCATGCGGTCGTGCTCGTAGATCGACGACGAGCTCGTGTTCATCGTGACCTCGGCGTCCGGCTGCACCTCGGCGATGGCGTCTGCGGCCAGCACATGGGCACAGAGAAGGTTGTCGAGCACGCAGTAGGCGTCCGACACCGCCATGCGCCGGCCGGGCGGTGCCGCGCCCTCCACCCAACCCATCAACATCACGATGTTGGGCTCGTTGATCGTGACCCAATGACGGCAGTACGGCACCAGGGCGGGGAGAATTCGGCGCACGTGGCGCGCGAAGACGTCGGGTGAGCCGGGGCGCAGCCAGAATTCCTCGCCCTGCCACACCGGGTTGGTGAAATGGTGCAACGTGACCATGGGCGCCAGGCCGCGGCTCACGCACATGGAGAGGATCTCGGCGTAGCGCTCGAGGGCTGCGTCGTCGAAGACCTCGGGCTGTGGCTCGAGGCGCGCCCACTCGACCGAGAGCCGGAACGCGTTGCAGCCGAGGGCCGCCGCACGGTCGAGGGCCTCCTCGGGGTGGCGCCAGAAATCGCACGCGATGCCCGAACGCTCGATGCGCCCCATGGCCTCCCAGCCGGCCCAGTTGTTGTGCGGCTCGTCCGCCCCGTTGAAGCCGCCTTCGATCTGGTAGCCCGACGTCGCAACGCCGACGAGGAACCCGTCGCCGAGGAGGTCCTTCGCCCCGGCGGCCGACCGCGCCGCGCGTTTCGCCGGAGCCTTTGCCGCTGCCTTTGCCGGACCCTTCGGCGCCGCCCCTGCCCCCGGCTTCCGCGCCGGTGCCTTGCGTGCGGGCGTGGCTGGCGGCATCGGTTCAGCTTGTCAGGCCCACCCGCCTCGGCGCCGCGGTGTGCTCAGCGGGGCTGCGCCACCGACCGCAGGCGGGCCAATCCGGCCGACGCGATGTCGATCTCCTCGGCGGCGCGCCGGACCAGCTCGCGCACCTGTGGCTGGGCCGCCTCGCTCCCGGCCCGCAGCGCGGCGGCCTGCACGTCACGCGCGGCGCCGATCAGCTCGGCCACCTGGCTACGCAGCGCGTCGGTGCGATGCGTCCCCGAAGGCAGGCGTCGCTCGTGGCGTAAGAGTCCGTCGAGCTCACTGGCCAAGCCGTGCAGCGAACGGCAAACCGACGGCAGGTCGGCCACCGGCGCGTCGTGGGACGAGGCATGCGCCACCGCCTTCTCCGCGTCCTCGACGGCGACCCACATCCGTCGCCGCACCCGGGTCGCGCTGCCGCTGCTCAGCTGTTCGGGCGTGGCCCGCGCCCAGGAGCGCTCGCGGCCGGCCAGGACGAACGCCCCCGCGGCCATGGCTCCTCGCGTCAGCGGGTGCCGCCGCACGAAGTGCCAGCGCCGCCGTACGTAGCGGCGGGCCAGCACGAAGGCGACGGCGAGCGCCATACCCACGACGAGCGCGGCGATGACCAGGAACTCGAGCACGTGGGCCACGAAGGTCATGCCTGGATTCTACGCGGCCAAATGCCGAATTCCGGGCGGTACCCTTTGGGCCATGGAACCCGGGTCGATGCCTGGGGCGGGCGGCTCGGATTCGGTGACCCCGACCTTCGATCCCTCCTGGACGCCTGGCATCCCTTCGATCAAGGAATTGCTGCCCAGCCTGGTCTTCGGTGCGGCCGTGCCGATCGCCGTGTACTTCGCGGTACGACCGCACGTCAGCACCGATGCGGTGGGCTTGATCGTCGCCGGCTCCGTCTCCGTCGCCTGGATCCTCATCCAGTTCGCTCGCAACCGGCACGTCGACTTCGTTGGTGCCATCGTCCTCTTCGGCTTCCTCGTCGGCGTCGTCAGCTCCACGTTGCTGGGTGGCAACGCGTACATGCTCAAGGTGCGCGACGCGTTCTTCACCGCCCTCTTCGGCATCGCCTGCATCGTCACGATCTACACGCACGATCGTCCGGCACTGTTCTACGTCGGCCGCTACCTCTCGGCCGGCAACGATCCGACCAAGGTCGCCGCGTACAACGACCTGCACGAGGTCCCCACGGCGCGGCACGTCTTCCGTGTCCTCTCGGTCGTGTGGGGCATCGGGTTGGTGCTCGAGGCGTCGGCGCGCATGACTCTGGCGGGGGTGCTGCACACCGGCACGTACGTCGCGGTGTCACCGTTCATCAGCGCCATCACGATCGGGTCGCTCTTTGCTTTCACGATCGTCTACACCAAGCGCACCGAGCTCGAAGCCGCTGCCCTGATGACGTCGTTCGCCCCCGCAACCGAGCCGGTCGACGAGGGGCACCTCGGCGCCGGCGGGACGGCGGGTCCGATCGAGTAGGACCGCCCGGCTCCGGACTGGGACCGGGCCAGGCGCCGCATCTATCCTCGGCCCGGCGGCGCTCGGTCCACCCGACCTACGAGCGGCGCACGAGCACCCGAAGGGAGCAGCGAGACCGATGGCAGACGAAGTCCTGCGCGAACGCCGCGGCAACGTGGAGATCCTCACCATCAACCGGCCCGAGGCGCGCAACGCGATCAACGGCGCCGTGAGCCGGGCCATGTCCTCCACCATGGACGAACTGGCCGGGGACACCGGGTGCTGGGTCGTCGTCATCACCGGTAGCGGGGACAAGGCCTTCAGCGCGGGGATGGACCTCAAGGCCTTCAGCAGCGGCGAGGGAGGGGACATCATCGGGGCGAGCGGTGGCTTCGGTGGGATCACCCAACGAGACTTCGCCAAGCCGATCATCGCCGCGGTCAACGGGTCCGCTCTGGCCGGCGGCTTCGAGATCATGCTCTCGTGCGACCTCGTCGTCGCCGCCGACCACGCCACCTTCGGCATCCCCGAGGCCAAGCGTGGCCTGATCGCCGGCGCGGGCGGGCTCATCCGCATGCCCAAGCGCCTGCCCATGGCGATCGCGCTCGAGCTGGCCATGACGGGCGACCCGATCGACGCCGAGCGGGCCCTCGCGCTCGGACTCGTCAACAAGGTGGTGCCATCGGCGACGCTCATGGACGAGGCCGTCGCACTGGCCGAACGCATCGCCGCCAATGCGCCCCTCGCCGTGCGGTACTCCAAGAAGGTCATGAAGCAGGCGGCCGACCTGCCCGAGGCCGACGGCTGGAAGATCAACGCCGAGGCGGTCGGCGTGGTCTTCTCCTCGGCCGACGCCATGGAAGGCCCGGTCGCCTTCGCAGAGAAGCGCCCGCCCAAGTGGCAGGGCAAATAGGCGACCGCACAGACCAGCACCCACCAGCGCCCGAAAAGTCCAGAGTCAAACCCGTGCTCGCCACCGCGTCGCTGGCCCCCGCGCTCGATACGGTCCGCCTCACCCTCCACGTCCTCGCCGCCGCCGTCTGGGTGGGCGGCCAGATCGTGATGGCCGGCCTCGTCGGCCCTGTCCGCGGGCTCGGGAGCGACGCGCCCAAGACCCTCGCCCGCGCCTTCGCCCGCCTCGCCTGGCCCGCCTACTTCGTGCTGCTGGCCACGGGCATCTGGAACATCTCGGCCGTCCACGCCTCCACGGCGAGCTCGGCCTGGAAAGCGGTGCTGATGGCGAAGATCATCGTCGTGTTCCTCGCCGGTGTCGCCGTCTTTCTGCACCAGCGGGCGACGTCGAAGGCCCAGCTCGCGCTGTGGGGCTCGGTCGGCGGGACGGCCAGCGTCGCCGCCCTCGTCATGGGCATCCTGCTGGCGGGCTGACTCCGAATACTCAGGTGGTTGGAGCAGTCGGCGGGCCGCCTCCCGCTGGTGCACCCCGCGCTGCGGCCCTGCAGCTACCGGGGGCCGGAATTGGGTCTAACCTGGACCCAGTCACCGGTTCGCGAACCCAGGTGAAGGAGAATCTCATGCTCGCTGAAATCTTCGGTGCCGACCTGGTCATCGTCATCGTCATCGTGGCCGTGCTGCTCATCGGTGGAACGCAGATCCCCAAGCTGGCCCGCAGCCTCGGCTCGGCGAAGAATCAGTTCGAGCAGGGCCTGAAGGAAGGCCAGAAGGAAGGCCAGGCGGAATCGGCGAAGAGCAACAACGGGACGTCCGCGATCAGCGACACGCCGCCCCCTGCGCCCGCGCCTCCCGCCGAAGGCAAGTCACAGACTGGCTGACCCACAACAGCTGACGAACTGCCGCTGAACCGCCGGCGCGGCGACGCGCGCAGGCGCCGGCGACATCGCACTCCGGGGGAAACATGGCATCCGACGTCTTGTCCGTGGCCGAGCGGCTCTGGAACGGAGAGCTGTCGACCTCCACCTTCCACCCCGTCGACCACATGGGTGGGTTCGTCGAGATCACCGACGGCGTCGGGTTCTGCCCCTCCTTTGCCAACGTGTCGTCGTTCGCCACCGAGGACGGACTCGTGCTGGTCGACACCGGGAGCGCACCGCTGGCCCAGATCGTCCACGACGACATCCGCACGTGGAGCGCGGACCGCCTCAACACCGCCGTCTATTCGCACGGTCACATCGACCACGTCTTCGGGGTGCCGGTGTGGGAGGCCGAGGCCACGGAAAAGGGTTGGGCCGCGCCACAGGTCATCGCGCATCACGCACTGCCGGCACGCTTCGACCGCTACATCTTCACCGCGGGCTACAACACGATCATCAACCGCCGCCAGTTCGGTTTCACCGACCTGCAGTGGCCGACCGAGTACCGCTACCCCGACCGCACCTACCACGAGACACTCGACGTCGCTGTCGGGGGCGTCGGCTTCGCGCTGCGTCACGAGAAGGGCGAGACAGACGACCACACTGTGACGTGGCAGGCGGACTCCCGGGTGCTGTGCTGCGGCGACCTCTTCATCTGGGCGTCGCCGAACGCGGGCAACCCGCAGAAGGTGCAGCGCTATCCCCGCGAGTGGGCGGCCGCGCTGCGCCGCATGCTCTTGCTCGACGCCGGGTTCCTCCTCCCCGGCCATGGCTTCCCTGTCATCGGGGCCGAACGGGTGCGTCAAGCCCTCAGCGACACCGCCGACCTGCTCGACTCGCTGGTCGACCAGACGCTGGGCGTCATGAACAACGGCGGACGCCTGGACGACGCCATCCACAGCGTCCGCGTGCCGGCCGAGCTCGAAGGGCGTCCCTTCCTCCAGCCGGTCTACGACGAGCCTGAGTTCATCGTGCACACCGTGTGGCGCCAGTACGGCGGGTGGTGGGACGGCAACCCGGCGACGTTGAAGCCCGCTCCCGAGCGGGCCCTGGCGGCCGAGCTGGCGGAGTTGGCGGGTGGCCCCGGTGCGCTGGCCGACCGGGCCCTCGAGCTGCTGGCGGCGGCGGGCGGCGCGCCCGAGTCAGGGTCCGGCGAGGCAGACGGGGCGTTGCGGCTGGCCGGACACCTGGCCGAGAGCGCCTGGCTGGCCGCGCCCGACGACCCGACGACACAGAGGGCCCGCCACGACGTGTTCGCGGCGAGGGCCGCCCGGGCGACGTCGACGATGGCGAGAGGGGTATTCACCTGGGCCGCCAACGAAGCGGGCGGCGAGGCGGGAGAAGACGACGGCGGGGCGGGGCACCCACACACCCACTAAGGGGTCCTAGGGAGGGGGCGCGGCGGCGGGCGGCGGTGGGTGCTGCGGGCCAGCTCGTTTCGTGTTTTTTGGGCCGGTTCAGATAGTGTCAGCGCGGTGGACTCGTCGCTGACCGGCCCTTCCTCTAACACGTCCGAAAACCCAGGTCAGGGCACCAAGAGTCCCCGTCGCCGACGGCTGGCGGTCGCCGGGGTGGCGCTGGGGGCTGTGCTGCTGACGGGCTGCCAGCTTCCGACGTTCGGCGCCTACAAGGGCGCCACCTCGCAGGGCCGGTCGACCTTCCATCTCTGGCAGGGCTTCTTCATCACCAGCCTCGTCGTGGGCGGCTTCGTCACCCTCCTTATCGCCTGGGCGATCTTCCGGTACCGGAGGCGCTCGGACGAAATCCCGCGCCAGACCCAGTACCACACGCTCACTGAGATCATCTACACGATCTCGCCGATCCTGATCGTGGTCGGGCTCTTCATCGCCACCGTCCTCGTCGAGAACGAGGTCACCGCCGAGGTGCCGCACCCGTACGCGACCATCCACGTCTCCGCCTTCCAGTGGGGCTGGGAGTTCCAGTACGACAACGGCGTCAAGATCATCGGCCAGACGACGGACGCGCCGACGATGATGGTGCCGACGAACGAGACGGTGCACGTGTACCTCCGGTCCTACGACGTGCTGCACGGCTTCTACGTGCCCGAGTTCAACTTCAGCCGCTACGCCAGCCCGGGGTACTGGACGGGTTTCGACCTCAACGTGTTGCACGACGGGGTGTATCGAGGGCAGTGCACACAGCTCTGCGGCCTCTACCACTCCATCATGTTCTTCAACGTCCGTTCCGTGAGCCCCAGCGCCTACCAGACCTGGCTGCGCGCGACCAGCGCCTTCCAGCGGACCCACCCGAACTCCATCGGACAGCTGCCGGCGAGCCTGCACGGCAACATCAACGGCACCGCGCCCAGCTACCCTGGGAATTCGGGCAACTCCGGCACCGGCAACACTGGTAATACTGGCAACACAGGAGGTGCGTTATACGGTGACTGACGTCATCGCCCCCGGCGGCGCACACGAGCCAGCAGTCCAGATCCCGACTGACGGCCACGCCCACATCGAGCATGAGGAGCACGGCCCGAGCGGCATCCTCAAGTGGCTGACCTCGACCGACCACAAGGTCATCGGCATCAGCTACATGGTCACGGCGATCGTGGTCTTCTACATCTCGGGGATCATGGCGCTGTTGATGCGAATACAGCTCACCTCGGCGCACGCGTCGTTCCTCAGCTTTTCGCAGTACAACGCGCTCTTCACCATGCACGGCAGCCTGATGATGTACCTGTTCGCCGGCCCGATCGCGTTCGGCGGCCTGGCCAACTACATCGTGCCGCTGCAGATCGGCGCGCCGGACATGGCCTTCCCCCGTCTGAACGCGTTGAGCTACTGGCTCTTCCTCAGCGGGTCCATCACCATGCTGATGACCTTCTTCGTCGCGGGCGGCGCCGCCCAGTTCGGCTGGGTGGCGTACGCGCCGCTGTCGAGCGCGACGAGCTCACCGGGCGCCGGGCCCGACCTGTGGATCATGGCCCTCGTCCTCACCGGGTTCTCCGCCATCTTCACCGGCGTCAACCTGTGCGGGACGATCTTCTACCTGCGCGCGCCCGGCATGACGATGTGGCGCATGCCGATCTTCACGTGGAACATGCTGGTGACCGGGATCCTGATCTTGATCGCCTTCCCGGTGCTCACCGCCGCTCTGGTGATGCTGTTCTGCGACCGCCACTTCGGCACCCACATCTACACGGCCGTCGGCTGTCATTCCGTGACCGGCCATGCCTTGGCCTCGTGCGGGTCGCCGTTGTTATGGCAGAACCTCTTCTGGTTCTTCGGCCATCCCGAGGTCTACATCCTCGCCCTGCCGTTCTTCGGCATCGTGACCGAGGTCCTGCCCGTCTTCTCGCGCCGTCCGGTGTTCGGTTACAAGGGCATGGTCTTCGCCACCATGGCCATCGCCGCCCTCTCGACCGGCGTGTGGGCGCACCACATGTTCACCACCGGGGCGGTGTTGCTGCCGTTCTTCTCGGCCCTCAGCCTGTTGATCGCGGTGCCCACCGGCATCAAGTTCTTCAACTGGATCGGCACCATGTGGCACGGCCAGCTGACGTTCACCACACCGATGCTGTTCTGTATCGGATTCCTGTTCGCGTTCTTGATGGGTGGCGTGACCGGCATCATGCTGGCGTCGCCGCCGATCGACTTCGCCACCCACGACACCTACTTCGTGGTGGCCCACTTCCACCAGGTACTCTTCGGCACGGCAGTCTTCGCCGGGTTCGCTGGGGTCTACTACTGGTATCCCAAGATGTTCGGTCGCATGCTGCGCGACAACCTGGGCAAGTGGCACTTCTGGCTGATGTTCATCGGCTTCTGGATCGCGTACATGCCCCAGTACGTGGTCGGCCTGCTGGGCATGCCGCGCCGGGTGGCCTCGTACCCGTCGAACCTCGGCTGGCAGAGCTACAACGTCGTCTCGACCGTCGGCGCCTTCATCATCGGGATCTCGTTCGTGTTCCTCCTCTGGAACTTCTTCGTGTCGTGGCGCAAGCCCATCCCGGCCGGCGACAACCCGTGGGATGCGCAGACGCTCGAGTGGTTCACCACCTCGCCTCCCCCCCACCACAACTACACCCACCTGCCGCCGATCCGCTCCGAGCGACCCACCTGGGACTACAACCACCCGGATCACCTCACCGTCCCGCACGGGAAGGCGGCCCACTCCAACGGCCACGGCAACGGAAAGAAGGTGGAGGCGTCGGTATGAGGATCGAAGCGCTGTTCCTGCTGTTCCTCGGTGTCTTCTTCGGGTTGGTCGGCCTCGTCTACTGGTTCTGGAGCTACGAGGACGGCGGCGGTGTGATGCTGCTGGGCGCCACGCTGCTCGGCTTCCTGCCCGGGAGCTACTACTGGTACTGGCACCGGCGGATGGGGAATCGGCTGGAGGACCGCGACGCCGAGATCGCCGAGGGGGCCGGTGAGATCGCCTCCTTCCCCAACTCCTCCATCTGGCCCTTCGTGATGGGGATGGGCGCCTTCACCACGGTGCTCGGTCTCGTCTTCGGGATCTGGTTCCTCTTCCTCGGCATTCCGCTGATCCTCACGGCCCTGACCGGCGTCACCGCCGAGAGCCGGCGCGGGGGCCACGTCTAGGACGTCTCCGCGCGAGTCGCCGGTACCCTGAACCGGTGGCCACGACGGGCGGGAGCAGCGAGGCGTCACCCGGAACATCCGGCGGGTTGTCGCGCGGCCTGGTCCTGCTCATCGCCGTGGCCACCGGCGCGGTGGTGGCCAACCTCTACTACGCCCAGCCCGTCCTGCACCAGGTGTCACGGGCCTTCGGCAGTGGCCCGGGGGCAACGTCGACCGTCATTACTGCCACCCAGGTCGGCTACGCCGCCGGCCTCCTCCTGATCGTCCCGCTGGGCGACCTCCACCCCCGCCGCACGCTCGTGACCCGGCTCTTCGC
This sequence comes from Acidimicrobiales bacterium, assembly GCA_036491435.1. GTDB lineage: Bacteria > Actinomycetota > Acidimicrobiia > Acidimicrobiales > RAAP-2 > Bog-473. The sequence continues at coordinate 37,179 of DASXBZ010000056.1, forward strand.
GGTCTCGACCCTGGCCCTGGTCGCCTGCGCAGTGGCGCCCACCCTGTGGTTCTTCGCCTTGGCCTCGGCGGCCGTCGGTGCCGCCTCGGTGGCCGGCCAGGTGATGATCCCCTTCGCCGCCGATCTGGCGCCCGAGGAGCGGCGGGGTCGCGTGGTGGCCCGCATCATGACGGGCCTGCTGACGGGCATTCTCCTGGCCCGCACCGTGTCGGGCCTGGTGGCCCAGATCGCCGGCTGGCGGGCCATCTACTGGGTCTCCGCGGCCCTCATGGTCTGCTTCGCGGTGATTCTCTGGCGGGCCCTGCCCAGCGAGGGCGCCCGTCCGCATCGGCGCTACCGCGAGCTGGTGGGGGGCTCGCTGCGCCTCCTCGTGACCGAACCCGTGCTGCGCCGGCGGGCCTGGCACGGCGCCTGCGCCTTCGCCGCCTTCAGCGTGCTGTGGACCACGTTGGCCTTCCTGCTCTCGGTCGACCCGTACAACTACTCGAACTTGGTCATCGGCCTGTTCGGCCTGGTCGGTGCCGGGGGCATCGCGGCGGCCAACCTGGCCGGAAAGCTGGCCGACTCGGACCGGCACACGGCGTCGACCGTGGGTGCGGGAATCCTCCTGGCCGGTTCTTTCGGGTTGCTCTGGATGGGGCGCACGTCCCTGGCCGCCCTCATCATCGGCATCGTCGTGCTCGACATGGGGACCCAGGGCATGCAGATCACGAACCAGGCG
>DASXBZ010000057.1:0-4151 GCA_036491435.1 Acidimicrobiales bacterium
CCGTCGAACGCGTCGGCGGCAGGAAACGCTCGAAGAAATTCTCGATATCTCAGTCGAGCTCATGACTGAACATGGCGTGAACGGCCTCAGCCTCTCGGAGGTCGCCCGCCGGCTGGGCGTCCGTCAGCCATCCATCTACAGGTACTTTCCGTCGATCAGCAGTGTGTACGACGCGCTGTTCCAGCGAGCGGCTTCCGAGAACCTCGTTGTGCTCCGCGACGCAATGGCGAGCCGCAAGCCTGGGCTCGATGCCCTGACCGCTGGCCTAGCGGAGAGTGGACGATGGGTTCTTGCCCATCAGGCTCTTGCGCAGTTGCTGTTCTGGAGACCGGTGCCGAACTTCGAACCCTCGGCGGAAGCATTCGCGCCCAGCGAGGAGATCGCGAAACTTCAACTCCAGGCCATCGCTGATGCGGTCGCAGACGGAGAGCTCGGGACCGAAGCACTCGAAGACGCCGGCACGATGGTGTCAATCTTGATCAAGGGGGTACTCACCCAGGCCATGGCAAACGAACCGCAGCTGCCCTGGGACGAGGGCCGGTTTACGCCAATGGTCCTCAAGTTGATGGAACTCTTGCCGTTGGCCTACCCCCCATCGAAGACGGCGGGCGGCAAAGTATCTGGGTAAGTGTGTGTTGACGACGCAGATTCTGCTTGGGAGCAGTTCACGGGATTCAGCGCATCGCCCAAATAGGTCGGTTAGAGAGAACCAGCGTCCACGATGTGCCGAGCTGCAGCACCGAGCCGGCGTACGGGGATGCTTCAGCGCCTGACCACTGCTCGGTCCCCCGGAACTTCCGGAGGTTGCGTTACTTGGACTTAGCCAACAGCCGATCCGGACTATTCGCGCTCAAACTCAGCCTTTGATAGATGCCACAATCGTTTGTGAGCGAAGTCCGTCGACCCACATTTGGCGCAAACGTCGTACTGAGTTGTGAAGCTCTGGGAGACCTCGGAAGCGACTCGCTTCTCATACAAGGGCCCAGACCAAAGAGCATCACCAGTGCGATCCATCGCGCCATCAACCGTGTACGGCACCTCGTTGGTCGTGAATCGCCTATGAACGAGGTACTTGGGAATCGACCATGAGTAGCCACAGCGTCTGCACGTTCGGAGAACCCGAGGGCGCCGCAAGGCTCGAAGGAATCCCACCAACCCGCCACTCTCACCCACCTTGGCAGTTTAGATAGAGCCGCAGAATATGGCGCTTCGTGGGGTTTCCCGAAAGTGCCGTCGTGCGTCACACACCCGGCGTTTGGTGACGCATGGGGCAGCTGAGACTGCTGCGCGCATTGGCACGGCGGCGCCAGCCATAGCTGATCGTCTTACGCTCGAACGGGTAAGAACAACCTCGAGAGCAAGGAGGCGATATGCCGAGCGATGACCAAGTAGAACGCAATATTCACGACATGGACGAACTCGACTTCGTGGGTTGGAACAATGCCGACTGGACCGGTGTCTTCAGCGAGCACCACACGGACGACGTTCTCGTGGACTGGAAGGGACAGCCCACAACGCATGGCCTCCAGCAGCACATTGATGCCATGCAGGCGTATGTCGAACAGAATGGCAGCGGTGCTCCGCCTCAAATCGCGTCGCACCCGATCAAGTTCGGGGCTGGAGAGTGGACTTGCGTCGTCGGGGAGTTCGCCGACGGCGGGCGCATGGTGACCGTAGCTAAATGGAGAGATGGTGCGATTGCTGAGGAGTACATCTGGTCTTAAAGAGTCGCAAACGTTCCGGTAACGCCATCACGCCCATAGGCCGAGTTGACCGCTGCATGAAACAACCCGTGGCGGCCCCACAACGTTCGCTGGAACTGGATCGTTGACCCTCCCCGAGGTGTCGGAGTGCGTCACGCTCCCGGTGTTCGGGGACGCGCTGCGCAGGGTCGGTGGCGACGGAATGGAGGCATGTCGTCAACAGAAGAGGAGAGGCAAGTAGCCCGAGACAGGATCAGTGACCTCCGGTCCGAGCCTTACGACGCCTCGTAGCCACCTACCTGGACAGAACCTCACACCAAGAAGTCATTGCTCCGAGTGGGGCCCGCTACGACGTTCAGGTCCAAGCATTCTGGGATGACCCTTGCAAGCCTGGACACCTCCGAGTCAGGGTTGCGATAGACCCCATTCCTATGAGCCGACGGCCACACGACCTCACCTTTGAGGACTTCATCCTTGCCCCGGAAGGAACATTCGTTGGCGAATAAATGACGCCCTTGTCCCGGCGTTAGGTGACGGTGTTCTAAGAAGTCCTGCCCGTCTTGCGCGATACCGTAAGCGGGATGGTTGCCGACAAGGAAGGCGTTGAGGCGGACCATTACGGAGCAGACCAGGGACCACATTTGGAATGGTCACGTGAATCGCTCGATGGCATCTTCGCAAGTACCGGATACACGAAATACGAGGGCCGAAAGCGGTCGAGCCTCGCCAACGACGTACCGAGTTGGGATTTCTTCGATGCTGACGGACGGAAGGTCGGTTCCCAACGAAGCGGCGCGTTCACTCGGTCGGGGTTAAGAGTCACCACGGCCGCAGGTGTATTCAAAATGAAGCGTGTTCCACGGACTGATCTAGTAGACGAGTTTAGCGGTCGTGAAATTCTTATGGAAGTCTCGAGTTCGGACCCGAGTCTCGTCCGATTCATTGATGGTCCGGAGGCCTGGCTATGTCTGACAAACACAGTCTGTGGCGCGGACACCACTCTGGTCGTTGTGCCAAGAGATTCGGAGGGCCCGCTCCTGGCGGCTCGATGGGCTCCCGCTCCGCCGCCCAGTCGATGGCTGAATTCACCCGGCGATTGGGCAAAGGTCTGCTATGTCGCCCTGAGTTCGGGATCACAGTCCTTCTCAGAAGTTGGACTGGTTGCCTGGGCGTGTCATCGACTGTTCGCGGAGTCAGCAGGTCCGCAACTCAGCTACCCGGGCCCTATGGGATGAAACAGCTAGCCCTACACTTCCGTTTGGTGCCCCCGAAGTGCCGAGGTGTGGCACGGAGCCGGCGTTAGGTGATACTTCGGACGCCGGTACCGAACCGGACCGGATGGCGTGTCTGTCAGCGCAGAACCTCAATTTGGGTCGGCGTGACCACTGCCAGTAGCGACCCGAAAGCTGTCATGGATTCAACCGGTCCGGGGAGGGTCGCCACCGTCCGCTCGACCGATCCCCGGGCGCCAATCCGCTGGATCACGCTCTTGTTGGTGGCAACTGGTGGTATTCCCTTGGCTGCCCAGACGACACCGGTGCCCGATACGGCCACACTGCCGCCCGCAGCCTTGTTGGGTCCGAGGATACGACCAAAGTCATCGACCAGAAGGGATTCGCCCAAACGGGTGCTCGACAGTCCCATGTAGAACTTGTGGCCACTCCGTGCTGCGAGATCCATGTGGGGAGGGTCACCAGCTCCTGAGGGGAACCTGGCGACGACTTGGTGCGCCATGAGCCTGAGGTCCGTGTCCCGGTACGTAGTGACCGAGACGAGAACGGGGCCCACCGTCTCGAACTTCGGGTAGGCGAGGCTTCCGAAGGACACGTCGTCGGACACTGTCATCAGACCTTGCGCGAAGAGGTGGGGGAAGGTCTTGGCCGTGGTAATCGAATTGGCGGCCGGATCGATCCGATCCAGTTCCGTGGGCCCGAGAAGCCACACCGAGTTCTTCGAGACAGCGATGTTGACGGTCGCGTTCGTCGTTATGGGTATCCGCCACTGGTTCTCGAGTGTCGAAGCGTCCAGCCGATTGACTCCTGAGCCGAGCCCTCCGGGCTTCGCTCCGTAACCGGTGAGCACCCATACCGAGTTGAAACCGAGAGCTAGACCCTGAGGCGCAGCATCACCTGATGCAGAACGCAGAACCAGCCACGTCTTCGTGCTCACTAGGTCGAGCTGCCAGCCCACGTCCGAGCTGTTCCCCGGATAGGGGTCGCTTCTCAGTACGTAGAGACCGACTGCGCCGGCGGCGACGTCCAGTGCTCCGCGCATATCGATCGTCATCACGACTGGGCTCGACGAGGCAGGGTCGCTCCCCCAGGTGTTCTGCGGCAGAACCAGACAACCGAGCAATGCGAGGCTTAGGACGGCCGCAAACCGACGCACGCTCATGATGATTCCACGAAAACCGTTCCTCTACCGTTGACGTTCCGGTTGGGGGTGGCG
>DASXBZ010000058.1:0-2097 GCA_036491435.1 Acidimicrobiales bacterium
CCGCGCCGGGTGGCCTCGTACCCGTCGAACCTCGGCTGGCAGAGCTACAACGTCGTCTCGACCGTCGGCGCCTTCATCATCGGCGTGTCGTTCGTGTTCCTCCTCTGGAACTTCTTCGTGTCGTGGCGCAAGCCCATCCCGGCCGGGGACAACCCCTGGGACGCCCACACGCTCGAGTGGTTCACCACCTCGCCGCCGCCGCACCACAACTACACGCACCTGCCCCCGATCCGGTCCGAGCGCCCGACCTGGGACTACAACCACCCCGAGCACATCGTGGTCCCGCACGCGCGGGGGGCGGGGTCCAACGGGCACGCCAACGGAAAGGTCAAGGCCGGCGTATGAAGATCGAGTCGCTCTTCCTGATCTTCCTCGGAGCGTTCTTCGGGCTCGTCGGCCTCGTCTACTGGTTCTGGAGCTATGAGGACGGCGGGGGCTTGATGCTGCTCGGGGTCACGCTGCTCGGCTTCCTGCCCGGGCTCTACTACTTCTTCTGGCACCGGCGCTTCCACGGCCACAAGTACTTCATCTTCGGCAAGATCAAGCCGGTCGGCGATCGGCCCGAGGACCACCCCGACGCCGAGCTGGCCGACGGCGCGGGCCCCATCGAGTCCTTCCCCGGCTCATCCATCTGGCCCTTCGTGATGGGCATGGGCGCGTTCACGCTCGTGCTGGCGTTCGTCTTCGGGAGCTGGCTGGCCTTCATCGCCATCCCGTTGATCCTCACCGCGCTGACCGGCGTCACCGCCGAGAGCCGGCGCGGCGGCAACATCTGAGCTGACAGGGGGTAGACGCCCCACCTCCCCCAGGGTGGCTACCGCCCTTTCGGGGTGGGATCGGGACGTCTTGAATGTCACTGGATGGCAGCGCAGTGCAAGGTCCTGACTCCGCACGCAGCCGGTCCGCGCTAGGGGGCCGCGCGTGACATCGCTCACCTGGATCCTGGTCCGTCAGCTCCGGGCCCGCTGGCGTGGGTGGGTCCTCCTCTCGGTACTGGTGGGGCTCACCGGCGGGGTCGTGCTGACCGCAACGGCCGGCGCACGGCGCACCGACTCCGCCTACAGCCGGTTCCTGGCGGCCTCCCGCGCCGGCGATCTGCTGGTCAGCCCGAACAACACCGGCTTCGGCGGCTACTACAAGGCGCTCGCCGCGCTACCGGGAGCGGGGACGGTCGCTCCAGTGATCGGCGTGCAGGCACTGCCCGTGCTCCCGGGGCGCAGACTGGTCGAGGCACAGGTCTACGCGCCCGCGGACCAGCGTCTCGGGCACGAGATCGAACGTCCGAGGATCCTCGAGGGGCGGCTGCCGGCTCCGAAGCGGGTGCACGAGGTGGCGCTGGACGAGAGGGCGGCACAGAAGCTGCACGCGGGGATCGGCAGCACGGTCACGTTGGCGGCCACGATCTCGACGGCGCCCGGCCAACCGGTCCAGGGCTTGCGGATCTTCCGCCAGAAGGTGGTCGGCCTCTTCCTGACCAGAGACAACCCGGTGCCGATCAACGCGCTGGCGCAGCTCCCGGTCGTGTACACGACGCACGCCCTCTACGACCAGCTCGGTGCGAAGTACCGGGCCTTCGACGCTGTCTATGTGCGGCTCCGCCCGGGTGCGTCAGCGCTCCGGTTCGACCGGCAGGCGGAGGCCTTGGTGACGCGGTACCCGGCCACCGGCGGTGGCGTCTTCGTGGCCAACCTCAGCGACCAGGCCGCGCAGGTCGAGCGCGCCATCCGTCCCGAGGCATTCGCGCTCGGCCTCTTCGCCCTCGTCATCGCTCTCACGGGCGTCGTGCTCCTCGCGCAGGCGATGCTCCGCCAACTCCGGGCGTCCCGGACGGACTTTGCCACCCTGCGCGCCCTCGGGCTGACCGACCGCCAGCTGTGGTGCATCAACCTGCTGCAGGTGGCAGCGGTGGCGGTTCTGGGTGCCGCCGCCGCGGTCGTGCTCAGCGTGCTGCTCTCCCCGACCATGCCGCTCGGCGCCGCCCGGGTCGCGGAGCCCAACCCCGGCTTCAGCGCGGACGTCGTCGTGCTCGGCCTCGGCTTCGTCGCCACGGCCGTCGTGCTGACGGCGGTCCTCGCGTGGCCCTCGTGGCGGCTGAGC
>DASXBZ010000059.1:0-6840 GCA_036491435.1 Acidimicrobiales bacterium
CTATACGGCGTGGTTCTTGACGCTCGTCCCCCCGCGTGTCAAGAACCATCCCCGATACACCCAGACGCGGCGCCCGGCGGCCCCCAGAGAGCTCGAGCCAGCCCGCAGGCCTCATGCGCCATCGTGATGGGCCGAGTCGCGCCGAAACCGACCACGGCCTCCTGTGTCCGATCAAAAGCTTGTCGCGCGGTCCGTGCCATTCGGTTCGGCGGCTCGCCCATGAGGCCACATCGCCCGTTTCTGGGGGACCTCCGTCAGGGCACGACCCCGCTCAGATCCGAAGACCCGGTTAACGGGCGTGGGCGTGTGGCGTTTCCCCAGGCGGGTACCCTGGATGAATGGTGGCCCTAGCCCGGGTGACTCCCACGAACGAGCAGGTCGCGGAGGGCGCGGACGGGCAGACAGAGGCGCTGGCTGACCTGCTGGCGCCGCTGCTGGCCGAGTTCGCCGCCCACCGGCCCGAGGACGACACCTCGATGATCGTCGAGGCGGGCCGGGCCGCGCTCCGAGCGCACCAGGGGCAGTTCCGGCGGTCGGGCGAGCCCTACATCATGCACCCGGTGGCCGTGGCGACGATCGTGGCCGAGCTGGGCCTCGACGCGCAGACCGTCGCCGGTGCGCTGCTGCATGACGCCGTGGAGGACACCGGGCTGTCGCTCGAGGACATCCGCACGCAGTTCGGTGACGGGGTCGCCGGGGTCGTCGACGGGGTCACGAAGCTCGACCGCCTGCAGTTCGACTCCAAGGAGGCCCAGCAGGCGGCGACCATCCGCAAGATGCTCGTCGCCATGGCCGATGACTGGCGGGTGCTGCTGATCAAGCTGGCGGACCGGCTGCACAACATGCGGACGATTGCGGTGATGCCTGAATGGAAGCAGCGGCGCACGGCGCAGGAGACTTTCGACGTCTACGCGCCGCTTGCGCACCGCCTCGGCGTGCAGCAGGTGCGCTGGCAGCTGGAGGACCTCGCGTTCGCGACCTTGCACCCGAAGCGCTACGCGGAGATCGAGCAGATGGTGGCGGCCCGCGCGCCGCAGCGGGAGGAGTATCTCGAGAAGGTGCTCGTGCACGTGCGCGAGCGGCTGACGGAGATGGGGATCGAGGCGGACGTCACCGGACGCCCGAAGCACATGTGGTCGATCTACGAGAAGATGGTCGTGCGCGGGAAGGAGTTCGACGACATCAACGACCTGGTCGCCATCCGGGTCGTTGTGGACTCTGAGAAGGATTGCTGGGCGGCGCTCGGCGCCATCCACGCGATCTGGGCACCGGTGCACGGTCGGTTCAAGGATTACATCAACACGCCCAAGTTCAACATGTACCAGTCGCTGCACACGACGGTCATCGGGTTGGAGGGCAAGCCGGTGGAGGTGCAGATCCGCACCTCGGAGATGCACCACCGGGCCGAGTACGGCATCGCTGCGCACTGGGGCTACAAGTCCAAGGAGGACCACTCCTCCGAGATGGCGTGGCTGCAGCGCATCGCGGACGTCGACCGGCAGACCGACGACCCGATCGAGTTCCTCGAGGCCCTCAAGCTCGACCTCGAACAGGACGAGGTCTACGTCTTCACGCCCAAGGGCAAAGTGATCGCACTGCCGGCGCGCTCGACGCCGGTCGACTTCGCGTATGCCATCCACACCGAGGTGGGGCACCGCTGCATCGGGGCCCGCGTCAATGGCCGCTTGGTGCCGTTGGAGACGCCGCTGTCGTCTGCGGACACCGTCGAGATCTTCACATCGAAGTCGCCGACCGCTGGGCCGTCGCGGGACTGGCTCCAGATCGTGGCGTCGACGCGGGCGCGCAACAAGATCCGCCAGTGGTTCTCGCGGGAGCGGCGCGAGGACGCCATCGAGAACGGGCGTGAAGAGCTTGCCCGGGCCTTGCGACGCGAGGGGCTGCCGTTGCACAAGCTGCTCGGTTCGTCGGCGCTGCAGCAGGTGGCCGACCAGATGAACCTCGCCGACCTCGACGCGCTCTACGCCTCCATCGGCGAGAGCCAGGTCTCCGCGCAGTCGATCGTCCAGCGCCTGTCCAAGGTGCTGCGCAGCGGCGAGGCGGCGGACGACCAGCTGCCGACGACGGTGCTCACCGGGATCACCCGGACGCGGCCGCGCGGCGGGCGGCGCACAGGGGCCGGGGTCTTCGTCGAGGGGCTTGACGACGTCATGATCCACCTCGCCCGCTGTTGCACGCCGGTGCCGGGGGACCAGATCGTGGGGTTCGTGACCCAGGGCCGCGGGGTGTCGGTGCACCGGGCGGACTGTGCGAACGCGGCTGCGCTGGCCGACCGGTCGCAGGAGCGGCTCATCGACGTCGAGTGGGACCGGGGGAGCGACGGGGTCTTCGTCGCGACGATCGAGGTGCAGGCGTTCGACCGCTCCCGGCTGCTGGCCGACGTCTCACGGGTCGTGAGCGAGCACCACCTGAACATCGTGGCGGCCCGGACCGCGACGACGCCGGACCGGGTGAGCCGGATGGCCTTCGACATCGAGCTGGCCGACCCGACCCATCTGCACTCGTTGATCAGCGCGCTCAAGCACCTCGACGGTGTTTTCGACGCCTATCGTCAGCTTCCTGGCAAGAAGGCCTAGGTCCCCAGCCGTGAGGCATGTTCTGTGACGGCGGGGTCTGTCGCGCCCGAAGGCGGGTCGCCCGGGCCTGGCCCCCGGACGCCCAAGGGCATGCACGACGTGCTGTGGCCCGAGTCCTCGCGCTGGGAAACCACGGTGGCGCGGTTCGCTGCGTTGGTGGAGGGCGCGGGCTACGGCCTCGTCCTGACACCGGTCGTCGAGCACGCCGGCGTGTTCCTGCGCGGGATCGGCGAGGGCAGTGAGGTCGTCGGCAAGGAGATGTACGTCTTCGAGGACCGCGACGGACAGCTGATGGCCCTCCGACCGGAGGGAACGGCGCCGGTCGTGCGCGCGTTCGTCCAGCACCACCCTGTCTTGCCTTGGAAAGCCTGGTACGCCGCACCATCGTTTCGGCACGAGAATCCCCAGAAGGGTCGGTATCGCCAGCACTACCAGCTGGGAGTGGAGGGTCTCGGGACGGCCGACGCCGACCTCGATGTCGAGGTGGTGTGCTTAGCGCACGACTTCTTTGCTGGACTGGGCTTGCGAGACATCGAGCTGAAGCTCAACTCGATGGGCGATGGCGTCTGCAAGCCCGGCTACGTCGAGCTCCTCGGCAGGTTCCTTTCGGAGAGAGCCGAGCAGCTCCTCCCGGCACACACGGCCCGTCATCTGGACAACCCCCTTCGAGCACTCGATTGCAAGGCCAAGGAGTGCCAAGCGGCCACGGAGGATGCACCACATTTCCTGGACCACCTGTGCGAGCCGTGCGCCGCGCACTTCGCGCGGGTGCGAGCGGGCCTCGAGGCGCTGGGCGTGCACTATGTGATCGATCACCGGTTGGTCAGGGGCTTTGATTACTACACCCGAACGACGTTCGAGTTCGCTGCCCAAGCATTAGACGCTGCACAGAACGGAATCGGTGGGGGTGGACGCTATGACGGACTCGTCGAGATGCTCGGAGGCGATCCCACGCCAGGCATCGGGTTCGGCATCGGAGTGGAGCGGGTGCTGCTGGCCTGCGATGCGGAGGGCGTGTTCCTCGTCGCAGCACCGCCCCTGGACGTCTACGTCATCGACACCGCAGGCGGCGAGTCGGCCGTGGAGTTGACGGCGGAACTCAGACGAGCCGGGCTGCGGGCCGACCGCGCCTTCGACGGTCGCTCGATGAAGTCCCAGATGAAATCGGCCGACCGCTCCGGCGCCCTCGTCGCGCTCGTTGTCGGCCCCCAGGAGCTGTCCGAGGGGACGGTCGGGTTGCGCCCGATGCGCAGCGACGAGGACCAGCGGACGGTGCCCCGCGTACAGGTCGTCGATGAACTGAGGAGCTTCCTTGCCAACGCAACGTTCGCCGAGGGGGACGACCACGACGTGGACCGCCATCAGCATCCCCACCTGCAGCAGCCCGAGCCACCGATGATCGACGACAACAGGGAAGCCCCATGACCGCGACCGAGGAGAACCGGCCGACCGCAATGCGCACCCACCTGTGCGGGGTGTTGCGCAAGGAGGACGTCGGCAAGGAGGTGCGACTGTGCGGGTGGGTGGCCCGGCGGCGCGAGCACGGTGAGCACCTCGCCTTTGTCGACCTGCGCGACCACACCGGCATCGTGCAGTGCGTGATCGACCACGCCACCGATGTGCGTTCCGAGTGGGTCATCGGGGTCAGCGGGACGGTGCGCGAGCGGCCGGAGGGGACTGTCAACCCGGGCATCGGCACGGGTGAGGTCGAGATCGGCGAGTGCACCGTCGAAGTCCTCAACGAGGCTGAGCCGCCGCCCTTCTCGGTCGACGAGCGGGCCGAGTCCGACGAGCCGGTGCGCCTGAAGTACCGCTACGTCGACCTGCGCCGGCCCCGCATGCAGAAGAACCTGCGACTGCGGTCCCGGGTCAACGCCGCCATTCGCGCCGCCATGGACCGCCAGGGGTTCGTCGAAATCGAGACGCCGTTGCTGTGGGCACCCACGCCCGAGGGGTCGCGCGAGTTCTCCGTGCCCGCCCGCCTGCACCACGGCTCGTTCTACGCGCTGCCCCAGAGCCCGCAGCTGGCCAAGCAGCTCCTCATGGTCGGCGGGTTCGACCGCTACTTCCAGATCGCCCGTTGCCTGCGCGACGAAGACCTTCGCGCCGACCGCCAGTTCGAGTTCATGCAGCTGGACATGGAGTGCTCGTTCGCCAGCCAGGAAGACGTCATGGGCTTCGTGTCCGCCGCCGTGCTCGATGCGGCTGAGGCCGCCACCGGCGAACGCCCGCCGCCCATCGCGCGCATGACGTGGTCGGATGCGCTCGACCGCTACGGCACGGACAAGCCGGACCTGCGCTTCGGCATGGAGCTGATCGAGCTGTCGCCCGTGTTCGAGGCGACGGAGGTGAAGGCGTTCTCCTCGCCGACGGTGAAGGCGCTGCGCGTGGAGGGCGGCGCCACCTTCCCGCGCTCGCGGATCGACGACCTGACCGACCGGGCGAAAAAGGCCGGCGCGGCGGGGCTGGCCTGGTTCCGGGTCACCGACGGCCCGGCACCCTTGGACGGCCCCTTGGCCCGCCATCTCTCCGACGAAGAGACAATTGGCGTCCTGGCCGCGACCAAGGCGGAGCCGGGGGACCTCGTCCTCGCCGTCTCCGACGAATACGCGACGGCGTGCCTGGTGCTCGGGACCCTCCGCAACGCGATCGGCGCGCCGCCAGTGAGTGAGGGGCCGCACCGCTACGTCTGGGTCGTCGACTTCCCGATGTTCGAGCGGTCGGCCGACGGCACGCCGACGCCGGCGCACCACCCCTTCACCATGCCGTACGAGGAGGACCTGCCCCTCTTGGCCACCGATCCCCTGCGGGTGCGCTCGCAGGCGTACGACCTCGTCCTGAACGGGTGGGAGTTGGGCTCGGGGAGCGTGCGTATCCACCGCCGCGGCATCCAGGAGAGCGTGTTCGCGGCACTCGGGATCGACGCGGAAGAAGCCGAGCGCCGGTTCGGCTTCCTGCTCGGCGCGTTCCGCTATGGCGCGCCCCCGCACGCCGGCTTCGCGTTCGGCGTCGACCGCCTGGCGGCGATCCTGGCGGGGGAGGAGAACATACGCGAGGTCATCGCGTACCCGAAGACGCAGTCGGGCGCGGACCCGCTCACGGGTGCGCCGACGCCGTTGCCGGCGGCCACGCTCGCCGAGTTGGGGATCCGCGTCGTGGTGCCGCCGCCGGCGGAGACTGACGCGCCCGCTACACCACGACAGGCGCCGTCCGCAGCAGGTGATGATGCAGAGGCCAACCCCTCTCCGAGCTAGGCCCGTCCCGGCGCCCGCGCCGGAACTCGCCGCGGCGCCATGAGCCTCTTCGCCGACGCCGCCGACCGCCGCCTGCGCAGTCAGGCTCCCTTGGCGGCGCGGCTGCGCCCTCGCACGCTCGATGAGGTCGTGGGCCAACAGCACCTCGTCGGTCCCGGGGCCCCGTTGCGCGTCCTTGCCGAGTCGGACCGGGTGGGCTCCGCGATCCTGTGGGGCCCCGCCGGTACCGGCAAGACGACGCTCGCCCGGCTCCTCGCCGACGCCAGCGCCAAGCACTTCACGACGCTCTCCGCGACCGGCGCCGGCGTGAAGGACGTGCGCGAGGCGCTGGCCGACGCCGAGCGCCGCCTCGGTGAGCAGGGCCAGGGGACCATCCTCTTCATCGACGAGGTGCACCGTTTCTCCAAGTCCCAGCAGGACGTGCTGCTCCCCGCGGTCGAGGACGGCCTCGTCGTCTTCATCGGCGCCACCACGGAGAACCCCTTCTTCGAGGTCAATCCACCCTTGTTGAGCCGGGCCTCCTTGTGGCGGCTACACCCCTTAGAGCCGGACGACCTGCGCACGCTCGTGCGGCGCGGCCTCGTCCTGGAGGACGCCGACGCCACTGACGAGGCGATCGACGCCGTGGTGGCCGCGACCGAGGGCGACGCCCGTGCTGCGCTCACCACGGTCGAGGTGGCGGTGGCGCTCGCTCGCCCTGCCGCCAGCGACACGACGGAGCAGCGGGTCGAGCTCACGATCGAGGACATGGCGCGGGCGCGTGACGGCCGCCTGTTCCACCAAGGCGCCGACGAGCACTACGACCAGATCAGCGCGTTGATCAAGAGCGTGCGCGGGTCGGACGCGGATGCCGCCCTTTACTGGATGGCCCGCATGATCGAGGGTGGGGAGGACCCGCGCTTTCTGGCACGGCGCATGGTCATCCTCGCCAGCGAGGACATCGGGCTCGCCGATCCACAGGCGTTGCTCGTCGCCGAGGCCGCGGCGCGGGC
>DASXBZ010000060.1:0-10843 GCA_036491435.1 Acidimicrobiales bacterium
ACTCGGCACTCAGCTGATCCAGATCTGGGTTGGCCAGATCGACCCACCGATCATGCCAAAGGCGTGCTGGCCCTGTGGCGAGGTGGGGTTGTTGAAGTTCTGGACCTTGGGGTTGCCGATGACCGCCCAGATGGCCCGGTCGGTCCACAGGTAGGGCAGGTCGACGGCGAGGCGCTTGTTGACCGTCTTGTAGGCGGTCTGCCGGGTGCTCTTCTCGGTGCCCTGGCGCCCGGCCAGGAGCGCCGCCTCGATGGTGGAATCGGCGTTGCGGGCCATGTTGATCGACAGGGACCCCGAGCTGACCGTGGTCGTGCTCCAGAAGATGTAGTTGAGGTCGGGGTCCACCGCACCGAACTGGCGCCAGCCCAGCGCCTGGTACTTGCCGGCCAGGGCGTTGTTGATCGTCTGGTTCTGCTGGACGATGTTCGTGCTGACCTGGAAGCCGACCGACCTCCACGCCTGCCCGAGGTACTGGGCGGCCCGCAGCGCCGCCGGCGAGTTGGTCGAGCCGTAGGTGAAGGAGATCGGGCCGCCGTTGTTCTTCGCCGCGGCCGACACCAGCTTCTTCGCGTTGGCGGGGTTGTACCTCGGGTAGTTGGTCGCCGAGAAGTACGTCGAGCCCGGCACGAACAGGCCGTTGCTCACCGGCAGCACCCCCTCGTCGATGACGCGCACGTACTGGGCGCGGTTGATCGCCTGAGCGGCCGCGAGCCGCAGGCTCGGGTCGTTGAACGGCTTGGCGAGGCAATTGAGCTGGACGCAGTTCATGTCCGGCTCGCCGGCGACGTTCGTGCTGTCGTCGATGTACGAGTAGCTCCGGTTGCCGCGGAACTGCGTGATGATCTGCGGGGTGTCGGTGATCATCAGGTCGATGGTCCCGGACTTGAGCGCCTCGGCGCGGGCCGCTTCGTCGGGGATCGGCTTGAACGTGATCTGCTTCAGGTACGGCATGCCCTTGCGCCAGTAGTTCGGGTTGGCCGTCGCGGTGAAGTGGTCGTTCGGGATCCACTCTTTGAACACGAAGGGCCCGGTCCCGACAGGGTGCGACGTGCCGTTGGTGTTGGTCAGCATCGAGGGCGCGACCACGTAGGCGATCTGGCCGCCGATGCCGCCGGCCAGGTAGTAGGGGAACGGCACCCAAGGCTGCTTGAAGGTGATCGTGGCGGCGAGCGGCCCGGCCTGGGTGATCGACTGCAGCGTCGGGTTGATCACGATCCCCGTCAGGAGCGACTTCGACTGCGCCTGGAGGTTCGTCACGAGCGCGGCGCCGTCGCAGGCGGTCCCGTCGTGGAACGTGACGTTGGGCCGCAGGGTGATGGTCCACGCCGTGTACGACGAGTTGGGCACGACCGATTCGGCCAGGTACGGCGCCCAGTCACCGTTGGTGAGCACGATCGTGAGCGGGTCGAACACGGTACGGGCGTACATGACGCCGACCTCGTCGAAGCGCCCCTGCGTGGGGTCGAACCCTTGCTCCTCGGCATCGACGCCGAAGACAAGCGTGCCGCCCTTCTTCGGGGTTGCCTTGGTGATGCCGTTGCGGCCCGGACCGTTGGTGGCGGCTCCTGCGAACTCGTCCCATCCGATTGCTGACGCTCCCGCGAAGCCCGCCGCCGCGGCCGCGCCGCCGGCCAGCAAGCTACGGCGATCGAACTTCGAAGCCATCGTCCCTCCGTTTCCACGAACCAAACGGACCCCCCGGAAGGTTCGCCGTGACGTTAGTTCCCCGGCTTGCGCGGAGGGCGGCAGTACCGTGGGGGGGTGTCGGACGACTGGGACCTCCCAGGGTTCTCTGCCTGGCTGAGCGGCCGCGCCGCGGCCACGCGCAAGGCGTACACGAGCGACGTCGAGGCGTTCGCCGAGTGGATGGGCCGCAGCGGCGTCGACGGCCCGGGCGGTGTCGACCGCCTGCATCTGCGGCGGTACCTCGCGTCGCTGGGGACGAGGAAGCTGGCCCGTGCCACCATCGCCCGCAAGGCGGCGGCGCTGCGCTGCTACTTCTCCTGGCAGCTCCGGCAGGGTCGCATCGACGCCGACCCGGCCCGGTCCCTGCGGGCGCCGGCCGGCGGGGGGCGCCTGCCCCGGGTCCTGTCACAGGGCGAGTTGTCGACGTTGCTCGACGAGCCGGCCGCCACCCCGCTCGACCGGCGCGACCATGCGGTGCTCGAACTGCTCTACGCCGCCGGGTTGCGCGTGTCCGAGCTCTGCGGCCTCGACCGCGACGATGTCGACCTGCGCGGCCGCACCGTCACCGTGCTCGGCAAGGGCTCCAAGCAGCGGCGTCTGCCGATCCACGAGTCGGCGGCGTCGGCGCTGCGCGACTGGCTCGAGCACGGGCGCGCGGAGATGGATGGGCCGCCCGAAGCGGTGTTCGTGAACCGGCGCGGCGCCCGCCTCGGGCCCCGCGACGTGCGCCGGATCCTCGACCACCGCGCCGCCTCGCCGACCCACCCGCACGCGCTGCGCCACACGTACGCGACGCACCTGCTCGACGGCGGCGCCGACCTGCGCGTCGTCCAGGAGCTGCTCGGCCACTCGAGCCTGGCGACGACCCAGGTGTACACGCATGTGAGCAAGGAGCGGTTGCGCTCGGTCTACGAGGGGACGCACCCCCGGGCCTAGGGGCCCGCCGCACGCCCCAGCGGCTAGTGTGGTCAGGCCCGCCACCGCGGTGGGCCGCAGTACCGACCATCATCACCTGGTGCGTTCCACGGTCGCCGCCCCTCGGGTGGCGCTGCGCCAGGGGAGCAACCGACTGGAGGAACCTCTTTATGGCCGTCGTTTCCATGCGACAGCTTCTGGAGGCCGGAGTCCACTTCGGCCACCAGACGCGGCGATGGAACCCGAAGATGAAGCGCTACATCCTGGGTGAGCGCAACGGGATCTATCTCATCGACCTGCGCAAGACGCTGAACGGCGTCGAGTCCGCCTACTCCTTCGTGCGCGACCTGGTGGCCGGTGGCGGCACCATTCTCTTCGTCGGCACGAAGAAGCAGACCCAGGGCCCCGTGGCCGAGTACGCCGAGGCCTGCGGGATGCCCTACGTCAACCAGCGCTGGCTCGGCGGCATGCTGACCAACTTCGCGACAGTGTCGGGCCGCGTGGGCCGCATGCGGGAGTTGCGGGCGATGCAGGCGGCCGGCGACTTCGACGGCATGCCGAAGCGGGAGGCGCTGCAGCACACCCGCGAGCTCGAGAAGCTGACGCGGAACCTCGGCGGCATCGCCGACCTCGAACGGTTGCCCAACGCCGTCTTCGTGATCGACACGAAGAAGGAGCACATCGCCGTCACCGAGGCGCGCAAGCTCGGCCTCCCCGTCGTGGCCGTGGTCGACACGAACTGCGACCCCGACGTCATCGACTACGTCATCCCCGGCAACGACGACGCCATCCGCTCGGGCTCCCTCATGTGCCGGGTGATCGCGGACGCCGTCGCCGAGGGCCGCTTCATCGCCGAGCACCGCCGCCAGATGGCGCCGCCGCCGGCCGAGGAGAGCAGCGGCCCCAGCCCGCGCCCGCGGCGGGCACCCCAGCAGGTCACCCCAGAGCCCGTCGAGGTGGCATGAGCGTGGCCGACTACACCGCCAAGGACGTCTCGACGCTGCGCCAGATGACCGGCGCCGGCATGCTCGATTGCAAGAAGGCCCTCGACGAGAGCGACGGCGACATCGAGAAGGCGGCCCAGCTCCTGCGTGAGCAGGGCAAGGCCGGCGCGGCCAAGCGCTCGGACCGGGAAGCGTCCGAGGGTGCGGTGGCCGCGGTGCGCTCCGGCGATGCGGCTGCCGTGGTCGAGCTGCGCTGCGAGACCGATTTCGTCGCCAAGTCGGCCGAGTTCGTCGCGCTGGCCGACGAGCTGGCCGCCCTCGTGGCCGCCAAGGGCGAGGACGCGGTCAGTGAGCTCGACGACGAGATCGACAACCTGCGCTCGACCCTCAAGGAGAACATCTCCGTCGGCCGGGTGCGCCGCTTAGTCGCCGAGGGCGGTCAGGTGGTCGACACCTACCTCCACCAACAGGCCGGCCGCGGCGTCAACGCCGTCGGCGTCGTGCTCGAGGGCGGGACCGAGGAGCTGGCGCACGACATCGCGGTGCACATCGCGTTCGCCAGGCCGGCCTACCTCAGCCGCGACGACGTGCCGGCCGACGAGGTCGCGACGGAGCGGGCCACGCTCGAGACGATCTCGCGCAACGAGGGCAAGCCCGAAGCCGCCCTGGGCAAGATCGTCGACGGCCGCATGAACGGCTGGTTCAAGGAGCGCGTGCTCCTCGACCAGTCCTATGTCCGCGACGAGAAGCAGACCATCGCGGGCATGCTCGGCTCCGCGCGCGTCGTGGCCTTCGCGCAGGTCGTCGTCGGCGCCTGACGCGCTGAGGATCGTGGGAGAGTCGCGCCGCATCGTCCTCAAGATGTCGGGGGAGGCCTTGGCCTCCGCCGCGTCCGACGAGACCATCGACACCGCCACCGTCGAGCGGATGGCCAAGGAGATGGCCCAGGCCATGGACGCCGGGGGCCTCGAGCTCGCCGTCGTCGTCGGCGGGGGCAACATCTGGCGGGGCACGACCGGGGAGTCCAGCGGCATGGACCGCGCCACGTCGGACTACATGGGCATGCTCGGCACCGTCATTAACGCCCTGGCGCTGCAGGACGCGCTCGAACAGCAGGACCAGCCGACCAGGGTGCTGACCGCCCTCTCCATGTCCGAGGTGGCCGAGCCCTACATCCGGCGGCGGGCCATCCGCCACCTCGAGAAGGGCCGCATCGTCATCTTCGCCGCCGGCATGGGAAACCCGTTCTTCACGACTGACACCCCCGCTGCACTCCGGGCGGCGGAAATCGGTGCCGAGCTGCTGTGCAAAGGGACCCATTCGGGCGTCGACGGGGTCTACAGCGCAGATCCCAAGCTGCACCCCGACGCCGTCCGCTACGACGAGATCTCCTTCATGGACGTGATCAACCACGACCTCCGGGTCATGGACCTGACCGCCATCACCTTCTGCAAGGACAACAACCTGCCCATCCGGGTGTTCGACCTCATGATCCAGGGGAACATCGGTCGAGCGCTCGGTGGTGAGCAGATCGGTACGCTGGTCCGTTGATGGACGAAGACCTCGCGGCCCTGGTCAAGGACGACACCAGGGAGAAGATGGGCAAGGCCATCGACCACGTGCGTCACGAGATGGGGGGCGTCCGCACCGGACGCGCCTCCTCCGCGCTCGTCGAGCCGCTGATGGTCGACTACTACGGCACGCCCACGCCGCTGCGCCAGCTGGCCGGTTTCAGCGTGCCCGATGCGATGCTTCTCGTCATCTCGCCCTACGACAAGGGCTCGCTGGGGGCGATCGAGAAGGCGATCCAGACGTCGGACCTCGGGATCAACCCGTCGAACGACGGCACCGTGATCCGCCTGGCCTTCCCGCCGTTAACAGAAGAGCGCCGCAAGGAGCTGGTCAAGGTCGTGCGGCACAAGGCAGAGGAGGGACGCGTGGCAATTCGCAATCTGCGCCGCGCGGGGCGACACGACTTGGAGGCACTGCAGAAGGACGGTGAGCTGTCGACCGACGAGCTCGAGCGCGTCGAGAAGGACCTCGAGAAGATCACGCACGACCAGGTCGCGCTGATCGACCAATTGCTCGCGCACAAAGAGCAAGAGCTCATGGCGGTCTGAGGCGAGCGACATGAGCGACGGCACCGACGATCAGGACGAGTTCAATCCCTCCCTCGGAGGGTTCTCGGATTCGGACAAGGACGAGCAAGACGCCGAAGAGCCGACGAGCTATCACTCCGGGCGCGTGCGCATCATCGGCGCCGAGCCCGCAGGCGACTCCGTCCGCGAGGTGACCGGCCCGGTGGAGGAGGGCCACCCGGACCTTCCACACTGGAACGACGCGCCGACCGGTCAGGTCCCAGCGATCCTCGACCGCAGCAGCGGCGAGGAGTCCGCGGTCGCACCACCCACCTGGCGCGAGGAGGACCACGACTGGGAGGCCCAGGAGGACGTCTTCGAGCCGTCCATGTTGTCGGGTGAGTTGTCGGGCGACCTGCCCGCTGTCGGGGCGCTGCTGGACGAACAGCAGCGCGAGGAGGCCGACGCCGATCGTCAGCCGTGGCACTTCGAGTCGGACGACACGCTGGTCATCCCACCCGAGCCCGGCCTCGAACCCGACCTCGCCGCGCCAGAGCCCGAGCCCGAGCTCGACACCGGCCCTCGCCGTCGCGTGTCCGCCCCGCCCCGACGCGCGCGCCGCGAAGAGGCCGAGACGGTCGGCTGGAACGAGCCGGACGCGGCGCCGGCTGACGGGCGGGCCGCCGAGCCCGAGCAGGAGCCGGTCGGCGTTTCCCCCCGCGTCGCCTCGGCCGAGACCGCCGCCGCCTCGGCCGCCGCCGCGTCACGGCTCAGCCCGCCGGCGCCGCCCGAGCCCAAGGTCCGCGCCCCGCGCACCTCGAGATCCGTCGCCGCCCGCACCGGCAACGTGCCGACGACGGGAGGCACCTCCGGCCGCGACATGCGGGTCGCCATCGGCAGCGGTCTCTTGCTCGGCGTGATCGGCCTGATCTGCTTCGCCGCGGGGACGGTGGCCACCCTCGCCCTCACGACGGTCATCGTGCTGCTCGCCACCGCCGAGGGCTACGCCGCCTTCCGCCGGGCCCAGTACCACCCGGCCACGCTGCTCGGCCTGGTCGCGGTGCTGTCGCTGATGATCGAGACCTACAACAAGGGCGTCGCGGCGCTGCCGCTCGTCCTCGTGCTCCTCGTCGCGGGCTCCTTCATCTGGTACCTCGCCCGCGTGGAGCCCGCGGCCGATCCCGCCTCGGGCATGCTCTCGACGGTCTTCATCTTCGTCTGGGTCGGCGCGTTCGGCTCCTTTGCCGCGCTCTTGCTCAACCCGACCCTGTTCCCTAACCGCCATGGCATCGCCTTCGTCCTCGCGGCGGTGATCGTCACCGTCGCCGACGACGTGGGCTCACTGCTCGTCGGCTCGGCCATGGGTAAGCACCAGCTCTCCCCGTCCATCAGCCCCAACAAGAGCTGGGAGGGCCTGATCGGCGGCGCCCTGGCCGCGATCCTGGTCTCGGTCGTCGTCGTCCACTTCATCCACCCGTGGACGGTCAGCAAGGCCTTGCTCTACGGCGTCGTCGTCGCCATCGTGGCGCCGCTCGGCGACCTGAGCCAGTCGATGATCAAGCGGCACCTCGGCCTCAAGGACATGGGGCGGCTGCTCCCCGGGCACGGCGGCGTGCTCGATCGCTTCGACGGCCTGCTCTTCGTCCTGCCCGCCACGTACTTCGTGGTCAAAGCGCTGCACCTCGGCTGAGCGGGTGCGCTCCGTCAGCCTGCTGGGCTCCTCGGGCTCCATCGGCACGCAGGCCCTTGACGTCATCCGCGCCGAGCCCCGGCGCTTCCGGGTCCACGCGCTCGCCGCGCACCGCTCGGCCGACGTGCTCGTCGGCCAGGCCGCGGAGTTCCACCCCGACATCGTCGTGATCGGGGACCCCTCCCTCCACACGGCCGTGCGCGACCGCGTCCCCACCGGTACCGAGGTCCTGGTCGGCGAGGAGGGCATTGTCGCCGCGGCCCAAGGGGCCGACGTCGTCCTCAACGGTGTGGTCGGCTTCGCCGGGCTCCCCGTGACGATGGCTGCGCTCGGGGCGGGCCGGCGCCTCGCCCTGGCCAACAAGGAGTCCCTCATCGCCGGCGCGCCCGTGGTGCAAAAGGCGCGCAGCACGCCCGGCGCCGAGATCGTCCCGGTGGATTCGGAACACTGCGCGGTGCACCAGTGCTTGGCCTCGGTGCAGGAGACGACCGACGTGGCGCGCCTGCTCCTCACCGCGTCCGGTGGCCCCTTCCGCGACTGGCCGGCGGACAAGCTCGCCACCGCGACGGTGCAGGACGCGCTGGCCCACCCCACCTGGTCGATGGGGCCCAAGATCACCATCGACAGCTCGACCCTCATGAACAAGGGGCTCGAGGTCATCGAGGCGCACGAGCTCTTCGGCATCGACTACGACCGCATCGACATCGTCGTGCACCCGCAGTCGATCGTGCACTCCATGGTCGAGCTGCGGGACGGCTCGACGCTGGCCCAGCTGTCGGCGCCCGACATGCGACTGCCGATCGGCTACGCGCTCGGTTGGCCGGATCGCATCGCCACGCCGTTCGGCCCGCTCGACTGGTCGGCGCCGCGCACGTTGACGTTCGAGGCCCCCGACCGCTCGATGTTCCGCTGCATCGACCTGGCGTACGACGCCGGCCGCCGCGGGGGTTCCGCGCCGGCCTGGCTCAGCGCCGCCAACGAAGTGGCGGTCGAGGCGTTTCTCGCCGGCGGCCTGGAATGGGTGGGCATCGCCGAAGTCGTGGAAGAGACGCTCCAGGCCTGGGTCGACGATCACGTCGACCAGGTGGAAGGGGTGTTGGCGGCCGACGCCGAGGCCCGGCGGCGGGCCTCCGAGATCGTCGCCCGCCGTCTGTCCGGATGAGGGCGGCGGTAGCGTTGGGGGGGCAATGACCCTCACCAAGCAGGATGCACCTGCGATCCCACCGCCGGCGGGGGACGAGCCCGCCGCACCCGAGACCCAGGGGAGCGCGGGCCAAGTCGTCAAGCTGCTGATCGGCCTGGCCGTGATCACGGCCCTGTTCCTCGTGCTGGGCTGGGGCGCGCTCCTCCTCTTCATCGTGATCCTCATCGCGATCGTGATGCTGCACGAGCTGGGGCACTTCGCCACCGCCAAGTGGGCGGGCATGAAGGTCACCGAGTACTTCGTCGGCTTCGGCCCTCGGTTGTGGTCGATGCGGCGGGGCGAGACCGAGTACGGCGTCAAGGCGATCCCCGCCGGTGGGTACGTCCGCATCACCGGGTTCACCGCGACCGAGGAGGTCGCCGAGGAGGACGAGCCGCGCGCCTACCGCCAGCAGCCGTTCTACCAACGCATCGTCGTGGCGTCGGCCGGCTCCGTGATGCACCTGTTGATCGCCTTCGTGCTGGCGATCATCGTCGTCTTCGCTTTCGGCCAGCCCACGAACAACTACAAGGTCGCCGCGCTCGAGCACTGGTCCGGCAAGACGACGCCGGCCGCGCTGGCGGGGCTGAAGGCGGGGGACACGATCGTCTCGATCGACGGGAAGACCTTCGCCAACCCGACCGCCATGACCGACATCATCAAGCGCTCGACGGGCAAGGAGCTCACGCTCGGTGTCGAGCGCGACGGCCGCCTCGTCCACGTCGAGGCGACACCGGAGAGTGGCAAGGGCGTCGTCGTCAACGGGGCGAAGCTCGCCGATCGCGGGTACCTCGGCGTCAGCATCTCGCAGGCGGTCGGATCGGTCAGCGCTGTGCATGCGCCGGGCGCGGCCGTGTCGACCATTTGGTCCGTGACGGACCAGGAAGCCCACGGCATCGGGCAGATCTTCTCGCCGGCGGGCCTCTCCTCGCTCTGGCACCAGCTGACGAACTCGCACTACGCCCAGAAGGTCGCCAACAACCCGGGCGAGGCGCCGCGGCCCGAGTCGATCATCGGGATCGCGCACATCGGCGCCCAGGCGGAGCAGAGCAACGTCGAATCGGTCCTGCTGCTCCTCATCGCCATCAACGTCGTCTTCGGGATCCTCAACATGCTGCCGATGATCCCGCTCGACGGCGGCCATGTCGCCATCGCTTCCTACGAGTGGATCCGCACGAGGAAGGGGAGGCCCTACTACCGGGCCGACATCACCAAGCTGTTCCCGGTGGCCGCGGTGTTCATCGGGATCCTGGCCTTCATCTCCCTCTCGGCCATGTACCTCGACATCACGCACCCGATCAACCTCCCGCACTGACGTGGAGCTGACGTCCTCTCTCCTGTCGGCCCGGCGGCCGACACGGCGCATCAACGTGGGCGACGTGGCGATCGGCGACGGCGCGCCGATCAGCGTCCAGTCGATGACGACGACGAAGACGGCCGACGTGGACGGCACGCTGGCGCAGATCTACGCGCTGGCGGCGGCGGGCGCCGACATCGTCCGCTGCACCTGCAACGAGGAGGCGGCGGCGGAGGGTCTGGCCCACATCGTCCCGCGCTCGCCGGTGCCCATCGTGGCCGACATCCACTTCCACCACGAGATGGCGCTCGCCGCGCTCGAGGCCGGTGTCCAGGGGCTCAGGCTCAACCCGGGTAACCTGCGCAAGGAGGCGGAGATCAAGCAGGTCGCCGCCGAGGCGCGCGACCGTGGCGTCCCCATCCGCATCGGTGTCAACGCGGGCTCGCTCCACCCCGACCTCTACAAGAAGTACGGCGGAGCCACACCCGAGGCGCTCGTCGAGTCGGCCAAGAACGAGCTCGCCTACTTCGAGGAGGTCGACTTCACCGACGTCAAGATCTCGGTCAAGGCGTCGTCGGTCGCTCTCATGATCGCCGCCTACCGGCTGGCCTCGGAGACCTTCGACCACCCGCTGCACCTCGGCGTGACCGAGGCCGGGCCGCCGCCCGGCGGCCTGGTCAAGGGGACGGCCGGCATCGGCACGCTGCTCGCCGAGGGGATCGGCGACACCATCCGCTACTCGCTCACGGCCGACCCGGTCGAAGAGGCGCGTGCCGGACGACAGCTGCTCGAATCGCTCGGGCTGCGCGAGCGCAAGGGCCTCGACCTCATCGCCTGCCCGTCGTGCGGGCGCGCGCAGGTCGACGTCATTGCCGTGGCGAAGGAGGCCCAGGAGGCGCTCGAGAAGCTGAACCTGCCGATCCAGGTCGCGGTCATGGGCTGTGTCGTCAACGGGCCGGGCGAGGCGCGCGAGGCCGACCTCGGCATCGCGGCGGGCAAGCAGAAGGGACACCTCTTCATCCGCGGCAAGATCATCCGCGTCGTGCCCGA
>DASXBZ010000061.1:0-1975 GCA_036491435.1 Acidimicrobiales bacterium
GATGCGCATCGCCATCGTGGGAGCAACCGGCCAGGTCGGGGTCGTCCTGCGCTCGATCCTGGCCGAGCGCAACTTCCCCGTCGACTCCATGCGGTACCTGGCGTCGTCCCGCTCGGCCGGCTCGATCCTGCCCTGGGACAACCAAGACGTGGTCGTCGAGGACGCCGAGACGGCGGACCTCTCGGGCATCGACCTCGCGCTGTGCTCGGCACCGGCCGCCGTGTCGCGCGTGCTCGCACCTCGGCTCGCCGCCGCGGGAGCCACGGTGATCGACAACTCGTCGGCCTGGCGCCTCGATCCCGAGGTTCCCCTCGTCGTGCCCGAAGCCAACGCGGCCGCGCTGCGCGACATCCCTAAGGGCATCGTCGCCAACCCCAACTGCACGACCATGGTCGCCATCCCGGTCCTCAAGCCGCTGCACGACGAGGCCGGCCTGACCCGCCTGATGGTGTCGTCGTACCAGGCCGTCTCGGGCGGTGGCGTCGAGGCGGTGCGCGAGCTCGCCGAACAACTGGCCAAGACCGCCGACAACGCGGCCGAGCTCACCTACGACGGCACGGCCGTCGAGTTCCCGCCCCGCAGCGTCTACCCGGTGCCCATCGCGCACAACGTCATCCCGCTGCAGTTCAAGATCATCGACGACGGCTCGCTCGAGACCGACGAGGAGCAGAAGTACCGCAACGAGGCCCGCAAGATCCTCGGTGCCCCCGGCCTCGCCGTCACCGCCACCTGTGTGCGGGTGCCGGTGTTCACCGGCCACTCCGCCGCCATCGTCGCCGAGTTCGAGCGTCCGATCACTCCCGAACGCGCCACCGAGGTACTGCGCACCGCGCCGGGAGTGGAGCTGACCGAGATCCCGACGCCGCTCATGGCGGCCGGCCGCGACGTCTCCTACGTGGGCCGGATCCGGCGGGCTCTCGACCACCCCAACGCCCTGGCCCTCTTCGTCACCGGTGACAACCTTCGCAAGGGCGCCGCGCTCAATGTGGTGCAGATCGCCGAAGAGTTGGTGGCGCTCCGAGGCTGAGTCCCATGCACGGACGCCCCCTCGTTGTCACGGGCGTTCCCCAGTAGTGTCCGAGCGGACCGCGTGAGGCATCCAGCCCGGAGCAGGCGCCCAGCGCGATCAAGCGCCGGGCCGGAAGAGCCGAAACGAGACACAGGCAACAAAGGGGGAGGTGTCCGGTGATCATCATCTTCGGTATCCGGAGGCTGAGGAAGGGCATGGGGCCGCTGTTGCTCCGCTGCGCCAACTGCGGGATGAGCCCTGTCGTGTTGTTCAGGGTCTCGACGTGGTTCGCTTTGTTCTTCATCCCCGTCATCCCGCTGAGCTTCAAGCACTACGTCGCATGCCCCAACTGCAAACGTCTCGATCCGGTCTCCAAGGCCGACGTCGATCGAGCCCGCGCCCAGGAAGCCGCCATCAACGCGGGTGGACATGCAGAGACCGTCGACGTCCGGCGCCAACCCGCCACGCTCGAGCACGCCGTGAACGAGTGGGCCTCCGCAGGTCAGGCGCACGCCGCTTCGTCCGACCCCAGTCCACTCATGGCGCCCGCGTCGTTCGCCGCCGGGAGCAGCCCGCCGCCGTTGCCTCCGGCCGGGTGGTACCCAGATCCGGCCGGAGGATCAGCCCAGCGGTACTGGGACGGTCAGCGCTGGACCGAACAGACGACGCCCTCCGCTTGATCGCTCGGCGTCGCCGACGCCAGAGCCGTTCGAAGCGGCCCGACAACTATTTGCCGTTGCGTTCGCGGTGCGCGCACCCCGGCCAGCAGCAGGGTCGACGCATGCCCTCTTCGAGCTCCTCTTGAGTCCGGCGGATGCGCTTCTCCCGCGTCGCATCCTGCTTGGCGTTCTCGACCCAGCAGATGAACTCGTTGCGGGCGAGCGGCGTGATGTCCTTCCAGGCGTCGAGCGCGGTGGGATTGGCGACAAGCGCCAGACGAAGGTCTTGGGGAAGCTTGTGCACCAC
>DASXBZ010000062.1:0-28426 GCA_036491435.1 Acidimicrobiales bacterium
ACTACTTTTCCTGGCTGCCCCAACGTCCCCACCTCTTCAACGCGACACTGGCGCAGAACCTGCGCCTTGGTGCGCCCGAGGCCAGTGACGACGAGCTGCAGGCAGTGCTCGACGCCGTCGGGCTGGCCGAGCTCATGGCGGCCCTGCCGGCCGGGCTGGACACCGCCGTCGGCCACGATGGGCTGACCCTGAGTGCGGGAGAACGCCAACGGGTCGCGTTGGCCCGAGCGTTGTTACGTCAGGCTCCCGTGCTGCTGCTCGACGAGCCGACCGCCTCTCTCGACCCGCCGACCGTGGCGCGGCTGGCACCTGCCATCGAGCCCTGGCTGTCGGGTCGCTCCGTGGTGGTCGCCGCGCACGAGCCCACGCTTCTGCCGCATTTCGATGCTGTCGTCACGCTCAGCGCCGCCCAACCCATGGCGGTCTCATGAGCCCGCCCCAGCGTTCGATCCGACGCGTGCTCACCGAGTCCGGCACGCCGTACGGCCGGCTTGCGGGCGCCGGGCTCTTGGGCCTGGCCTCGGCCGCCGCCACAATCGGCCTGCTCGCCGGGTCGGGCTACCTCGTCGGCCGGGCCGCGCTGCGCCCCGGCCTCGACGCCATCGTGGGCCTGCTGGCCGCGGTCGAGGTCCTGGCGTTCCTTCGCGGGCCGTTGCGTTATGCCGAACGCCTCGTCGGCCATGATGCCGCCCTCCGCGCTCTCACCGGATGGCGCGTCTGGCTCTACGACCGGCTGTCTCCACGTGTGCCTGCCGGCTTGAGCGGGTGGCGAAGCGGAGATCTGCTCGCCCGCGCCATCGACGACGTCGACACACTGCAGGACCTCTATCTCCGCACCCTGCTCCCGGTCACGATCGCGTTGGGCGCCGCCATCATCGGCACCGTCGCGGTGGGGCTCATCCTCCCCTGGGCGGCGTTGGCCCTCGGCGCCTCGCTCGCCATCGCGTTGGTGGTGCCCGCCCTGTTTACCTGGCGACGTAGCGGCGATGACGAGATGGCCGCACTCGCCGGCTCCTTGTCGGCCGAGATCGTCGACGCTCTGGAGGGAGCCTCCGAACTGCTGGCTTTCGGCGCCGATGACGCCGCGTTGGAGAGGATCGATGTCGCCGCGGCCCGCGCCGACGCCCTCGAGCGCCAGCACGCCCGCATCGCCGCCGGCTCGGCCCTGGTGATCCAGGTTTGCCTCGCTCTCGCGGTGACCACGGTGCTGGCCCTCGGCGTCGTTGCCGTACACGACCACCGCATAGGCCAGGTGATGGTGGCCGTGCTCCCCTTGGCAGCGTTGGCAACCTTCGAAACGGTTCCCGGCGTCCCGCTCGCCGTGGCGCGGGCCCTGTCCGTGCGGGCGGCCGCTGACCGTCTCTATGCCCTCGACGCCGTCCCGGTGCCCGTACGCGACCCGGTGCTAACAGAACGGGTCGAGTCGGGCGTGCCCGAGGTGCGGTTCGACGACGCGGCGCTTCGGTACGGTCCGGATCTGCCGCGCGCTCTCGACGGCGTCACTTTGCGCCTCGCATCGGGTGGCCGCCTGGCGGTCACGGGTTCGAGCGGCGCCGGCAAGTCGAGCCTCGTCAACGCTCTCTTGCGTTTTTGGCCGCTCGAGACGGGCACGCTCACACTCGGCGGAACCGACGTGACACGGTTCCATCAGGCCGACGTCCGCGGCGCCATCGCGCTGGCCGACCAACGCGCCCAGCTCTTCGCGGGCACGGTGCGGTCCAACGTGACCCTGGGCCGCCCCGACGCGAGCGACGAGGAGATCGGCGCGGCCCTCCGCGCCGCCCGGCTGGCCGACTGGGTGGCAACGTTGCCGGATGGTCTCGACACCCCGGTCGGCGAGGACGGCGTGGCCATCTCGGGCGGTGAGCGACGGCGTCTCGCTGTCGCCCGCGCCCTGCTTGCACCCGGCCCGCTGCTGATCCTCGACGAGCCGACCAGCGGCCTCGATGCTGCCCTGGCCGATCATGTGGTCGAGGGTGTGTTCGCCGCCGCTGGGACGCGCAGTGTCTTGTTCATCACGCACCGCGCCGCCGAAGCGGCTCGATGCGAGGAAATCGTCAGCCTGGAAGCTGGCCGCGTGGCGTCGCGTTCGGGCGACTGACTGCTACGAGGTGGCCCTGCGGTAGGCCCCTCCGACTGCTTTCGGAGCGGCCGACGCCTGCCCGCCGTGTCGGGTACTTCCCATCGACGATCCGGACGTGCACCACGCGTTCGACGGCACCCCGGCGCACGGGTCGGCCATCGTCGGCAGGCCACGCGGCAAGGGCTCGAGACGCACACCGGTCCTCGCCGGGTACACCGATCCCGCCGGGCAGGGCGCCAGGCCAGCGTCGCACTCGACCTCCGTGACCAGCGCGCCTTGGAAATTCGTCGATTTCGCCGGCACGCCGCAGGTGGGTTGCAGCAGCTCGAGGTAGGGCGGCGAACTCCCCTGTGGCCCGTGATTGTCGGCGTAACAGTTGGACGGAAGGCCAGCATGAAGGACGATCTGGCCAAAGTCGGAGTTGGCGGGGTTACCGAAGAATCCGTCGTGGACGAACGTGTTCCCCGCCAGCCTGTCGTTCTCGTCCTCGAAGACGCAGCCGAGGCCGCGCATCTGAAAGCCGCCGTAGTCGCTGCACTTCTGGTTGAGCGACGGCCTCCCCGAGTCCGGGTAGGGGATGAACAGCGTCCCCCAGGCACCATTGTTGGCGAACGTGTTGTCCAAGATGGTGTCGTTGCGCCCGCCCGACAGCGTCATCCCCGTCCCGGTCGGGGCTGCCGCCGCGCTGCCTGCCTGCGGCACGTTGGGGTTGTTGTTGTCGTGCACGTTGTTGTGGATGAACACCCAGCACGAGTGGGTATGCGTAATCGGGCTCGTTCCGCCGTTCGGACACGCGCCGTCCTGCGGCGGCGGAGGGTCGCCTGCGATCTGCGAGTTGGTGTCCACACCGTCCTTGTTGTTGTCGAACTGTGAGTTCTCGATGACGATAGATCCGCCCGAATTGGTTCCGGAGTATCCGAGGGCGCTGTTCTCCATCCAGGCGTGGTCGATGGTGACGTCACATACCTGGACGCAGGCACCGACGTACATGCCCGAGTCATTCATGTTGCTGGCGTAGATCTGATCCCAGTTGCCTGGGCCCTGCGCGTTCGAAGAGAAGATGCCGTACGCGGCCGCCGTGCTCTCGGTACCGAAGAAGCCGGTCGTCGCCGTCAGATAACTGCCGGCATAACCGGTGAGGCCGATCTGGCCGGAGCCGTCGCCTCCGTTCCACCAGACCTGGTTGCCCGAGTCTCCCGCTCCGCCCTGGAAGTTGCACACCGTGAGGTTCTCAATGCTGACGTCGTTCGCCTTCCACACGACGATGCCGTTCCGGCCCTGGGCCTTGCCGTCGACCACCGGGCCGAAGTTCTGATCCTGTGCGGCGGAGCTGCACGGGACGGACGAGCCCGCCTTGGTGCCGTCGACGACAACGGTGTTGCGGTTCAGCCCCCGGACGTGGAGGTCCGAGGTGGTCACGACCACGCCGCCGTGATCACCGGTGGACAGCTGCGCGGCCGAGGTCACGTTGGCGTCGTCGGTCTCGTGGTAGTCGCCCGGGGCGACGAGGATCCAGTCCCCCGGCTGGGCTGCGTTGACGGCCGCCTGGATCGAGGCGTACTTCCCGGCCATGCCGTGGTAGGTGCCGACGAGTAGGACGGCGGCTGTGTTCGGGCTGTCCGCCAACGCTGATCCGGCAAGGGCCAGTGCGGCCAGTAAGGCCACGACCCCGACAACCATCCGTACTGACCTGGCCCGCAACGCCATCTACTTCCCCCTTGTCGGCCCTGCAGGCTCGATGCCTAGCAGGTCCCGGACCGACCCGAAATGGCCTTTTGACACAGGGATTGTTACATGTGAGCCTGTGCCCCCTGGACAGGTGGTCGCGCACCTGGTGGAGCGTCGATCGGCGGTGACCGGCGCTGCGGGCGCAAGTATCAAGCGACCGTTTGATTCTCCCTGTGACAGGAAGGTGCACTCGGTGAGTCCGAGCTCGAATCTGGCGACGAGCGGTACAAGCGGTGGAGACATGAAGATCGGACAACCCTTGGTGGAGCTTTTGCCGCCCGAGTTCGCGTTGACCGAGCTCGACGGCGAAACGGCGCCGGGGTCGACGGCGAAGGATGGCCGGGTGGCCCGGGGGCAGCGCACACGCCGCAACGTGGCCGAAGCCGTCATGGAGCTGCTGCGCGAGGGTGACTCGGAGCCGACGGCACGGGCGGTGGCCCAGCGTGCGGGCGTCTCGCTCCGTCTGGTGTTCCACCACTTCAGCGAGATGGATGACCTGTACCACTACGTGGCCGCACTCCAGCTGCGGCGCCAGTGGTCGGCGATGCCCCGCGTCTCCGCCAAGCTCTCATTGGCCACCCGCATCGAGCGCACGGTCGCGCACCGTGCCGCACTCTACGAAGAGATCTCCCCGATCCGCCGCGCGCTGGTGCGCAGGATGCCCTCGTCCAAGGGGGTGACCGCGACACTGGCAGCCGCGGACGGGCTGCTACTTGAGAGCGTCAAGGAGACGTTCGCCCCCGAGCTGGCCGCGCTCAGCACGAGCTCCCGTCTTGAGGTCCTCGAGGCCCTGGACGTGGCGTCGTCGTGGGAGGCGTGGGAACGGCTCCGCAGCGGCTCTCTGTTGCAGGTGCGCGGCGCGAAGCGGGTCATGACGCGCATGCTCGAATCTTTGTGCGCGCCCGCCGTCGGCACGCGGCGCCGCAGCGAGGTCGGAGTGGCTGCTGTCGCGGTCTCCTGAGCAAGCGATCTCCGCAGGACCGAACCCGGTCCGCCGAGGTCGTCGGCCGCAGCTGCGATCAACACAGACCGCCTTTTGATCAGCGAGATTCGTCGGCGGCGCTATGGCCCGAGTCGCCTTCCGCAATTCGGCGACGGATTTCTGCGACCGTGGGTGCGGGATAGGCGCCGAACATGCCCGGCCGCCACCCGGCGGCGATCTTCTGAGACCCCGGGCCTTCGTCGATGAACACGTGACACGTGTTGGCCAAGAAGTCGAGAGCGCGCCCACCGTCCGGATACACGCCGGCCTTCTCGAACTCCTGTGCGGCCGCCGACGTCACCGACTGGACCACTGCCGGTCCGATCGCCCGGGCCAGGAACTCGAGATGGCTGCAGCCGCGCTCGCGCCCGAAGCGCTCCTGCACGCCCGACGTGTAGCCCCGCGCCACCGACAGGCCGATCAACTCTGAGAACTTCGGCTCGATGACCGTACACTCAGCGTGCGGGAAGGTCTTCATGTCGGCGACCGCGTCGATGATTGTCATGTCGGCGCGACGGACCACGATCGCCAGCTCCATGCGATGAAGCTCTCGCGGACCGGACTCGCCACTCGCCCAGGGGCGAACGTCGGCCAGGGTGCCGATGACGACCAGGTGCTCGCCGCGGACGAACACTTCGATCTCGATGGTGCGGCGATGGACGGGTGGTTCGTCGGATCCTGGCGACGGACGCAACGAGGCGACGGTCGGCGCAGGGTGGGATCTCTCAGGCACGGCGAGATTGTGGCGTCCCACTCCGCTCGGGCGCCAACGCAACTTCGTTGAAGCCGTGCAGGATTGGTGCGTCGCGGTTCCAGCTGATCCGGGTCACCGAGGCTGTCCGCAGATAGAGCCGCCAGTACAGGTCGGGCGTCCCGAGCGCCCAGGCCACCGCCGCTTTGATCGGCGTGACATGGCTCACGACGACGACATCGCCGTCGGCACGTCGTGCCCCCTTCCCGTCGGCCGCGAACAATTGCTCGCACGCCTCGGCGATCCGGACGTCGACTTCGGCCAGTGACTCACCGTCCACCGGGCAGAAGTCGCGGTCGCGCTGCCACTTCTGCCACACGTCGGCGGGGATGTCGCCCAAAGGCTGGCACTCGAACTCGCCGTAATCGACCTCGATCCACCGCTCGTCGATGACGACGGGGAGGGCAAGCCCGAGCAGTTCGGCCGTGTCGGTGGCGCGGCGGAGCGGGCTCGAACGGACTTCGACAACCGGGCGCTCGAGCAGGGTGGGTACCGCGGCGGCCTGGGCCCGGCCGGTCTCGGTCAGCTCGGCGTCGGTGCGTCCCAACAGCAGGCCCTGCGCATTCGCCACCGACTCGCCGTGGCGGACCAGGATCAGCACCGAGTGGGCTCGACCCTCACGTCGGGATCAAGATGCGGCCGCACTGCTCGCAGGTCGCGACCTCACCCGGGGGCAGCGCTCGGATCCGCTCGACCTCCATGGACGGGAGCTCCAGGTGGCACCCGTCGCAGTGGCTCCCGATCAGACGCGCGGCCCCCGTCCCCTTCAACCTGGCGCGCAGGGTCTCGTACCGGTCGGACAGGGCGGTCGGAAGCTGCGCCGCTTCGGCGGCACGCGACCCGGCGGCCGAGGCGATGGCCGCATCGAGGTCGAGACGCTCCTGCTCGACCTGCTCCTGCAGCTCCTTTGCCCGCTCTTCGAGCGGGGCCATCCGCTGGCGTCGCGCCGCCATCTCGGCGTCGATCGGATCCGCTTCGAGCATCGCCACGAGCTCGAGCTCCTCGAGATCCGCTCGGCGGTCCGTCAGGTGCTTGACCTCTTCGTTCATCGCCTGCAGGTCGCGCGCCGACGAGCTGGTGGCGGCGTAGAGGCGCTTCTCGACGTGGTCCCGTCGCTCGGTGATGCCGGCGATCTGCTCCTCGAGGCCCTTCTGTGTCGCGGTCAGTGCGGCTCGGCGGCCGGCCGCGTCCGCCTGCTCGGCCCCGAGGCGGCCCAGCTCGGCCTCGACGGCGGCCAGGCCGGACGTCTCGACCAAGGCATCCCGCCGGTGCTCCATCTGGGTGATGGAGGTGTCGAGGTCCTGCACCGCGAGGAGGTGGGTGAAGGTGTCGCTCACGGTGCACCGTGGCCCGCCGGGGCAGCCTCGCCGGCTTCGTAGGCGGCGCGGGCCGCGGCCAGCGCGTCGACCAGCGCGGCATCGGCCATGGCCATCGCTTCGTCCCAGTCACACCAGCGGGCGTCGGGGCTTTCGCCGGGCGGTGGGTGCGGGTCGTCGTCGCCGGCGAGCAAGAGGTAGCGAAGGTCGAGGTGCGTGTGACCGAGCGCCGCATCGTGCACGTCGAGGTGGATCAGGCACGGGCCCGAGGCCGGGTGTTCGACCGCCAGGCCGAGTTCTTCGGTCGCTTCGCGGCGGGCGGCGACGTCGGCCGTCTCACCGGCGTCGATGTGACCGCCCGGCTGCATCCAGATGCCGAGGCGCTTGTGCAGGTGCAGCACTGTGCCGCGGCGGCCCACGACGATGCCCGAGGCCGTGACGTGTGTCGGGTCGGCATGCTCGTCGCAGGGTGCCGGCAGCTCCTGCAATTCCTCGAGGAAGCGTGCCTTGGCCGCGGCCTCCCGCGGCAACGCCGGCTCGTGACCTTCGACGAGTGTCCGCAGGCCCGCCGTGGTGGCGCCCATGGGGGGACTGATTAGCACAGGTGACCCGTGAACACCGTGGTCGCGTGACCGGCGATCCGGACCCGCTCACCCTCCGGCCGCACGTAGAGGGTCGCGCCGCGGTGGGAGAGCTGGCGCGCCACCAGGTCACTGCGGTCCAGCTCGCCGGCCCAGTACGGGCCGGCTGAGCACTGGGCTGAGCCCGTCGCGGAGTCCTCGGGGATGCCGACGTTGGGCCCGAACACCCGCAGCACGTAGTCAGCTCGCGATGCCGGCTCGGCCGCCGCAGTGAGGAGGAGCGCCTTCTCCCCCGTTGCGGCGATGGCGTCGAGGTCTGGCTCGTAGGCGCGCACTCCCTCGGCCGAGGAGAGCACCACGAACGTGAAGAAAGCGGTGTGGCCGCGGTGCACGACCGAACCCGGCCACTGCGCCGCCAGGCACTCGGGCAGCGGTCGGGCGACGACGGGGTCCGCCGGGAAGTCGAGGACGACGCGGTCGCCGTCGAAGGCCGCGTGCAAGGGGCCGCTCTTGGTATGGAAGGTGAGTGGTGCCGTGCCGTCGACCGTCCCCCACTGCCGGAGCGCGTGGGCGGAGGCAAGCGTGGCGTGACCGCAGAGGTCGATCTCGGTGGCCGGCGAGAACCAGCGCAGTCCGTACGTCGTCGGCCGGTCACCCGGGACGAGGAAAGCCGTCTCGGCGATGCCGAGCTCGAAGGCGATCGACTGCATGCGCGCCTCGTCGAGGGGCGCATCGAGCAGGCAGACGCCGGCCGGGTTGCCGCCGAAGGGCGCGTCGCTGAAGGCGTCGACCCAGGCGAGAGGGATGGTCATGGTGCCCACGATGCTAAGCGGGCGATTGCGTCGCGCAGCACGGCGTCCTGTTTGCAGAAGGCCCAGCGGACGAAGGTGCGGCCGGCGTCCTGATCGCTGCGGTCGTAGAAGACCGAGCTCGGGATGGCGACCACGCCGCAGCGTCCGGGCAGGCCGAGGCAGAAGTCGTGGGCGCTGAGCCCGGGGGCGATGACGGCGATGTCGGTCGTGGCGAAGTACGTCGCCGAGGGTCGAAAGACCGTGTAGCCGAGCCCGGAAAGGCCGTCGCAGAGCAGGTCGCGTTTGGCGGCGAGCTCGGTGGCGAGCTCACCGATCCGGGCGGGCGGGAGTCGGAGCCCGTGCGCGATCGCGAGTTGCAGCGGGGCGGCGCTGGTGTAGGTCAGGAACTGCTTGGCCGCGCGCACGGCGGCCACGAGGGGAGCCGGTCCGCTGACCCAGCCCACCTTCCAGCCCGTGAACGAGAAGGTCTTGCCGCCCGAGGAAATGGTGAGGGTGCGCTCGCGCATGCCGGGCAAGGTCGCCAGCGGCACATGCGAGCCCTCGAAGACGAGGTGTTCGTAGACCTCGTCGGTCACCGCCAGGAGGTCGTGAGCCCGGCAGAGGGCGGCCGCCTGTTCCAATTCGTCGGGCGAGAAGACCTTGCCCGTCGGGTTGTGCGGGGTGTTGAGAAGGAGGAGACGGGCGCGCGGGCGCGCCGCTGCCGCGGCCAGCTCCTCCGGATCGAACGTCCACTCGGGCGGGTGGAGGCGGACGAGCCGGGGGACGGCGCCGGCCATCGACGCGCAGGCGGCATAGGAGTCGTAGGACGGCTCGAACATCACGACCTCGTCGCCGGGCTCGCAGAGCGCGAGCAGGGTGGCGGCGATGGCCTCGGTGGCGCCGACCGTGACGAGAACTTCGGAGTCGGGATCGAGGTCGAGGTCGTACCAATCGCACTGGTGCGCGGCGACGGCGCGACGCAGCTCGGGGATGCCCGCACTGGGCGGGTACTGGTTGTCGCCGTGGAGGATGGCCTCCGCCGCGATCTCCTTCAACTCAGCCGGGCCGTCGGTGTCGGGGAAGCCCTGCCCGAGGTTGACGGAGTTCGTCGCCGTCGCCAGCTCCGACATCGCGGCGAAGATCGTCGTGGTGAAGGGTCGAAGGCGCTGGGCCAGGACCGGGTGCGCGTCGCCTTCGTCGGTGTCGGCGTCGGCGGCGGGCACTTCCGATGATGGTAACCGGCGATTCCGGGCGCCTATGGTCTGCGCGGACCGTGCTCACCGTCACCAACTACAACATGCACTGCGGGATGGACGGCTGGGGCCGGCCCTACGACTACGTCGAGGTGATCGCCTCGTTCGAATCCGACGTGATCGTGCTCGAGGAATCGTGGACGGTCGAGGGGGAGGAAGTGGGCCAGGCCGAGACGGTCGCCGCGCATCTCGGTTACCAGATCGTCGCGCACACGCTCGGGAAAGGGCGCCGGGTGCGGCCGCCGGCGAACGCGGACTCCTCGTGGATCAAGCAGCCTTCGTGGGCGAGGAACAACCGGGCGCTCTTCATGGACGGGGTTCGTCCGCAACCGGCCAAGGTGCAGGCCTTGACCCGGTGGCAGGAGGCGGAGCCGGGACGTTGGGGGGTCGCTGTGCTGGTGCGGCCGGACCTGCCCATCCAGGGCTCGCGGGTGTTCCCGATGAGCCCGTTGCACGGCGACGCCGTCCACCGGGCGGCCGTGGTGGTGGACCTGGAAGTGGAGGGACACCCCATCTCGGTGGCCGGGACGCACATGTCGCACCTCCACTACGGGTCGCACCGCAACTGGGCGGAACTGCGCGATTT
The DNA here is from genome assembly GCA_036491435.1 of Acidimicrobiales bacterium. Taxonomy (GTDB): domain Bacteria; phylum Actinomycetota; class Acidimicrobiia; order Acidimicrobiales; family RAAP-2; genus Bog-473. Next base: position 10,072 of record DASXBZ010000062.1, read on the forward strand.
CCTGCGGACCGGGGCACGCGCCGACGCCGTGTTGTCCGGGGACATGAACACCTGGGGGCCATTGGTGGTGACGTTGTTCATGCCGGGATGGCGCCGCGCCGTCGTCGGCCGGACCTGGCCCGCCTGGCGTCCGCACTCCCAGATCGACCACATCCTGGTGCGCGGGGCGCTGCAACCGGTGCGGGGCGAGGTGCTCCCCGACGGTGGCTCGGACCACCGGCCGGTCCGGGCGGCATTGCGGCTCGTGACGGGGTGAGGCGGGTGCCGGTGCCGGGTCTGCGAACGCCGGAGGTCCGCCCGCGCCCCTAGGACTCGGAGGCGCCGGGCGCCGGCCCGTCGAAGAGGGCGGTGACGGCGGCGTCCACGGTCGGGAAACAGTGGTCGACCCCGATCCGCTGGATCAGGCCGCCGCGCTCGAGGCTCTGGCGGACGTGATCGCCGGCGCGGGCGATGGCGAATTCGACGTGGTCGCGTTCGCACCGATCGAGCAGCTGCCCGAGCGCGTGCGCCCCGGTGAAGTCGAGATCCGACATGCCGATCGTGTCGAGGACGAGCAACCGCGTGGCCGTGCCGGCCTCCGTGAGCGCATGCTCGACCTCCTCGCGGAAATGGACCGCGTTGGCGAACCAGAGCGGAGTGGCGAAGAGGACGACGAGCACGCCGGGCTCCGGCGCCGCGTCCACGTCGAGGGACATGGGCGTCCAGCTCGTCGTGCCGGGCACACGCCCGAGGCGGTGCAGCTGGGGCCGCGACGTCAGCCGGATCCTGTCCAAGATCGCCAACCCGACGGCGACCGCGATGCCCTGCTCGACGCCGACCATGACGACGAACAGCAGTGTGACCGCGGCCAGCCCGAACTCCAGCAGGTCGAAGTGCGCGATGGAGCGGAGCTCGCGCCACTTGAACAAGCGGAAGGCCACGAAGATGAGCACCGCGGCCAGCATGGAGAGGGGGACGTCCTTCAACACGCCCGCCACGGGGATCAACACGAGCACACAGCCGGCCGCAGCGAGCGGACCCGCCTGCGTGCGACCGCCCGCGTTCACAACAGCCTCGGTCCGAGGTGGGCTGGCGTCCACGGGGAACGAGCCCACGAGTCCCGCGAGGACGCTGCCGGCCCCGACAGCGAGGAAGTCGCGCCCGGCGTCGACGTCGTAGCCCCCCTGCTCGGCGAACGCGCGCGTCGTCGCGGCGGTCTGCGTCAGCACGACGAGCGCGACGACGGCGGCCAACGGGGCCAGGTTGCCGAGCGTGGTCCACGACAGGCCCGTGAGCCCGAAGTGGGGCACGCCACTGTGGATCATGCCGAGCACAGGGACGCCGTGCGCCTGCAGGTCGAACGCGTTGACCAGCAGGATGGAGCCCACCAGCGCGATCAGGGCTCCGGGGATGCGCCGGCTGATGCGGTAGCAGACGACCATGACGGCCATGACACCGAGCCCCATCAAGAGCGCACCGGCCTGGACCTCGGAGAGATGGTTGACGACGTAGAGGAACCGGTGGTCGTCCGAGCCGCTCGTCGGCGGCAGGCCCAAGAAGTCAGGCAACTGGTGGATGATGATGATCACGGCGACACCCGAGAGGAAGCCGATCGTGATGGGGGTCGAGAGGAAGTCGGCGATCCACCCGAGCCGCAAGAGGCTGACGAGCATCACCATCAACCCGACCATCACGGCGAGGATGCCGACCAGCTCGACGTAGTGCGGCGACCCCAACGCCGCGAGGCTGACGACGCCGGCGGCGAAGAGCGGGGCGATCGTCGAGTCGGCGCCCACCGACATCTGGGGGTTGGAGCCCAGGAGGGCGAACAGCACGGTGCCGGCGATGAACGCGTAGAAGCCGGTGATCGGCGGCATGCCGGCGAGGCGCGACGTCGCCAGCTGCTCGGGCAGGGCGATGGCGAGCAGGGTCAGGCCCGCGACGAGATCCGCTTGGACCCAGGCGCGCTGGTATCCGTGCAGCGAGGTCAGGACGGTGGGCGGCCGCACCGCGACATCTTCTCCCAGCTGGGGTGGCGTGCGGCCGATCCCAATTGAATAGTCTCGGGCTCGAGCCGAGTGCCCCGCCCGCCGGAGCCGCCGCCGGCCCGAGGAGGCTCGAGGAGGCCCTGACACCATGAGCGACTACCCCTACGCCGACCGCTTCGCCATCCACCGGTCCCTGCCCGAGCAGGGCGCGAGCCGCGAGGACGTGCTGGCGGAGCTGCACACGATGGCGACCGAGGAGGACGCGTTTTGGGAGACCGGCAAGTGCTCGGGCACCATGTACTGCGGCGACCACGACCACTACCACTTCATGAACGAGGCCTTCGGTCTGTTCGCACACGTCAACGTCCTCCAGCGCGACATGTGCCCGAGCGCCACCAAGTTCGAGGCCGAGATCATCGCCATGACGCTGGGCCTCTTCGCAGGCGACGCGGCGGCGGCAGCCGGTGACGAGCCGTGCGGCCTCGTCACGACGGGGGGCACCGGCAGCATCCTGCACGCCGTCCTCGCCTACCGCGAGCACGCGGCCCAGACGCGGGGCGTCACCCGGCCCAATGTGATCAAGCCGGAGACGGCGCACCCCGCTTTCGACAAGGCCTGCCATCTGTTCGGCGTGGAGCTGCGACGCGCCCCGGTCGATCCGGTCACGACACAGGTCGACGTGGACTGGGTGCGCGACCATGTGGACGATCAGACGGTGGCCATGATCGGGTCGGCCTGCAACTACGGCTACGGCACGGTGGACCCGATCGCCGAGCTGTCAGAGCTGGCGCTCGAGAAGGGCATCGGCCTGCACGTGGACGCCTGCCTGGGCGGCTTCATCCTCCCGTTCGGGCGCGAGCTGGGCTACGACATCCCGGTCTTCGACTATTCGCTGCCCGGCGTCACCTCGATGTCGGCGGACACGCACAAGTACGGCTATGCGTTCAAGGGCTCGTCGGTCTGCAGCTTCCGCTCCAAGGAGTTGCGCAACGCGCAGTACTTCTACCTGACGGACTGGAGCGGCGGGAAGTACACCTCGCCCGGCATGGAGGGCTCACGTTCCGGTGGCCTGATCGCGGCGACGTGGGCGTCGATGATCCAGCTCGGCCACGCCGGCTACCTGGGCTACGCGCGGCAGATCTTCGAGACCGCCTTCGCCATGCAGGACGCGGTGCGGTCCCACCCCGAGCTCCGACTGGTCGGGAAGCCGACGTTCCTGTTCTCGTTCACCTCCGACGACTTCGACATCTATCACGTGAACGACTTTATGCGGCTGCGCGGCTGGCGCTTCAACGGCCAGCAGTACCCCAACGCGCTGCACATGGCGGTCACCCGTCCCCAGACCCAGGACGGGGTGGTCGACGAGTTCGCGGCCGACCTCGACGACGCGGTGGCGTTCGCGAAGGAGCACGCCGCCGAGGCGCCCCGCTCGGGTGCCATCTACGGAGGGGTCGCCGGCGGCATGACCGACGAGGCTGACGAGTTCATCCGCGCTGTCATGGCCGACATGCTCGACGGGCAGTCCTCGATACCCGCGAAGTGACGACCAGCGGGCCGGCCGGCCGCGAGGGCGGCGGTCCGCCGCACGAGTGGATCGACGGCTGCCTGGCCGCCCAGGCCTCGCTCGAGGCCGGCCTCGTCGGGTTGGACGACGCGACGGCGCGCGCACCGAGCCTGTTGCCCGGATGGAGCGTCGGGCACGTGCTCACCCACATCGCCCGGAACGCGGACAGCGTGGTGTGGCGCCTCGAGGGCGCCGCCCGCGGCGAGGTGCGGGACCAGTATCCCGGTGGGCTCGAGCAGCGACGCGACGACATCGCGGTGGGAGCGGGACGGCCGGCCGACGAGTTGATGGCCGACGTGCGGGACAGCTCCGCGGCCGTGGCGCGGGTCGTGGCGGCGCTGCCCGATGCGGCGTGGGAAGCACCGTCGCGCACCGCGCGGGGCGTGGTGGAGCCGTCGCGCGACGCGGTCTTCTCGCGCTGGCGTGAGGTCGTCGTGCACCACGGCGACCTCGGGCTCGGGCCGGTCCCCTTGCCGCCCGCGCTGGTGGCGGCGTGGCTGGCGCGCGAGCTGCCCCGGCTCGGCGAGCGCACCGACCCGTCGGCGCTGCTGGCCTGGGTCATCGGGCGCGGCGAGGCACCCGCGCTCACACCCTGGTGAGGCGACAGCAGCGGGACCGCCTGACCCACTTCTTCGGCCGGGCTACCTCGTGACCTCGTCGCTACACTCGCCCTGAATGCAGATCGGGGTACTCACCGGTGGCGGGGACTGCCCGGGGCTCAACGCCGTCATCCGGGCCGTCGTCCGCAAGGGCGTCGAGATCCACGGTCATGAGTTCGTCGGGTTCCGGGACGGCTGGCGCGGGCCGCTCGAGGGGGACTGCATCGCCTTGGACGTGTCCCGCGTCCGGGGCATCCTGCCGCGGGGAGGAACGATCCTCGGCTCCAGCCGGACCAATCCCTACAACTCCGACGACGGGGAGCGCCGGGTTCTCGCCACGATGGAGCGGATGGGGCTCGACGGCCTCATCGCCATCGGCGGCGAAGACACCCTCGGCGTGGCGGCGAAACTCAGCGCGACCGGGTTCCCGATCATCGGCGTGCCCAAGACGATCGACAACGACCTGAGTGGCACCGACTACACGTTCGGCTTCAACACCGCGGTGACGATCGCGACGGAGGCGATCGACCGGCTGCATACGACGGCGGAGAGCCATCACCGGGTGCTGATCGTGGAGGTGATGGGGCGGCACTCGGGCTGGATCGCGTGGTATTCGGGCATCGCCGGTGGCGCCAACGTGATCCTGATCCCGGAGCGGCCGTTCCAGATCGAAGAGGTGTGCGAGTACATCGAGCACCGCTTCGCCAGCCAGTACGCCCCCATCGTCGTCGTGGCCGAGGGTGCCCAACCGGCAGAAGGGACCGCGCCCCGCCGCCTCGTCGAGGTCGACGCGTTCGGTCACGAACGTCTGATGGGCATCGGGAATTACCTCGAGACAGAAATCGCCGGGCGCACGGGCAAAGAAGCGCGCGCCACCGTCCTCGGCCATGTGCAGCGCGGTGGGAGCCCGACGGCGTTCGACCGCGTCCTCGCCACCCGCTTCGGTCTCCATGCCGTGGACGCCCTGCACGAGGGCCGATCGGGCCAGATGGTCGCGTTGCACGGCACGAACATCGAGCTCGTCCCCCTGTCCGAGGCCACCGCGCAACTCAAGCTCGTCCCGCCCGAGTTGGTCGCCGAGGCCGAGGTGTTCTTCGGCTGATGCGGCCGGCCGCGCCCGTTCAGCCGATGGCCGGCAGGGTGAGTGTGCAGTGGACTGGCTGCGACCGCGCGGGATCGAGCGCGTTGAGCACGTCCTGGGCGGCCACCTGATCGGACTCGATGGACAGGTGATCGGCCAGGTCGGAAGCACACTGGTGCTGGACGACAATGTTGTCGACGCCGATGCCGTCGGTGCCGGCGCAGCGTGGATCGATGAAGTCACTGGTGTAGGGCCGCACCAGCTCGTCGTACTCGGTGGCGATGGAGGTGTAGCTCACCCCGTCCACCGCGGCGCCGTCGTAGGGGCACGTCGCCGCTTCGCCGGCCGTCGCCTGCGCGTTGGGAGCGTCGAGCGTCTTCATGAAGCTCGACCCCGTCAGGAACTCGGTGCACGAGGCGCAGAACGACGCCAAGGCGTTCGCTTCCGATGCGAACCCGTAGGCCGCACCGAGGTCGTAGAGATCGGACAATCCCCAGAACGTGGTCCCGTGGGGCACCCCGCTCAGCATGACGAACTTCGCCACCGCCTGTGATCCGCCGAGGAACTTGATGTAGTAGTCGGGCATCGTCCCGCCCTCGGAGTGACCGACGATGTCGACCTTCGGCGCGTGGGTCGCCGCCAGGACCCAGTCGACGAACATCGCCAGGTCGTGGGCGGTGCTGGTCATGTCGGCCAGGCCGCCGATCTCGTCGAAGGGTCGCGGGTACGTGTCCGTGTTGCCGTAGGTCAAGGAGAAGACGCAGTAGCCGTGATCGGCCAGGAACGGTGCCATCGTCTGCCAGTTGTCGTTCTGGTTCCCCGCCAAGCCGTGCACCAGGACGACGGGGTCGGGGTGCGCCGCGCTCGGCACGCACGGGACGTTGGAGCCAGGCGGCGGGGCGTCCGGACCGTTCTCGAGCGCCGAAAGCGCCGCGGTGGGGAGGAACGACCACACGACCGGGTAGTGGGGGGTCGAAGACGACGCCGTCCCGGCTGCGGCCGCCAGCGAGGGCGCCACGATGCCGCCGATGAGCAGGGACAGAGCCAGGCCCGCGCCTGTCCCGCGCAAGATCCGCCTCGTGCGCATGCGTCGGGTTGTAGCACAGATCGGCTGCGCGACGAAAAACCCAGTGGCGCGGCGGAAGACTCCTAACTGGAGAAGAACGCGTTGCCCGAGCGGTCGACGGCGACGCAGTAGGTGGTCGTCGGGCACGAGATGGCGGTGAGCGCGTGACCGTTGTCGATCAGCGTGCCGCTGCTCCAGGACGTGCCGTTCCAGCCGAAGACACGGCCGATGGAGTCGACCGCCCGGCAGTACGTCGGAGTCGGACACGACACACCGGTCAGGCCCGAGGCGTCGGTGCCGTTCAGCGGCGGCTCGGTGGCGATCGAGGTGGGTGGGCTGAACCCGAGGCCGTTCCACGTCAGGACGCTGCCGCTGCTGTCGACGAGGGCGCAGTACGCGGTCGAGGCGCACGAGACGGAATTCAGCTGGCCCTGGGCGTCGGCGTCATTGGGCTGGGTCCAGCTGTGGCCGCTGAACACGGTCGGTCCGCCCTCGGCGGCGACGCAGAAACTGGGCGAGACGCAGGAGATCTGGTTGGCGGCGCCCCAGGCGCCGAGGTTGCCCGACCAGCCCGAGCCGTTGAAGGCGAAGGAGTTGCCCTCACCGTCGATGGTGATGCAGAAGGTGGGGCTGGTGCAGTCGATGGCGGTGAAGCCCGCGGCCCCCGAGACGGTGGTCGGGGGCTGCCAGGCCGAGCCGTTGTACTTGGCGACCTGGTTCTCGCTGGGCGCGGCGGCACAGAAATCGGCGGTCGGGCAGGAGAGATAGGAGACGCCCTGTGGAGAGGCCGACGGCAAGGCGGGACCGAGCGCCTTCGCCTTGTAGAGCTGGAGGCGGTACGTGTTGCCGTTCGCATCACCGACGAGACAGTTGCCGGCCGACGGGCACGAGATCGTCGTCAGGTTGGCGCCCGCGGCGATCGGGATGGCCTTGGACCAGTTGCCGGCGGGACCGCTTGTCGTCGACGTAGTCGAGTGCGGGGTCGTCGTCGGCGCACCGGATTTGGAAGGCGACGAGCTGCAGCTCGAGGCGGCGAGCGCGACGGCGGCGAGCGCGACGACCGTCAGTGCGGTGCGAGACGACGCGGCGCCTTTGCCCACTACTGCTGGACCGGCAGGCCGTTCGCCTCGAGGGCCCGATGGCGCGACCACGTGTCGAGCACGATGAGCGTCTTGGTGCCGGTGACCCGGCCGCGGCGGCGCAGCTGCTCGATGACATGGCCGAGACGCTCCACGTCGGGCACCTGCAGCCAGACCAGCGCGTCGGGGTCGCCGGCGGTGGTGAAGACGGCCTGGACCTCGGCCAGCTGCATCGCCGTCTCCTTGATCTCCTGGAGGTCGGCGGTGCCGGCGAAGCGCACCTCGGTGAAGGCCTGGATCGGGCGCCCGGCCTTGCGATGGTCGACAACCACCGTGTAGCCGGCGATCACCCCGGTCCTCTCGAGCCGTTCGATGCGGCGCGTCACCGCCGATGCTGACAATGACACCTGTTCACCGATGTCGGCCATGGTGCGGCGAGCGTTTTGTGACAGTAACTCGATGATCTGGTGATCAATCGGGTCTAGTTCCTCTGTTCCCATGGCCCGAAGCCTAACGAAACGCGGTTCGCCTGCACGTTCAGTGCGGTTTAGGCCACCCGCGCCCCGCTCCGTTGCGTGGCGGGCGTATGAGCCGAACTCAGCTACGACTCAGGTGCACCGAGACGGCGTAGGCGTCGCCGGGGGCATAGGGGTGGCGGTCCCAGGTGGACCAGCGGTCCTCCAACTCGAGGCCCGCGGCGCCGGCGTAGGCGTCGTGGCCGGAAGGTTGGAGGCCTCCGGGGCGAAGGGAGTAGCCGGCGACGAGGCGGCCACCCGGCGACAGGTGGCGAGCCGCGTTGGCGATCACCTGCCCCTCGGTGCCCGACGGCACGAAGATGAGGACGTTGCCGGCCATGACCACGATGTCGAACGTGCGCCCGAGATCGAGCCAGGGGTCGGTGAGGTCGGCCTCGACCCAGGTGAGCCCGGGCGCCTTGGCGCGGGCGGCCTCGAGCATGGACGGATCGACGTCGGTGCCGACGACGTCGTGGCCGCGGCGGGCGAGCTCGATGGCGACGCGGCCGGTGCCGCACCCGGCATCGAGCACGGTGGCCGGACGGTACGACGCAACGAGCGCGGCCTCGCCGTGCATGTCCATGCCGGCCGCCGCCAAGTCGTCGAAGCGACGGTCGTAGTCGGCGCCGCGCGGGACGTCGCTCTGTTGCCAGCGATCAGACACGCGTGCGACCGTAGTTGGTCTGTTGACGTGCGCCGCCAGACGGCCCGAGCGTTACTGGGAGGACGGGATCGTCACGGTCGTCGCGTTCGCCGGCAACTTGAAGAGACTCGGGCTCGGACTGCCCGAGTACTTCGTCATCTTGAAGGTCGATCCTCCGGTCCCACCGACGTAGGCCAAGAGGCCCTGGTTGGTCACGCAGTATTTGCCGGTCTGGCCCCTCACCGTGGCCGAGAGGCAGGTTGCGTTCTGCCCGGCGAACTTCTGCGTCGACTCCGTCACGTGGATACCGAGGGCACGCGCCTCGGCCGACACCTTGGCCTCGTTCAGCACGTTCAGCAGGAGAGCCGGGCTGAAGGCGTTCACGAGCCCGGACAACGGGCTCGCCCCGCTCTGGGTGAGGCACTGCAGGCCTCCGGCCTTTGTGGTCGTGGTCGTCGAGCCGGAGTTCCCGCTGTTCCCCGAGTTCCCGGTGCTGCCGGTGCTCCCCGAACTGCCGCTGTTTCCCGAGTTCTTCGAGCAGTAGTAGGTCTTCTTGCCGGTGTTGATCACACTGCTGCCGTCCGCGGAGCTGAAGTTCGATTTCCCGCCTTGTTGGGAGATGGTGACGGTGCTCCCGTCCGACGAGACGTACGTGGCCGAGTAGGTCGCCTTCTTTCCCTGGTTGAGCTTGTTCTCGAGCTGCTGGATCTGCGCACTGCTGAGGCTCTTGGCCGAGGCGGGCACGGTGGGCAGCACGACGAGAGCGAGGCCGACGACGCCCGCCACGCCGACTGCAGAGAAAACACGAGTTCGCATCCCAAAAACGGTACTCCGCAACCCCGGGCGCCGGGGTGAATTTCTTCGCAGCGGTGCTCGGTAGGGTGGCCCCGCCATGTGCCTCCTGGTGGTTGCGTCGCGGATCGTGCGGGACGAACCGTTGATCGTGGGGGCCAACCGCGACGAGGTTCTCGACCGGCCGTCCACGGCGGTGACGGTCTTGTCGGCCGGGCCGCCCCGGGTGTTGGGCGGGCGCGACGAGCTCTCGGGCGGGACGTGGCTCGCGGTGAACCGGGACGGCGTGTGCGCCGGACTGACGAACCAGCCCTTGGGCGACGCAAAGGACCCGACCAAGCGCTCCCGGGGCGAGCTGCCGCTGGCGGCGGCCCGCGGTGCGACGGCTGGTGAGGGGGTCAAGCTGTTGGAGCGAGAGTTCGACCCGGCGGACTACAACGGCGCATGGTTGCTGGTGGGAGACCGCACGTCACTGTGGTTCGTGGACTTCACCGGTGCGTCGGTGGTCGCGGTGGAACTGCCTCCCGGGATCCACATCCTGGAGAACCGGGCCGTCGACACGCCGTCGGCGAAGGTGGACCTGGTGCGTAAGAGCCTGGGCGACGTGGGCGGGGCGACGTTGGCGGGGTCCGGCTCGGGTTCTGGGCTCGACGGGGACACGGTGGAGGCGGCGTTCCGTCGGGTGCTCGGCGACCACCGGATCCCCGAGGGGGACGAGCGGCCGAACTCGGGGAACTGTGTGCATCTCGACGGGTTCGGCACCCGGTCGTCGTGCGTCGTGCGCGTGGGGACCGGGGTGGGTGGTGCAGTTCCCGCGCCGCGCTTCTGGGTGGCCGACGGGCCGCCGTGTACGACGCCGTACGCGGACGTTTCCGCGCTGTGGGGCGAGTAACCGCTGGTCGCTAGTCGCGAACGAGGGGCTTGTAGCGGATGCGGTGCGGCTGGTCGGCGTCGACCCCGAGCCGCTTGTGGCGGTCGGCTTCGTAGTCGCTGAAGTTCCCTTCCCACCACCGCACCGCAGAGTCGCCCTCGAAGGCGAGCACGTGGGTGGCGATCCGGTCGAGGAACCAGCGGTCGTGGCTGATGACCACGGCGCAGCCGGGAAAGGAGAGGAGTGCGTCCTCGAGGGCGCGCAGGGTGTCGACGTCGAGGTCGTTGGTCGGCTCGTCGAGCAACAGCACGTTGCCACCGCTGCTCAGCACCTTGGCCAGCAGGACGCGGTTGCGCTCGCCACCGGAGAGCTGCCCCACCTTCTTCTGCTGGTCGCTGCCCTTGAAGCCGAAGCCGGCGACGTAGGCGCGCCCGTGCATCTCGCGGCCTCCCACGACCATGTGGTCCGCTCCCCCGGTGATCTCCTCGAAGACCGTCTTGTCCCCGTCGAGCGTGTCGCGCGACTGGTCGACGTAGGCGAGCTCGACCGATGTCCCGACGGTCAGGGTGCCGTCGTCGGGCTTCTCCTCCCCCACGATCATGCGGAACAGTGTCGTCTTCCCCGCGCCGTTGGGGCCGATGATGCCGACGATGCCGCCCGGCGGGAGGAAGAAGGTCAGGTCGTCGACGAGGAGCCGGTCGCCGAACCCCTTCTGCAGGTGTGCGGCGTCGACGACCTGGTCCCCCAGGCGCGGCCCCGGCGGGATGGTCAGTTCGACGTTGTCGGCGCGCCGGTCGGCGGCCTCGGCCTCGGCGACCAGCTCGTTGTAGGCGGTGATGCGGGCCTTGCCCTTGCTCTGGCGGGCCCGGGGCGACATGCGGATCCAGTCGAGCTCTCGCTCCAGGGACGCCTGGCGGGACCGGTCGGCCTTCTCCTCGGCCGCCAGTCGCGCCTGCTTTTGCTCGAGCCACGACGAGTAGTTGCCCTCCCACGGGATGCCGGCGCCCCGGTCGAGCTCAAGGATCCAGCCGGCCACGTTGTCGAGGAAGTAACGGTCGTGCGTGACGGCGACGACCGTGCCCGGGTATTCCTGGAGGGTCCTCTCCAACCAGGCGACCGACTCGGCGTCGAGGTGGTTGGTCGGCTCGTCGAGGAGCAACAGGTCCGGCTTGGAGAGCAGGAGCCGGCACAGCGCGACCCGCCGGCGTTCGCCCCCCGAGAGGGTCCCGACATCGGCGTCACCGGGAGGGAGGCGGAGCGCGTCCATGGCGATCTCGAAGGTTCGGTCGAGATCCCAGGCGCCGGCGGCGTCGATCTTGGTCTGGAGATCGGCCTGCTCCTTGAGGAGCGCGTCGATGTCGGCGTCGGGGTCGCCGAAGGCGGCGCAGACCTCGTTGTAGCGGTCGACCAGCTGCTTGGACTCGCCCAGTGCGTCGGCCACGTTGCCGGCGACGTCCTTGGTCGGATCGAGCTGCGGCTCCTGGGGCAGGTATCCGACCGTGAAGCCCGGGGTGAGGCGCGCCTCGCCGCTGAAGCCGTCGTCCTCGCCCGCCATGATGCGGAGCAACGACGACTTGCCAGAGCCGTTGGACCCGATGACCCCGATCTTGGCGCCGGGATAGAACGACAGGTTGATGCCCTTCAGGACCTCGCGGTCGGGCGGATAGAAGCGGGTGAGGCCGCGCATGGTGTAGATGAACTGGGGAGCCATTCCGACCAGTGTGCCCGATCGGGCGGACCGCCCTTGCCGCTCAGGTCGTGGTCTGGTGCTGCGCTGCCTTCTCGAGCTTGAACCTGTGGTGCTGGGCGAGGATGACCTCGTGGGTCGCACCGTGGTTCGGCACATCGGGGTGATGGTGCTTGCAGAGGATGTAGGGCGTTCCTTCGAGGGGATGGTGCCCGATCCTCCAACACCCCTTGGTGTGACAGTTCACCTTGCGCACGCCGGTGTAGACGCCGATGCCCACCGCGCTGATGAGGGTGGCCTCACCGAGGTCGGACCCGAAGCCGGACCAGAAGTTGTAGTACACGTCCGGTCCGCCGTGCAGGGTCCCGGTGTGGAGTGCGAACCAGTGGCGGAGGGCGCCGATCAAGGCGATCAGCAGCGCAACGACCACGATCACGACGAGCACGACGCCCAGCCAGACCGCCCTGTTCCCCGAGCTGTCCGGGGGGCACGCCGGGGCCGGGGTCGGGGGGACCGCCGCCTCGCCGGCGGTGACCGTGCCTGGCGCCCCTCCGGCCGCCGTCGGCGTGGATGATTCCGTCGTCTCGGTCATCGTCCCTCCCGTCCCCGCTGCCCGGAACGAAACGGGCCGCACACCGGCATCTCGCGATTCTGCCGTCGCGGCCGCCGCGTGGCGCGGATCGGGCCCGAGCCGCCCGCGGCGGCGACGCCTAGGGGGCCGGGTGCGACCAGCTGATGCGGCGAGACCGGCGTTCGCTGACCATGCCGCTCTCGACGAACCAGCGGGCCGAGGCCTCGAGGGCCTCGGTGGCGGGCCGCGGGGCATACCCCAGCTCCTCGCGGGCGCGCCTGGTGTCGAAGGCCATTTGCGACGTCGACATCCGGGCGGCCTCGAGCGGGATGGAGGGGTGGCGGTGGAGGAGGCGTCCCTCGACCGTCTCGGACACCGCGGCGACGACGAGTGAGAGGGCGCGTGGCACCTTGATGCGCGCCCGGGGCAGGCCGGTGATGGCGGCCAGCTCGCCCAGCAGCTGCTCGAGGGTGAGGTTCTCGCCGCCGAGGATGTAGCTGCGGCCGTTGTGGCCGCGTTCGAGCGCGAGCACTTGCCCCGCCGCCACGTCGTCGACGTGGGCGACGTTGAGGATCGTGTTGACGAATCCGGGGACGCGGCCGTTCAGGTAGTCCAGGATCAGCTGGCCCGTCGGCGTAGGAGCGCGGTCCCCTGGTCCGAGCGGGAAGGTCGGCAGGACGATCGACGCCGGCAGGCCCTCGGCGATGGCGCGCAACACCTCGTGCTCGGCGACGTACTTGGAGCGCTTGTACGAACCGTAGAGGTGGCGAACGTCGGGGAAGGAGCGCTCGTCCGCTGCGGTGGTGCCGTCGGTCACGTGCTCGAGCCCGAGCGTGCCGACGGTGCTCGTGTAGACGAGCCGCTCGACACCGGCCTCGGCGGCCGCGCCCAGCACGTTGCGCGTCCCTTCGACGTTGATGGCGTAGAACGCGGACGGGTCCCGGGCCCAGAAGCGGTACAGCGCGGCGACGTGGAACGCGGCGCGGCAGCCGCTCATGACCTGCCGCACGTCCTCGGCCCGGCGCAGGTCGCCCACGACCTGCTTGACGTCCAGGCCCTCGAGGTTGGTGGCGTCGACGTTCGGCTCGACCAGCGTCACGACCTCCTGGCCGCGCGCGACGAGCTGGCGCGTGACGGCGGAGCCGATGAACCCTGTCGCCCCGGTGACGAGGACGCGATCGCCGGACTCGAGCTTCACAGGCGGTACTTGTGCAGTGAGCCCTTGGCCATGGTCTTACCGAACTCAAAGATGAGGCTGGACCCCTTCTCCGCGCTCTGGAGCACGTCGTCGAGCGCGTCGGTGAACAGTTCCACCTCGTCGTCGCCGGCGATCAGGGGCGGCAGCAGCTTGACCACGTTCATGTTGTCGGCGGCGACCTGCGTCAGGATGCGGTGCCGGTGGAAGAGCGGCACGACGATCATCTGGGAGAACAACGCGGAACGCAGCGTCTCGACGATCCGGAAGCGGCGCCGTAGGGCGGGGGTCGTCGGCTCGCCGAACACGAGACCGATCATGAGGCCCATGCCGCGCACCTCGTGCAGGAATTCGTAGCGGTCGACGAGCGGCTGGAGCGCCTTCGTGAACGCCTTCCCGGTGCGCTGGACCCGGTCGAGGATGTCCTCGTCGTCGAACGCGGCCAGGGTGGCGAGGCCGGCCACCATGGCCAGCTGGTTCTGGCTGAACGTCGACGAGTGGACGACGGCCCGGTCCATGGAGCTGAACACGGCGTCGGAGACGTCAGCCGAGCAGAGCATCGCCCCCACCGGGACGTAGCCGCCGGAGAGCGCTTTGGACATGGTGACGATGTCGGGCGTGATGCCGAACTGCTCGTGGCAGTGGAAAGTGCCGCTCCGGCCCATGCCGACCTGGACCTCGTCGAGGACCATCAGGGCGTTGTGCTTGCGACACAGGGACTGTGCCTCGAGCCAGAACTCGTCGGGTGCGAGGTTCACGCCCTTGCCCTGGATCGGCTCGACCACGAATGCGGCGACGTCACCCTTCCGGAGCTCGCGGCGCAACGCGCTGATGTCGCCGAACGGGATCATCTCGGCCCCCGGGAGCAGCGGCCCGAACCCGGTGCGGAACTCGCGGCCGCCGTTCAGAGCGAGCGCGCCGGTCGTCAGGCCGTGGAAGGCGTGGTCGCAGTAGAGGATCCGCGTCCGCTTGGTGGCGGCCCGGGCGAACTTGATCGCGCTCTCGATCGCCTCGGCGCCCGAGTTGGTGAAGAACACCCGCTCGATGCCCGAGTGCGAGCGCTTGACCAGCTGCTCGGCGAGCACGCCCGGGAGCAGGGCACAGTCCATCTGCACCAGGTTCGGCAGGTCGGCGTCGAGCGCGTCGTGCAGCGCCTGCACGATCGTCGGATGGCCCCGCCCGAGGGCGAACACGCCGAACCCCGAGAGGAAGTCGAGGTACCGCTCCCCCTTGTCGTCGATGAGGTAGCACCCCTCCCCCTTCTCGAAGAAGCGGTCGAACTCGATGGTGCCGAGGACCCGGGGCAGTTGGGGGTTCACGTACTTCGAGTGCAGGGTGAAATTCTCACCCTTTCGCTCCTCCAACACCTTCTTCAGTTCAAAGGGCATGCAGCGTGCTCCGCGGATCGATCGGTGGACGGTGGGACGAGGTTATATGCGGGCAACTGGTGGGTGAACGCCATGCGACCGATCGTTCCAATGTGCGTCCCAAATCCGAGCGGGCCCCGGTCACAACAGCGCCAGACCCGGTCAGCTCGGTTTCATGCCAAGATCGGCGCCGTCAGGACCGCCGGTGTCGCTCCGGCGGGCGTCGGGGGAGGAAGCCGCGCGTGTCGACGACCAGTCCGAACATCGTGCTCGTCATGTCCGACCAGCACCGGGCCGACATGATGGGGTGCGCCGGCGACCCCAGCATCCAGACCCCGGCGCTCGACGGTCTGGCGGCCGAGGGGGTCCGGTTCTCGCGGGTGTCGTGCCAGGGACCGCTCTGCATGCCTTCACGGGCGTCGTTCATGACCGAGCGCTACGTGCGCGACCACGGCGTGTACACAAATTGGGAGGAGATCGCGCCGGACAGTCCGACGTACGTGCGGGCGCTGCGAGAGGCCGGGTACCACACCGCCCTGCTGGGCAAGGCCCACCTCTATCTCGACGAGAAGCTCACGGTCGCCCACATGGACGAGATGGCCGGCCGGCTGGAGGACCTGGGCTTCGCCGAGGTCTTCGAGACCGGCGACAAGTTCATGCCGAAGATCCCGACCCGCTACAGCGACTACCTGGCTTCTGCTGGCTGGCTCGACGCCGCGCGCAAACACCTCGCCGATCGCGCCTACCAAGGGGACAACGAGGACGGGCAGAACGCGACCAAGTGCGTGCCGATGTGGGACTCGACGCCGATGCCCATCCCACTCGACTCCTATGTCGACGCCTGGCACGGCGCGCAAGCGGTGCGTTGGATCGAGGAATACGAGCGCGACACGCCCTTCTTCCTTTTCGTCGGGTTCCCCGGACCCCACGACCCTTGGGATGCCCCGGCGGAGGCGGTCGCCCGGTACGACGGGGTGGACATCTCGATGCCGGCTTCGACGAAGCGGCCGGTGGTCGAAGGAACCGGCCGCTACGGCGCGCTGTTACAGGGTTTCTTGTGGATGTCGGACTCCGAGACCATGACCGACACCGCCATCGCGGGCATGCGGAAGTCCTACGCGGCCGACATCTCGGTGATCGACCATGCGGTCGGGCAGATCGTGGACGCGCTGGCCCGGCGCGGCATGCTCGAGTCGACCTGGATCGTGTACACGACCGACCACGGCGAGATGGCAGGGAGCCACGGGCTCATGTCGAAGTGCGTGCTGTACGAGCCGGCGGTGCGCGTCCCACTGATCGTGCGCCCGCCGGGCGGGTGCGCGCCGCGGGTCGTCGACTCGCTCATCGAGCAGCTCGATGTCCCGGCGACCATTCGGGCGGTCGCGGGTGCACCGGACGTCGCGGGAAGCGAGGGGCAGTCGCTCCTCGAGGCGGTGGCCGGCGGGGCGCCACCCGTGCACGACGTCACGGTGAGCGAGAACTGGGGCTTCGCCGTGTTCGAGACCGAGCGGCACAAGCTGGTCGTCGACGAGGACGCGGTCGCGCCGTGCCAGCTGTTCGACCTCGCCGAGGACCCGGCCGAGGACCATGACCTGCTCGCTGACCCACTGGCCGCGGGCGTCGTCGAGGAGATCATGGAGACACACGTGCGGCCGTTCTTCACGACCCCGCCGGCGCGGCCGCACCCGAGCATCTTCACGAGCGGCCCGCCGCTCGAGGAGCTCTCCGGTTGACGGGCCGAGCCCGTCGGGCCGGACTTAGCTGCTCGGCGTGGCCGGCAGCGCCGAGCCGTAGGCGACGTTGAACGCGTTGAGGGCGCTGTCCGGATTCCCGGGCGTCGAGACCACCACCCTGTTCTGGATCATGACGCCGGAGTCGTTGTTGTAGTTGAGCCCAGCGGGCGTGTAGCTCGGGGTCGACCCGCTGGCGACGGCGCTCTTCAAGATGCCCGCATTGTCGAAGTCACCGGCGCCGGCGGTCGCCGGCGTGATGGTGTAGTGCGCGAGCGTCCCGATCCGGCCGCCGATCTGCGGCGCCTCCATGATCCACTCGGCCGAGGCACCGGCGCCGTTGTACGACTGGGTCGTCGAGAACGTCCAGGCGTGCCCCGGGGTCGTGTCCGAGATGGTGATCACCCATTGGCCCGGCGAAGTGCCACCGCCACCGCCGCCGTGACTCCGACCGTGGACCGGCGGCGCGGCGGTCGGCGCCGTCGTCTCGTAGATCGACGCCGTCATGGTGTCCCCCGGGTTCACGGCGTGCCCGCTGGGAAGCGCGGTCTCGGGCGCCGGCAAGATCTCCCACCACGCGTTGTAGTGCGCGGCGCCGCTGTAGTAGTCCTCTTCGGTCCCGGTCTGGATGAGGCTGCTGTTGGCGAAGCCGTCGACGCCGATCCACGCCGAGGAGTACGTCGGCGACGAGGACGCGGCGACCGACGGGACGGTCCACGTCCCCGAGACGCCGGCGAAGCTGCCGGTCTCGGCGTAACCCGACCAGTTGCTCGCGGACCAGGTGCTGTGCAACCCGTTCCCGACCCCCGGGCCGGGGATCCGCGGCGCGTGGACGATCGCAGGCACGACGCTCGCGGCTGTGCCCGCTCCGGCACCTGCGGCCAGAGTGAGGGTGGCCCCGAGCAGGCCGGCCGACGACAGTGCGCCGATCATGCGGCCGAAGTTCTTCATGTGTTCCCCCTTGACCTCGCCGCGGCCATCCCGCGCTGCGAGCAATCTAGGCCCCGCGCGGGACCCCGACAGCGCGGGTAGTCAGAAAACGGCACAAGAGCCCGGGCCCAAAGTCCCTTTTCGAAGGCGTGTCTCAACCCAGGCCCAACGGATCCGGGCTCGGGATGCGCTCGGCTGGGAGCGGGGCGCCAGCGGCCACCTCGTCCAGGAGCCAGGCACGCTGCGTCTCGATCGACGCGGCGCGCGCCGGCGGCACGCAGGCCTCCAGCTCGTCGTAGACCGCCATGAGTTTGCGCGTGATCTGCGGGGACCCCACACCGAACAGGGCGATCTCGGTGAAGGCGAGCTCGACGAGGCGATCCCATCCCGGCGCCGGGACCAAAAGCCGAACGACGCCTTCGCCGTCGACGTAGACCCCGCTGGGGTCGGGGCGACCGGCCACCGCACGGAGCACGCCGTGCAGACGGTCGAGGGACTGCACGGCGGTGGTCGGGTCGTTGATCGCCGGCGACAGCGCACGGATGGCGATGTCCACCAGTTGGCGGACGCCGTATTCAAGATCTTGGTACATGGTGCGGGCGGCCGAGCTGTGCAGCGACCGGCCGATGGCGTGCGGGTCGGGCCGCCTCCCGCCCAGGACCTCCATGAGATCGAAGTCGCGCGGCAGATAGGTGCCG
>DASXBZ010000063.1:0-13858 GCA_036491435.1 Acidimicrobiales bacterium
CACGGTGCAGATGATCCGCGACCGCCTCGACGCGCTGCCGGCCGTCGTGCAGCTGCCGATCGGCGCCGAGTCCGAATTCAAGGGCGTCATCGACCTGCTCAACGAGAAGGCCCTGGTCTGGTCGTCAGACATGGGAGAGGAGTGGGAGATCCTCGACGTCCCCGCCGATATGGCGGCCGAGACCGAGGACGCGCGCCATCAGCTGATCGACGTGGTGTCGAACTACGACGACAACATCATGGAGAAGTACCTCTCCGAGGAGCCGATCACGGCCGACGACCTGCGCCGCGCCCTGCGCACGGCGACGCTGGCCGCCGCCGTGGTGCCGGTGCTGTGCGGCTCTGCGTTCAAGAACAAGGGCGTGCAGCCGATGCTCGACGCGGTTGTCGACTTCCTGCCGAGCCCGCTCGACCTGCCGCCGACGGAGGGCCACAAGCCCGGCAAGACCGAGGAGATCGAGGAGCGCAAGGCCGACGACGCCGAGCCCTTCTCCGCCCTCGCCTTCAAGATCATGACCGACCCCTTCGTCGGCAAGCTGACCTACATCCGCGTCTACTCGGGCACGCTCGCCAAGGGCGGCTCGATCACGAACTCCACCAAGGACAAGAAGGAGCGCGTCGGTCGCATCCTCCAGATGCATGCCAACCACCGCGAGGACAAGGACGCGATCTACGCCGGCGACATCATGGCCGTCGTCGGGCTGAAGAACACCACCACCGGCGACACGCTGTGCGATCCGCAACATCCCATTCAATTGGAGGCGCTCGAGTTCCCCGAGCCGGTCATCCACGTCGCGGTCGAGCCCAAGACAAAGGCGGACCAGGACAAGCTCTCCCGCGCCCTGTACGCGCTCTCCGAGGAGGACCCGACGTTCCGGGTGCGCTCCGACGAGGAGACGGGCCAGACGGTCATCAGCGGTATGGGCGAGCTGCACCTCGAGGTGCTGGTCGACCGCATGCTGCGCGAGTTCAGCGTCGACGCCAACGTCGGCAAGCCCCAGGTGGCCTACCGCGAGACCATCCGCAAGCCGGTGGAGAAGATCGAGGAGCGCTACGTCCGCCAGACCGGCGGCCGCGGCCAGTACGGCCACGTAGTCATCAGCGCCGAGCCCACCGGACCCGGCGGTGGCTACGAGTTCATCGACAAGATCACCGGCGGCGTGATCCCCAAGGAGTACATCCCGTCCGTCGACGCCGGCATCCAGGAGGCGCTGACCGCCGGCGTGCTGGCGGGGTACCCGACCGTCGACGTGAGGGTCACGTTGACGTACGGCTCGTATCACGACGTGGACTCCTCCGAGATGGCGTTCAAGATCGCCGGCTCCATGGCGATCAAGAAGGCGCTCCACGCGGCGAGCCCCGTGCTCCTCGAGCCCGTCATGGCGGTGACCGTCACGACGCCCGAGAACTTCGTGGGCGACGTCATGGGTGACCTGTCCTCCCGCCGGGGCCGGGTCGGCGAGATGGAGCAGCAAGGCACGGCCCAAGTGATCAACGCGCACGTACCGCTCGCCGAGATGTTCGGCTACGCTACCGACCTGCGTTCTCGCACCCAGGGGCGCGCCACGTACACGATGCAGTTCGAGTCGTACAACGAAGTGCCCGAGTCGATCTCCAAGGAGATCATCGCCCGGGCCCATGGGGAATAGCCGGGCCAGCCAGGCCCCGGCCAGCGAAGAAACCAAATAAATCAGGAGTAGCGAGGCGATGGCCAAGCAGAAGTTCGAGCGCACGAAGCCACACGTGAACGTCGGGACCATGGGTCACATCGACCATGGCAAGACGACGCTGACGGCCGCCATCACGAAGGTCCTGTCGGAGAAGAACCCGAACACGTCGTTCACCAAGTTCGAGGACATCGACAAGGCGCCCGAGGAGAAGCAGCGCGGCATCACGATCACCATTGCGCACGTCGAGTACGAGACCGAGAAGCGCCACTACGCGCACGTCGACATGCCGGGCCACGCCGACTACATCAAGAACATGATCACCGGCGCCGCGCAGATCGACGGCGCCATCCTGGTCGTGTCCGCCGCCGACGGCCCGATGCCCCAGACCCGTGAGCACGTGCTGCTGGCCCGCCAGGTCGGCGTGCCCTACATCGTGGTCGCGCTGAACAAGGCCGACATGGTCGACGACGAGGAGCTCCTCGAGCTGGTCGAGCTGGAGGTGCGCGAGCTCCTCAACCAGTACGAGTTCCCCGGCGACGACACGCCGATCGTGCGGGTCTCGGCGCTCAAGGCGCTCGAGGGCGACCCCGAGTGGAGCGAGAAGATCGTCGAGCTGATGGACGCGGTCGACAACTACATCCCCGAGCCCGAGCGCGACGTCGACAAGCCGTTCCTCATGCCGGTCGAGGACGTCATGTCCATCACCGGCCGCGGCACCGTGGTCACCGGCAAGGTGGAGCAGGGTGTGGTCAAGGTGGGCGAGGAAATGGAGCTCATCGGCCTGCGCGACACGCAGAAGACCACGGTCACCGGCGTCGAGATGTTCCGCAAGCTCCTCGACCAGGGCCAGGCCGGCGACAACATCGGGGCCCTGCTGCGCGGCACCAAGAAGGAAGAGGTCGAGCGCGGCCAGGTGCTGGCCAAGCCCGGCTCGATCACACCGCACACTGACTTCGAGGCCGCGGTCTACGTGCTCAACAAGGAGGAGGGCGGCCGCCACAAGCCGTTCTTCACCCACTACCGGCCCCAGTTCTACTTCCGCACGACCGACGTGACCGGCGAGATCGCGCTGCCCGAAGGCACCGAGATGGTCATGCCGGGCGACAACACCGACATGGTGGTCATCCTCGGCAAGCCGATCGCGATGGAGGAGGGCCTGCGCTTCGCCATCCGCGAGGGTGGCCGCACCGTGGCCTCCGGCCGCGTCACGAAGATCCTCAAGTAGTCCGAGACCCGAGCAGAGCGAGCGCGCACAATGGCTGACGGCCCGAAGCAGAAGATCCGCATCAGGCTGAAGGCCTACGACCACGAGATCCTCGACCAGTCGACGGAGAAGATCGTCCAGACGGTCCTCCGGACGCAGGCCAAGGTGCTCGGGCCGGTGCCGCTCCCGACGGACAAGCACCGCTACACGGTGATCCGCTCGCCGCACAAGTACAAGGACTCGCGGGAGCACTTCGAGATGCGGGTGCACAAGCGCCTGGTGGACATCGTCGAGCACACGCCCAAGACGGTCGACTCGCTCCAGCGTCTCGACCTGCCGGCCGGCGTGGACATCGAGATCAAGATCCAGACCGCCTGACGGCGGTCGACCCCGCCTCCCCGCCGGACGCCTGGCAGGGGGGCGGGCCCATGGTGTAACCTCGCGGGCCGCCGAATTCGGCAGCTCAGAGGCGAAATTGCGGCGCTCCGGCGTTGCACCGGACAACAGACGTGCGTGAGCGCCGGCCCCCGGGTCGGAACCTCCCGCCGAACCATTCGAGCGCTCCGCTCGGGATTCCCGGGCGGAGCGTCTGCGTGCAAGCACGAAGACGATTCAGGAAGAAGAGGACACGTGGCTACCAAGGCCATCGTCGGCGAGAAAGTCGGCATGACCCAGGTCTGGGACGACCAGAACCGCGCCGTACCGGTGACGGTGTTGAAGGTCGCGCCCGTGCGCGTGGTCCAGGTGAAGACGCCCGAGTCCGACGGTTACGCCGCCCTGCAGGTGACGTGGGGCTTCCGGCGCAACTCCACGTTGTCCAAGCCGCAGCTGGGCCACTACGCCAAAGCGGGCGTGAACCCCGGCCGCAAGCTGGTGGAGCTTCGCCTCGACGACGTCGCGGACTACGCCGTGGGCCAGGAGCTGGCGGCCGACCTCTGGGAGGCGGGTGAGCGTGTCGACGCCATCTCGGTCTCCAAGGGCAAGGGATTCGCCGGTGGCATGAAGCGGCACAACTTCAAGGGCCAAGGCGGCGGGCACGGCAACCACGGCCACCACCGGGCACCCGGCTCGATCGGCGCCTGCGCCACGCCATCGCGCGTCTTCAAGGGCACCAAGATGGCCGGCCAGCTCGGCGGCATCCAGGTCACGGCGCTGAACCTCGAAGTGGTCTCGGCCGATGCCGAGCGCGAGCTGGTGCTGGTCAAGGGCGCGGTGCCCGGCGCCCGGGGCAGCGTCGTCGTGCTGCGCGACTCGGTCAAGGCGCCCAAGACGGCGGGCCGGTCCTCATGACCGCCACCTCGACGGCCCCCGACGTGACGGAGCGCACCGGCTCGGTTCTGAGCCACACAATGAAGAAGGACCGCCCCGAGCCGGTGCAGCGCACGGGCCTCAAGCGCAACGCCGCGGGCCACGACCTCGGCACGGTGGACCTGGAGCCGACGGTGTTCGGCCTCACGCCCAACCGCGCCGTGCTCCACCAAGTGGTGACGGCACAGCTGGCCGGCATCCGGTCCGGCAGCCAGTCGACCAAGACGCGGGCCGAGGTGCGCGGCGGCGGCGCCAAGCCGTTCCGCCAGAAGGGGACGGGCCGGGCGCGCCAGGGCTCCAGCCGTTCGCCGTCGATGAGCGGTGGTGGCGTCGCCCTCGGGCCCAAGCCGCGCAGCTACGAGCAGCGCACCCCGAAGAAGATGATCCGCCTCGCGCTGCTGTCCGCGTTGAGCGACATGGCCGAGACCGAGCGGGTCATCGTGCTCACCGACTGGGAGATCGAGGAGCCCGACACACGGGCCGCCGCGGTCATCCTCAAGAAACTGCGCGCCACCGGCTCGGTGCTTTGCGTCCTTGCGAACGACGAGATTGACATCGCCCTCTCGTTGCGCAACATCCCCGAGGCCTCCATCACCACGCACGCCGAGCTCTCGGCCCACGACGTGGTGCGGGCCGACTGGATCGTCTTCTCCGAGCGCACCCTGCCGACCTCACCTTCGGACTTCTCGGGCACGCACGTGCGGGAGGCGCCGCCGGCGCCGACCAAGCCGGCCAAGCCGAAGGCAGACGCCACCCCGGCGGCCAAGGCCGAGAAGGCGACTCCCGCCAAGAAGGCGGCGAAGGCCGCCAAGGCTGCCGCCACCGACGTCGACGACGAGACCGAGGCCCCCGAGACCGAGGTTGCGCAGACCGAGGCTGCGGAGACCGAGCCCGCCGCCGAGCCGGCCAAGAAGGCGCCGGCCCGCAAGGCACGGGCAGCCAAGAAGGCCAAGGAGGACGACGCCGATGCGTGACGCGATGTCCGTGCTGATCCGTCCGGTGGTCTCGGAGAAGAGCTACGCGTTGATGGAGCAGAACGTCTACACCTTCATCATCGACCCGGGGGCCACCAAGATCGAGGTGGCGCACGCTGTCGCGCGGACCTTCGGCGTCCGCGTGACCAACGTCAACACCCTCAACCGCAAGGGGAAGTCGACGCGCAACCGGCGCACCAACGTGCGGGGCAAGCGCCCCAACACCAAGCGCGCCATCGTGACGCTCCACCCCGACGACTCCATCGACCTGTTCGAGCGCTGATCGGAACCCCTCATGCCACTTCGCTCACGTAAGCCAACCAGCCCAGGACGGCGCTTCCAGACCGTCTCGGACTTCTCCGAGATCACCCGCGACCGTCCCGAGAAGTCACTGCTCGCCCCGAAGCCCCAGAGCGGTGGGCGCAACAGCTACGGCCGCAAGACGTCGCGCCATCGCGGCGGCGGCCACAAGCAGCAGTACCGGGTCATCGACTTCCGCCGCAACAAGGACGGCATCCCGGCCAAGGTTGCGACCATCGAGTACGACCCCAACCGCAACGCGCGGATCGCCCTCCTGCACTACGTGGACGGCGAGAAGCGCTACATCCTCGCCCCGGCAGGGGTGAAGGTCGGCGACAAGCTACAGAGCGGCCAGGGCGCGGACATCCGGCCCGGCAACGCGCTGCCGCTGCGCTACATCCCCGTCGGTTCGACCATCCACAACGTCGAGCTGCGTCCCGGCGGCGGCGGCAAAATGGCCCGCGGCGCCGGCATGAGCGTCCAGCTGGTCGCCAAGGAGGGCGCGTTCGCCACGCTGCGGCTGCCCTCGACCGAAATGCGCCGCGTCTCCATCGACTGCCGCGGCACCCTCGGTGTCGTCGGCAATGCAGAGGCCGAGCTCATCAAGGTGGGCAAGGCGGGCCGCAACCGCTGGAAGGGCAAGCGCCCGCAGACCCGCGGCGTGGCCATGAACCCGGTCGACCACCCGCTCGGCGGTGGCGAGGGCAAGTCGTCGGGTGGCCGTCACCCGGTCTCGCCCTGGGGCAAGCCTGAGGGCCGCACCCGTTCTCGCAACAAGAAGTCCAATTCGATGATCGTCCGCCGGCGCCGCACCCGCGGCGCGCGGCGCTAGGCGAGGGTTGAGGAAACATGCCGCGTAGCCTGAAGAAAGGACCGTTCGTCGACGGCCACCTGCTCAAGAAGGTGGACGTCCTGAACTCCAGCGGGGACAAGAGGGTCATCAAGACCTGGTCCCGCCGGTCCACGATCATCCCCGACATGGTCGGGCACACCATCGCCGTGCACGACGGCCGCCGTCACGTCCCCGTGTACGTGACCGAGTCCATGGTGGGCCACAAGCTGGGCGAGTTCGCGCCGACGCGCACGTTCCGCTACCACGCCGGCCAGGAGCGAGGGGCCCGGCGATGACCGGCGTCAAGACGAACGAGCGCCCTGGGACCCGCGCCGTGCACCGCCACTGCGGCATGTCGGCGTCGAAGGCCCGCCAGGTGCTCGACCTGATCCGCGGGGAGGACGTGCAGCGTGCGGCCGAAATCCTGACCGGGACCGAGCGCGAGGCGGCCGAGCTCATCGGCAAGGTCCTCACCTCGGCGGTGGCCAACGCGGCGCACAACGACTCGCAGAACCCCGAGGAGCTCTACGTCTCGGCCTGCTACGCGGACGAGGGCGCCACCATGAAGCGCTGGCGTCCCCGGGCCCGCGGCCGGGCCACCCGGATCCGCAAGCGGACCTGCCACATCACGATCATCGTGAGCCGGCTGCCGGCCGACCAGCTCGAGTTGCGCCGACGCCGGATGGAGGCGGTGAGCGCCAACCGGTCCCGCCGGGTCGACGCCTCGCGCCGGCGGGCCGACTTGTCCGGGCGACTGTCGCGCCGCCGGGCCGCGCACGCGAAGGCCGAGGCCGAGCAGGCGACGTCCGAAGAGACAGAGGCCGATGACGTGGAAGACGCAGTGACCGACGAGGCCGTTGGTGACGAGACGGTCACGGAATCGACGGCGACCGAAGAGACGGAAGAAGCCGAAACGGAAACGGACACCGTCGAGGCGAATGCAGACGAGACCACCGAGGACAACGACGACGCGGACGCGAAGGGCAAGGACGAGTAAATGGGCCAGAAGGTAAACCCCTACGGCTTCCGGCTCGGGATCACCACCGACTGGAAGTCCCGCTGGTTCGAGGAGCGGCACTACAAGGAATTCGTGGTCGAGGACTGGAAGATCCGCGACTACTTGATGAAGCAGCTCGAGGCGGCCGCCGTCAGCCGGATCGAGGTCGAGCGCACTCGTGACCGCCTGCGCGTCGACATCCACACCGCGCGCCCGGGCATCGTCATCGGTCGCCGTGGTGCCGAGGCCGACCGCCTGAAGAAGCACCTCGAGGAGATCACGGGCCTGCAGAACCGGATCCAGCTCAACATCCAGGAAATCAAGCAGCCCGAGCTCGACGCTGCGCTCATCGCCCAGGGGATCTGCGACCAGCTCGTGCGCCGCGTCGCTTTCCGCCGCGCCATGAAGCGAGCCATCCAGACAGTCCAGAAGGCAGGTGCCCAGGGCATCAAGGTGCAGTGCTCGGGCCGTCTCGGCGGTTCGGAAATGTCGCGCAAGGAGCAGTACCGCGAGGGCCGGGTGCCCCTGCACACCCTGCGTGCGGACATCGACTACGGCTTCCGCGAGGCGCGCACGACCTCGGGACGCGTCGGCGTCAAGGTCTGGATCTACAAGGGCGACATCCTGCCGTACAAGGTCTCGATCGAGGACAAGATCACGCGCGAGGCGGCCATGGCGGTCGGCGAGACCTCGGGCCAGAGCGGCCCGCGGCGTCTGATTACCGCGGGCGGTGGGCGCCGCCGCGCCGAAGGTTTCGCGGCTGATGACGACACGGACACGGACACGGACACCGAGATCGAGACGGACACCGAAACAGCCGTCGACACGGAGACAGTCACCGACACGGAGACAGTCACCGAGACGGAGACCGCTGCCGTCGCCAACGGTGCGGTCGAGCAGGCAGAAGGGGAAGCGGAAGCGGACGAGGAGACCGTCGAGCCGGTCAGCGACCTGCTGCCCCAGCCGACCGAGCCCGACGATCTGGAGCGCCAGCTGGCCCAGGACGAGGAAATGGAGCGCCAGGCCCGGCACGAGCACCACGAGGCGCCGCACTTCCGCAAGGAGTCGGACTGACATGTTGATGCCGAAGAAGGTCAAGCACCGCAAGACCCAGCGGGGGCGCCTGACCGGTGCCGCGCGGGGCGGGACCTCGGTCTCGTTCGGGGACTTCGGGATCCAGGCCCTGGAGCCGGGTTGGCTCACGGCACGTCAGATCGAGGCCGCACGTATCGCCATGACCCGTCACGTCAAGCGTGGCGGAAAGGTGTGGATCCGCGTCTTCCCGGACAAGCCGGTCACCCAGAAGCCGGCCGAGACCCGCATGGGCTCGGGCAAGGGCAACCCCGAGTTGTGGGTGGCCCCCGTGCACCCCGGTCGCGTCCTGTTCGAGCTGGCCGGTGTGGACGAGCCGCTGGCACGCGCCGCCATGGAGCGCGCCATCCAGAAGCTTCCGTTCAAGGCGCGCTTCGTGGTCCGGCCCGGTTCCCACGGTCACCCCGAGGTCGCAGTCTGATGCCGACCGCACACGATCTCTCCATGCTCGACGGCGACGAGCTGACCGCCCGACTGGGCGATTCGCGTCGCGAGCTCTTCAACCTGCGCTTCCAGCTCGCCACCGGCCAGCTGGACAACCCTGCGCGTATCGGACAGGTCCGCCACGAGGTGGCGCGGATGCTGACTGTGCTGCGGGGCCGCGAGATCCTCGAGGCCGAGGGTGCTTACGTGGCCCCGACGGCCGCGGAGCACGAGGCGGCCCGGGCCAAGTTGGCCGCCGAGGACGCCGAGCGTGAGGACCGTGCCGCGGCCAAGGCCGCCGCTGCCGAGGCGGAGGCCGAGGCCGATGGCGTGCTGCACGACCACGACCACGACCACGACCACGACGAAGTGGACGACGACGAAATCGACGAAGAAGAGGAAGAGGCCTGATGGCCGACGAGACCCCGGAAACTGACGAAGCCACCGAGGCGGCGAAGGCTGCCGCCGCGGACGCGGAGAAGGCGCTCGAAGCGGTGGCGGCCGAGGCCGCGGCCGAGCTGCCGGCGGACGACGTCGAGGCCGCGGTGCCGGTGCCGGCGACGGCCACCACGGCAACGAAGACGGTCGCCGAGCCGGAGGACACGGGGCGGGCCAACCGCCGCAAGGTCCGCGAGGGCATCGTCGTGTCTGACGCCATGACCGCGACCGTTGTCGTCGCGGTGGTCGACCGCGTGCGGCACCCCAAGTACGGCAAGACCGTGCAGCGCACCAAGAAGCTCTACGTCCACGACGCCGAGGACACCGCCAAGGTGGGGGACCGCGTCCGGGTGCAAGAGACCCGTCCGCTCTCCAAGCTCAAGCGCTGGCGCCTGACTGAAGTGGTGGAGCGCGCTCGATGATTCAGCAGGAATCCCGGCTCAGGGTGGCCGACAACTCCGGCGCGCGTGAGGTGCTCTGCATCCGCGTGCTCGGCGGCTCGCGCCGGCGTTACGCCAGCATCGGCGATGTCTTCGTCGCCACGGTGAAGGACGCCATCCCCGGCGCCGCCGTGAAGAAGGGCGATGTCGTCAAGTGCGTCGTCGTGCGCACGAAGAAGGAAAAGCGCCGTCCGGACGGCAGCTACATCCGCTTCGACGAGAACGCCGCCGTCCTCATCAACGACCAACAGCAACCGCGCGGGACCCGCATCTTCGGCCCGGTCGGTCGTGAACTGCGCGACAAGCGGTTCATGCGCATCGTCTCGCTCGCCCCGGAGGTGTTGTGATGAAGATCCAAAAGGGTGACCAAGTGATGGTCCTGCAGGGCAAGGACAAGGGCAAGAAGGCCGAAGTCGTCCGCGCCATCCCTGATCGTCAAAAGGTGATCCTCGAGGGCGTCAACGTCGCCAAGCGCCACGCCAAGCCGACACGAGCGACCCAACAGGGCGGCGTCATCGACAAGTTCATGCCGGTGCACATCTCGACCGTGGCGCTCATTTGCAAGAGCTGCGACCGGCCGACACGTGTCGGCTACAAGATCGAAGCCGACGGCGAGAAGGTACGGGTCTGCAAGAAGTGCGGGTCGACGCTGTGAGCACGACCAGCACCCCCATACGCCCCCGGCTCAAGGAGCGCTACCTGACCGAGGTCCGGGATCAGCTCAAGGCAGAGCTCGGCCTGGCCAACATCATGGAAGTGCCGCGGCTGGAGAAGATCGTCATCAACATGGGCGTCGGCCGCGCCACCCAGCAGGCATCGCTCATCGAGGGCGCCCAGCGCGACCTCGAGGTGATCACGGGCCAAAAGCCGATCGTCACCCGGGCCAAGAAGTCCATCGCGGGCTTCAAACTCCGCGAGGGCCAGAACATCGGGGTCAAGGCCACCCTGCGCGGCGACCGCGCCTGGGAGTTCTTCGACCGCCTCCTGGCCCTGGCCATTCCCCGCATCCGTGACTTCCGGGGCCTCTCGCCACGATCGTTCGACGGCCGCGGCAACTACACCTTCGGCCTGACCGAGCAGCTGGTATTCCCAGAGATCGACTACGACAAGATCGACACGACCCGCGGTATGGACATCACGATCGTCACCACCGCACGCACCAACGAGGAAGGACGGGCGTTCCTGACGGCGTTCGGCTTTCCCTTCCGACAGGAGACCCGGTAACAGCATGGCGAAGAAAGCTCTGATCGAGAAGCAGCGACGCACACCCAAGTTCAAGGTGCGGGGATACACCCGCTGCCAGCGGTGCGGGCGGCCCAAGGCCGTCTACCGCAAGTTCGGGTTGTGCCGCATCTGCTTGCGCGTGATGGTGCATGCGGGCGAGGTGCCCGGCGTCACGAAGGCGAGCTGGTAGGCCGCCATGACCATGACCGACCCCATCGCGGACATGCTCACCCGGATCCGCAATGCCAACTCGGCCCAGCACGACACCGTCAAGATGCCCGGCTCCAAGCTCAAGGCATCGCTCGCCGACATCCTCGAGCGGGAAGGTTTCATTGCGGGTTACAACGTGGAGCCCAATCATGGCAAGCCCGGCACCACCCTCGAGATCACCATGAAGTACGCGGGCGACCGCACGCGGACCATCGCGGGCATCAAGCGCGTGTCCAAGCCCGGTCTGCGCATCTACGCCCGCGCCGACGGGATGCCGCGCGTCCTCGGAGGCATGGGCGTGGCCGTCGTCTCGACCAGCCAGGGGCTCCTGACCGACGCTGAGGCGCGCCGCAAGCACCTCGGCGGGGAGGTGCTCTGCCATGTCTGGTAGGCCGTTAACGAGCTCCAACCCGCGAGGAGAGGCCTGATGTCGCGCGTCGGACGCTCGCCGATCACCGTCCCCTCCAGCGTCACCGTCACACTGAGCGGCGCGACCGTCAACGTGAAGGGCCCACAAGGGACGCTCGAACGGAATCTCCCCGAGGGGATCACCATCGCGCAGGACGGAGAGACCCTCGTCGTCAGCCGCCCCGATGACGAGCGCCATCACCGTGCGCTGCACGGGCTCTCGCGCTCGCTCGTGGCCAACATGGTCTCGGGCGTGACAGACGGCTTCACCAAGGAGCTCGAGATCGTCGGTGTGGGTTACCGCGCCACGGCGCGTGGTTCCAACGCGCTCGAGCTCGCGCTCGGCTTCTCCCACCCTGTTGTCGTCAACGCGCCCGAGGGGATCAGCTTCGAGGTGCCGGTCCCGACGCGGATCATCGTCAAGGGCATCGACAAGGAGAAGGTGGGACAGGTCGCGGCCGACATCCGCAAGTTGCGCAAGCCCGAGCCTTACAAGGGCAAGGGCGTGCGCTACGCCAACGAACGAGTGCTCCGCAAGGCTGGAAAGGCGGCGAAGTAATGGCACGCACGAGCGATCGCACGCGTCTGCGCCTCCGTCGTCACGCGCGGGTGCGAACCAAAGTGACCGGGACGGCCGAATGCCCCCGCCTCGCCGTCCACCGCTCCAACCGGCACATTTCGGCCCAGCTCATCGATGACACCGCTGGTCGTACCCTGGCCGCGGCCTCCTCGGTCGAGCCGGACCTCCGCGCGTCCTTGGGCAAGAGTGGCGGCGGTAACGTGAGTGGCGCAGAGTCGGTCGGACGCTTGCTTGGTTCCCGGGCGAAGGCGGCCGGGATCACCAGGGCGGTTTTTGACCGTGGTGGCTTCGTCTACCACGGCCGTGTTGCCGTCCTGGCAGATGCGGCACGAGCCGAGGGACTGGAGTTCTAAGCATGGCCGAGACACAGTACGAAGAACGCACCATCAAGGTGAACCGCGTCGCCAAGGTCGTGAAGGGTGGCCGACGCTTCTCGTTCGCCGCGCTCATGGTCGTCGGCGACGGCAACGGCAAGGTGGGCCTCGGTTACGGCAAGGCGAAAGAAGCCGGCCTCGCGGTCCAAAAGGGGATCGAAGAGGCGCGCAAAAACCTCTTCGACGTCCCCCTCGCCGGGAGCACCATCGTCCACCCCGTCATCGGCGAGAGCGGCGCCGGCCGCGTCCTGCTCAAGCCGGCTGCACCCGGAACCGGCGTCATCGCCGGTGGTGCGGCGCGCCATATCCTCGAGATGGCCGGCATTCGCGACATCCTGGCGAAGTCACTGGGCTCCTCCAACGGGATCAACGTCGCGCACGCCACCATCGAGGGCCTCAAGCAGCTGCGGCGCCCCGACGAAGTGGCCGCGCTCCGGGGCAAGGCTCCCGACGAGGTGACGCCGGGCGGCGTGTTGCGCTCCTGGCGCGAACGCAAGCGCGAGACCGATCTCTACACCGCAGAGGCGGGTTGACCATGGCCGGCGGTAGGACCAAGAAAGAATTGGCAGGGGCGCAGTTGCGGGTCACCCAGACGCGCTCGGCCATTGGTACGAAACCCAAGCACCGCGGCACGCTGCGGGCGCTGGGCCTGCGCGGGATCGGCCAGACGAACGAGCTGCCGGACCGCCCCGAGATCCGGGGCATGATCGCCCGGGTGCCACACCTCGTCAGTGTGGAGGAGGTGGCGAAGTGAAGCTCCACGACCTGGCACCACCGAAGGGCGCGACCAAGACCAAGCGCCGCGTGGGGCGGGGCACCGGCGGCAAGGGCCACAAGACGGCCGGTCGCGGCACCAAGGGACAGAAGGCCCGCAACACTGTGCCGGCCGGCTTCGAGGGTGGGCAGTTGCCCTTGATGCAGCGGATTCCGAAGTTGAAGGGGTTCAAGAACCCCTTCCGCGTCGCCTACACCCCGGTCAATCTCGCGGCCCTCGACGCCCTCGGCGCCGATGAGGTCACGGTGGAGACGCTGATCAAGGCGGGTGTCGTGCGCCCGAAGGCGCTGGTGAAGATCCTGGGACAGGGCACGGTCAGCCGGCCCATGCGCGTCTCGGCCCACGGCTTCTCCAAGTCGGCCGAGGCGGCGATCACCGCCGCCGGTGGCACCGTCGAACGGGTGCCGCTGCCCTACGCGCAGGGGCGTCCGCCGGCCGCGGGCAATGCCCTGATGAACCGCTAGTGACCGCACCGGGCCAGCGCTGAGGGGACGGCAATGCTCTCCCGGCTCGCCAACATCTTTCGGGTTCCCGACCTTCGCAACAAGGTCGTCTTCACGCTCGCCGTCATCGCCCTGTACCAGATCGGGGCGAACGTCCCGGTGCCCGG
>DASXBZ010000064.1:0-8073 GCA_036491435.1 Acidimicrobiales bacterium
TCGAGCCGCACCTACGGCTGGCTCGAGCTCGGCTTCGACACGCGCTACTTCGACGCCGCGTTGGCGCGCACCGGCTGGAAGGGCCGGCGGGTCGGACTGGGCGCGCGTCCGGCGGAGACCGACCTGATCGTGGCGACGGCCTCGAGGATCTAAAAAAGTGGCCACGAGATGTCCACTTTTGCAGCGCATGATGGCCCTATCGGATGAATACAGCCAAGGAGGCCGACCGTGACCACCACCCCGAGCAGTGCTTCGAGCAGCGACCTGGACCAGGAGCGGGCCGACATCATCGAGACGTTGCAGGCCCATCGGAGATTCCTCCGGCGCACGGTCGAGGGCCTCGATGACCCGGCGGCGGCGAAGCGCACCACCGTGAGCGAGCTGTGCCTCGGCGGCCTCGTCAAGCACGTCACCAAGGTGGAGGAGAGTTGGGTGCGGTTCATCCACGAAGGACCCGGTGCCATGTCGGGTTTCTCCGAGGAGGCCATGGCCGACCACGCCGCCAGCTTTCGGATGCTCGAAGGTGAGACCTTGGCCGGTTTGCTGAACCACTACGAGGAGGTGGCGGCCCGGACCGACGAGCTCGTCGCGACGATTCCCTCCCTCGATCTCTCGCACCCTCTGCCCGTGGCTCCATGGTTCCCGAAGAACGCCTCTCGATCGG
This sequence comes from Acidimicrobiales bacterium, assembly GCA_036491435.1. Taxonomy (GTDB): domain Bacteria; phylum Actinomycetota; class Acidimicrobiia; order Acidimicrobiales; family RAAP-2; genus Bog-473. Next base: position 665 of record DASXBZ010000064.1, read on the forward strand.
CCCGGCGGGTGTTCCTGCACATCGCCTGCGAGACGGCGCAGCACGCCGGCCACGCCGACATCCTGCGCGAGACGCTCGATGGTCAGAAGACGATGGGCTGAGACCTGTCGGGCCCCCGCGGCATGACGCCGGCGCGCGTAGCCGCGGTTCACCGCTTCGTCGGCTCAGGCCCCGACCGGGCGAGTCTGAGGGTTGGCGGGCGACTCCGCTCGCTCAGGTCGACGAGGCTCGAGGCGGTGTGCCGCGCCTCTCAGCCCCAGTTGTTCTGCGCGCTCTCGATCGCCCTCATCCACGCGTCATCGAGCGGGACCACCGGGATCGTGTTGGTCTCCTCGAAGAACGGGGCGTACGTCGAAGCCGCCACCATGTCCACTTCGTCAGTCTCGACGAGGCTGATGAAGGTCTTTCCGTCTGCGGCCGCCCATGTGGACTCGGTCCCCGGCGGCAGGCCCGTCTTCTGGAACACCTCGAGCGCTTTACGGGAGTTTTCGATCCCCGGTGCCAGCCTGCTGATTATCAGATGTTTCATGGTGGCCTCCTACCCTGACGGCGACCCCATCTCTTCCCATTGAGCGGCACTACACCCTTCTTGCCCGTTATCGCGCACCCACTGTCGAGAGTCAATGGGAGCGACACGTCGTTCACGCACCGCTCCGAGCGACACGGGACGCCGTCGGCATTCACGGTTCCTGGCACCCGAGCGCCCGTGATGGCGACGAGCCACCGATCTCGCCCCGTGCGTACGCCCGGTCGAGCACGCGCACGTCGCGACCGAGCGTGTGCGCCTCGCTCGTGCCCTCGCCGCCGTACTGGTAGCCCTGGGTGTACGCGGTCCCACTGGGGCTGTCGTCCTTGGTCGTCAGCGTGCCCGGGATCGGCTCGATGCCGGTGTCCTCGTTCCAGTCGTCCCACGAGGTGACCATGACGATGGGCAGGGCGGGATCGACCTCGGGGATGGCCACGCAGCGGAGCATCTGGTCGAGGGTGGAGGACGGCCCGTCACCCGCCAGCCACTGACGCGGCTGGGCCGGATGGTTCGTCGTCAGCCGGAAGCCTCGATCGTTGAAACCGGGCTGCACGACGGGGAGGACCGGGACCTTGTTGTCGGTGGCCTGTCGGTAGAGCGTCAGCAGGAACCGCTGGTCCGCGGCGATGTGTGTCGTCCCGGGATAGCCCGTCGAGTCGCCAGCCGGCCCGTTCGCCTGCTGCGGGTCGCCGTAGTACAAGGTGTACGAGGTCACGGCGTCGAACTGCTCGATCCGGCCCAGCTGCGGCTGCCCGGTGAACACCGGCTCGTTCGGCGCCTGGAGTTGGGGCGTCACGCGCCAGTACACCTCGTCGCCGATGAAGAACGGGTCGGCGTATCCGTGCTGCTCCAGGTAAGTGCGCGCCCCGCGTATCATCCCGGCCACGTCGCCCGTGAGCGTACGGGTCAGGTACAGGTAGACGACCGGCCGCCCCTCGATGTGCAGGTATGAGGGATTCGAGAAGTAGTGCTGTGCCAGCGCCAGCATGTCCGAGTCGAAGTGCAGCTCCTCCTGCTCGGAGACGGGCGTCTGCTCACGGCCCGCGTCGAAGCCGAGGTTCCAGGTCTCGTAGAACATCGCGAACTTCATCTCCTTGAGGTCCGGTGCGGCGAGGAACTCCTTCATGGCGGCGTCGGCCGTGAGGTAGTTGCGGCCAGAGAAGGCGGGGTCGTAGGGCCACCAGTCGATGGCGAAGAAATTGACGCCGGCCTTGTGCGCGTTCGCGATGTCACGAGTGGCCGTCTGCGTCTTGTTCGAGTCGATGAGCCCGAAAGGTGGCCTCTGCGGCGGGACCAACTGGGAGCGCAGCGAACCCCCGGCGATCAAGTTCTCGGGGTTCCACAGGTAGTAGTACGCGCCGACCAGCGGATGCGTCAGGCCGTCGCTCTTCGACGCCGCCGACGCCGCCGACGCCGCCCCCCCTCCCGCTCCCAACGCGGCCGTCGCCGCGGCCACCAACACCACCGCCGACACCGCGTGCCGAACCATCGCGCCCCGCGGCACCCTGCTCACGAAAGGAATCCGCTACCGGGTCTCTTGCAGGGGCATGGTCTGGTGCGCGGGAATCGGGTACAGGGGCTGGTTGTCACCCGCCTCGACGAGGTCGGCGGAGGTGCATCCGAGTGCGGCCATGTCTGCCTTCTGGTCGTGCGCGGTGCTCGGCAACTTCGGCACGCCCACCTGCGCGTGGCCCATGTGCAGGGTCGAGGTCAGGTCGCCCGTGTGCTTGCGGCGCCACGCCGAGATGTTGGGTGCCCGAACCCCGAATCGGGCCTCGAGGAATCGGAGCTGCGACGTGTGATCTGCCACCTCGGAGGCCACATGGCCGCCGCGGCTGAACGGCGAGATCACCAGCATCGGCACGCGGTATCCCAGCCCCACCGGTCCCGCCACGCCCTGCGCCGTCGACGGGAGGGGCGAGGTCGTCACGTACTCGCCCGCCGTGCCGGGCGGAGGCACCGGCGGCGGCACGTGGTCGAAGAACCCGTCATTCTCGTCGTAGCAGTGGAAGACCACCGTCTTGGCCCACACCTTTGGATTCGACATCAACGTCCGCAGTACTTGGCTCGTGTACCACTCGCCCATGGCCGGTGCCCCCGGCGGGTGCTCGTCGTAGCCAAGGGGCGGAGTGACCCAGCTAACGGCGGGCAACGTCCCCTTCGTCACGTCGGCCGCGAAGTCGGTCGGATACAGCGGCAGGAACGCCTTCTGGTACAGCGCTGAGTTCGGGTTCGAGTACTGCTTGAAGTAGGGGAGGATGGCGTCGCTGATCAACAGGCCGTGCTGCTCGATGAATGCAGGCGTGTACGGCGTCCCCACGGGGTTGTACACCTTCCAACTCACGCCAGCGTCCTCCAACACCTCGGGCATCGTGTCCCAGCTCACGCTGTAGGTCGCGTCCGAGCTGTCGTTGGTCTCGAGCACCGGGCCGCCCGCCGTCCCCGCGGGGTCGACCGTGCCGGACAGGCTCATCAGCCGGTTCGGGTGCGTCGGGCCAAGGACGGAGCAGTGATAGTTGTCGCAGATCGTGAACGCGTCGGCCAGCGCGTAATAAAACGGAAGATCGATCCTCCGGTAGTACCCCATCGTCGCGGTGCCGGACTCGCCCTCGTACTGGGCCATGGTGTGCGTCGAGACGAACGCGTCGTTGTTGCCATTCCCCCGGCAAAGGTGCTGCGGCTTCCAGTCGTGCGTCAGGTCGTGCGTGCACTCGCCGATGCCCGACTTCGAGTTGAGATGGAAGGGCAGGAGATGGCTGTCGCGCCCGCCCGGCCAAGCCTGGCTGAACGCGCCGAGCTTCCCGTTCGGGTGGTCGTCGAACCCCCGCACTCCCGGGTATGTACCGAAGTAGTGGTCGAACGACCGGTTCTCCTGCATCAGGAAGACGACGTGTTCGATCGCCCCGAGATCCGAGCCTGCCGGTTTTGTCGTAGCCGCCGCCTGCACCAGCCTTACATCGGCTGCGGCGGCGTTGCCTCGGCGTGCCACCCCAGCAACCGCCGCTCCGCCACCCGCCAGTGCCGCGGCGATCATCGTCCTGCGGTCGAAACGCCGCGCCTCTTCCCTTCCCCTTTCCCCCACGCTCACCTCACACTGTTGCGATCAGCTCTGGATCGTTGTTCTTGACGTTACCGACGCGCTGCCCGACCTGATGGTGCACCACCGTTCCGGCCGGCGGCGGGCGCAACAGCGCCTTGAGCTCCTCGACGTCCTCGTTGGCCGGGTCGAGCCACACGTCGAACGTCGACGGGTCGAGGATCACCGGCATGCGGTCGTGGATGCCTTGCATGTCCGCGCCGCCCGGCGCCGTGATGATGGCGCAACTCCGGATCGGCGGCGCGTCCTTGGGTGCCGCCTTGTCGCGCCAGCGCTCCGCCAACCCGGCGAACGCCATCGGCGCGCCGTCGGCGCGGGTGAAGTAGTTGGGCTGTTTGCCGCCGGTCTTCAGCCGGCGCCACTCGAAGAAGCCGTCGGCCGGCACGATGATGCGCCGCTCTTTGAACGCCTCGCGGAACGACGCGCGCGTCGTCACCGTCTCGCTGCGCGCGTTGATCAGCCGGCTGCCTCCCTTGCTGTCCTTCGACCACCACGGGATGAGGCCCCAACGAAACGTCATCAGCGTCCGCACCGGGTCGCCCCCGTCCTTCTGCGGGCGGTCCCGCACGCCGAGGACCTCGTCGGTGGGGGCGACGTTCCAGCTGGGTTCGTGCTCGGAGTCCTCGCCCTCCGCCAGGGTGGCCTCGAAGTAGCGGGCGATCCGCGCCGGCGGTGTGTAGAGGGCGAAGCGTCCGCACATGCGGCTGCATTGTGACCTACGAGGCCCGATCCGGACGCGACACCCCCTGACCTGCGACTTCGGCTCTCTGAGCAGTGGAGGCACCGCCTCGTTAAGGTACGAACATATGTTCGCTTTCTCTACCACCGGGGCAGCGCCATCTCCCGATCCCGTCACCCCGCGCCGGGACCCCGGGGACCCCAGGGAACTCCCCGCCGGTCTGGCCGACCGGGTCCGGCCCACGACGCCGGTCGCCGGGCGGACCCTGCCGGTGCCCGCGCCACTCGCCCCGCTCTTTCCGAGCGGTTCGTTGCGCCGCGGCACGACGATCGTCGTCTCGGGGCAGCCGGGCCACGGCGCAACGACCCTGGCGCTCGCCCTCCTGGGCGCGGCATCGGCCGCGGGGAGCTGGTGTGCCGCCGTGGGTCTGCCCGACCCCGGCGTGGTCGCCGCGGCCGGCCTCGGGCTCGACCTGCGCCGGGTCGTCTTCGTGCCCCACCCCGGAGCGGGCTGGGCCGAGGCGGCCGGTGACCTTCTCTCCGGTGTCGACGCGGTCCTGGTGCGCCCGCCCGGCCGGGCGCGCCTCACTGCGGCCCGCCATCTCACCGCACGCGCCCGTGATCGTCAGGCCGCGCTGGTCGTGTTGCTCGAGGGGGCGGGGAGCTGGCCCGAGGGCGGTGACCTGTCCCTCGCTGTGGGAGCAGTCGAGTGGGAGGGCGTTGGTCGCGGCCACGGCTACCTGCGCGGCCGACGCGCCGAGGTGCGCGTGAGCGGGCGCCGCGCCGCCGGCCGGGTGACGGAGTGCTCGCTGTGGTTGCCCGCCGACTCGGGGACGGTGGCGACAGCGGAGTCGCTGTCGGACGGCGCGGCATGAATCAGGTGGTGCAGCAGAAAGCGGTGGAAGGTAGTGGAACGGTTAGTCGTCATCTGGTGCCCCGGGCTCCTCGAGGAGGGGCCGCGGGGTGAGGAAGCCCGAGGCTTCGCCCGCGTCCTGGCGCGGGCCAGCGAGCTCTGCCCGTGGGTGCATCCGATCCGGCTCGGTGTCGGCGCGCTGCCGGCCCGCGGGCCGGCCCGTTTCTTCGGCGGCGAGGAGGCGGTCGTGGCGCGTCTGGCCGCCGTCATCGGCGCGCTCGACGAAGTCGACAATCTTGACGACCTCGAGGACGTCGACAAGGTCGGTGATGAGGTCAAGATCGGCATTGCGGACGGGCTCTTCGCCGCGATGCTGGCGGCCCGCTCCGAGCTGATTGTCCCGCCAGGGGGTACGGCAGACTTCCTCGCTCCGTGGTCGGTGGCCACGCTGGCACGTCCCGACCTGGCCGTCACCTTGCAGCGCCTCGGGGTGACGACGCTGGGTCAGTTCGCCGCGCTGCCGGTGGCGAACGTCTCGGATCGCTTCGGCGCGGACGCGGCGGCCTGCCACGCGGTGGCGCGCGGCGAGAGCGGGGAGCTGACGGGACTGCGCGACCGCGCCATCGAACGCCGGCTGCGCGTCGCGCGCGGCGAGGACCCCGATCGCCCGTCCGACGCGCCCCCCCCGCCGTCACAGCCCGGCTTCTTCGGCGGCGCGTCCGAGGCCGACGCGCGCGCCGCCCGCTCCTTCGTACAGGTACAGGAACGCCTGGGGATCGAGGCCGTGTTGATCGGTCGCCTCCGCGGCGGGCGCGATCCCGCCGGCCAGTCGGTGCTGGTCCCCTGGGGCAGTCCCGAAGCGGACGTTGATGCAGCCGGCGCGCCGTGGCCGGGCCGGCTGCCGCCGCCCGCGCCGACCGACGTGCTGCAGGTGCCCCGGCGCGCCGAGCTGGTGGACGCCGAGGACAACGCCATGGTGGTGAGCGGGCGCGGCCTGCTGACCGCGCCGATCGACCGGCTATCGGTCGACGGCGGGCCCTGGGAGAAGGTCGCCGCGTGGGCGGGCCCCTGGCCGGTCACCGAGCGCTGGTGGTCCGTCCGCCGCCGCCGGGCCCGTCTGCAGGTCGTGACCGAAGAGGGCGTGGCGCGGCTGCTCTGCTCCGAGCGCGGGCGCTGGTGGGTCGAGGCGCTCTATGACTGAGGAGTACGCGGAACTCCACGCGCACTCGGGATTCAGCTTCCTCGACGGGAGCAGCGACCCCGAGGAACTGGTGGCCGAGGCCGACCGGCTCGGGCTGACCGCGCTCGCGCTGACCGACCATCACGGCTTCTACGGCGTGGTGCGCTTTGCCGAGGCGGCGCGGGTGTGCGGGCTGCCGACGGTCTTCGGGACCGAGGTCACGCTCGCGCCCGCCGGCCTGCGCACGGGCGAGCCCGACCCGACCGGCGCGCACCTGGTCATCTTGGCCCGCGACCCCGACGGCTACGCGCGGCTGTCCACCGTGCTGGCCGACGCGCACCTCGCGGGCGGGGAGAAGGGGAAGCCGATCTTCACCCTCGACGCGCTGGCCCGCGCCGCAGGGGGACACTGGCTGGTGCTCAGTGGTTGTCGGAAAGGGGCGGTCCCCGCCGCGCTGATGGAAGCAGGGCCCAGCGCGGCCGCCAGAGAAGTCGGACGTCTCGTCGACGCCTTCGGGCGTGCCAATGTCGCCCTCGAGCTGTGGGACCACGGCGATCCGATCGACGCCGCGCGCAACGACGCGCTGGCGCGCCTGGCCGTCGAGTGGGGCGTCGACGCGGTCGCCACCAACAACGTGCACTACGCGACGCCGGCGGGGTTCCGCCTCGCCACCACGCTCGCCGCCGTGCGGGCGCGCCGCCCGCTGGCCGAGCTCGAGGGCTGGCTGCCCCCGGCCCCCGTGGCCTGCCTGCGCTCGGCCGGCGAGCAGAGCCGGCGCTTCGCCCGCTGGCCCGGTGTCGTCGAGCGGGCCGCCGAGCTCGGGCGCGCCTGCGCGTTCGACCTCCGCCTCGTGGCGCCGCGGCTGCCCGACTTCCCCGTCCCCGACGGCATGACCGAGCAGGGCTACCTGCGCCACCTTGTGCACGAGGGGGCTCTGGCTCGGTACGGGCCGCCGGAGTGCGAGCGCGTGCCGGGGGCGTGGAAGCAGATCGAGCACGAGCTCGACGTGATCGGCACGCTCGGCTTCGCCGGCTACTTCCTCATCGTGTGGGACATCGCACGGGTGTGCCGGGAG
>DASXBZ010000065.1:0-2309 GCA_036491435.1 Acidimicrobiales bacterium
CCTCGAACGCCACACGGCGCAGGCGCTCGTATGCGTCCTCGGCCAGGCTCATGCCCCGATTGTCCCACCACCGCAACTATTTGACAACCCCATACATTTGAGTAATATTAACTATTCCGATGCCCCGCCGCAGCAAAACCGACGCACCGACGTACACCCTCTCGCCCGAGCTCCGGCGAACGGCGACCATCGTCGTCCTGGGCTCGATCATGTCGATCCTCGACACGACGATCGTCGCCGTCGCGCTGGCCACGCTCGGCCGGGACTTCCACGTCCCGGTCTCCACGATCCAGTGGGTCGCGACGGGCTACCTCCTTGCGCTCGCCATCGTGACCCCCGTCAGCGGCTGGGCCGTCGACCGCTTCGGCGCCCGACGGATCTGGATGATGTCCACCGCCCTGTTCGTCATCGGTTCCAGCCTCTGCGGCCTCGCCTGGTCGGCCAACTCGCTCATCTTCTTCCGCGTGCTCCAGGGTTTCGGCGGCGGCATGCTGCTCCCGGTCGGCCAGTCGATCCTCGCCCGCGCCGCCGGACCGCAACGCATGGGCCGCGTGATGAGCATCATCGGCGTGCCCCTGGTCCTGGGCCCGATCATGGGCCCGGTCATCGGTGGCCTCATCGTCTCCAACTACAGCTGGCGCTGGATCTTCTACATCAACGTCCCGATCGGCATCATCACACTGATCCTCTCGGCACGGTGGCTGCCGAAGTTCGACACCGAGGAGCGGTTCACCACGCCGTTCGACACGCTCGGCTTCTGCCTCTTGTCACCCGGCCTCGCCCTGTTGCTGTACTCGCTCTCCGAGGTCGGGACGACCGGTTCCTTCACGAGCACGTCGGTACTCGTGAGCTTCATCCTCGGTGTCCTGCTGATGGCCGGTTTCATCGTGCGCGCGATCAACGCGAAGCATCCGCTACTGGATCTGCACCCGTTCAAGAACCGCAACTTCACGATCGGCAACATCTGCATCTTCGTCATCGGCGCCACGTTGTTCGGCTCCATGTTCCTGCTCCCGATCTACTACCAGGTCGCCCGAGGCCAGGAGGCCTGGCAAGCCGGTCTCCTGATGGCACCGCAGGGCATCGGCGCGGCCTGCATCATGCGTTGGGCCGGCGCGATGACCGACCGGGTGGGCCCGCGCCGCGTGGTGCCCTTCGGCATCCTCCTCATGGCGGCCGCGACCTTGCCGCTGGCGTTCGTCACCACCTCGACCAACGAGGTCTTTCTCGCGGCCACCCTCTTCCTGCGCGGCCTCGGACTGGGTCTGACGATGATGCCGGTGACCGCGGCCGCCTACTTCGACCTCAGCCACGCCGAAATCCCCAAGGCGTCGACCGTCATGAACATCGTTCGCACCATCGGCGGCTCGGTCGCAACCGCGCTGTTCGCGGTGGTGCTCGAGCGCCAGATCGTGAGCAACTTGAAGGCGGCGGGGATCAAGGTCCCGGGTGGGTCGGCCGGTGTTGTCGGGGCCACGGGCAAGCTCCCGCCGGCCGTCGCGGACCCGGTGGCCGCAGCGTTCGCACACACGTTCTGGTGGTCTTTCTTCGCGATCCTGCTGGCCTTCGTCCCGACATTGTTCTTGCCGAACCATGCACCGGTGCAGACACTGCCGGCTCGCGGTACCGGAGCAACCGAAACGGATGGGGACGACGGTCCCAGCTCGGGTCCACGCGTCGCCGGGGCGATGTTGGACTGAGGATCTGGGCCCACTCGTGCGAGCGACCGCGATGACCCGGCTCTCCGACATGCTCGCCCGAGCGGGGTGCGTGGCGGCCGACGAGGAGGCCGCGGAGCTGCTCGCGGCAGCGGGCGGCGAGCGATCCAAATTGATCTCGCTCGTACACCGTCGCCTCCGCGGCGAGCCTCTGGCCTGGGTGACCGGGCAGGCCGCCTTCGGCGAGCTTGTCGTCAGGATCGAGCCCGGCACCTATGTCCCGAGGTGGCAGAGCCTCGAGCTCGCAGCACGGGCGGCAGCGCGCTTGCCCGAGAACGGCAACGCCGTTGACCTGTGTACTGGCTCGGGTGCGATCGCGGCCGCCCTCCGGCTGCGCCGGCCCTCGGCCCGCGTCGTCGGCACCGACATCGATCCTGTCGCCGTGGCCTGCGCCCGCGCCAACGGCGTCGACGCCCGGCGCGGCGACCTCTTCGGGCCCGTTCCGAGCGAATTCCTGGGCACCACGGACGTCGTCGTCGCCGTCGTCCCCTACGTGCCGACAACGGCGCTCCAGTATCTCCCCCACGACGTGCGCTCCAACGAGGCGCCGTCGCACTATCACGGGGGGCCCGACGGCACGGACCTTCTGCT
>DASXBZ010000066.1:0-15078 GCA_036491435.1 Acidimicrobiales bacterium
ACGGCGGCCGCCATGCCGATCAGGCTCTTGGTCTTGGACCTGAAGAACCCGGTCGTGTGGATGATCCCCTCGACGTCCTCGGGATTCGCCGCGGCCAGCGAAGCGGGGTCGGGGTACTTGCCGAAGAGCACCGGCGTCACCGTGTTGACCCGCTCGTCGGTGGTCTGCGCCGAAAGGATCGTCGCGCCGAGGAGCTGGAAGGGGTTCTCGAAGTCGAGAGCGCAGAGCTCCTTGGCCGTGCCCGGGTAGAGCTCCGCCAACCGTTCCATCACGAGCCGTGCCCGGCCTTTCGGTGTCCTCGGTCGCGCCACTGGCTCAAGGTACCGGGTTACGTTGGCCGCCATGGACGTGGTGGCGCTGAGCGAGCTCGACGCCCAGCGCCGAGACGCCGTGAGCGCGTTGCTCGAGCGGGCCGACGCCGCCGACGACCACCCTCCCCTGCCCGAGCCCCAACTCCACGCGCTCGCCGATGACGGCGGTACCCACCACGAAGGTCGGCTCGTGCTCGCCGAGAACGACAACGCCGGCGCGGACGGTCCGCTGGCTGGCTTCGCGCTCCTGACCCCGGCCCGCGACGGCTCGACGGCCATCCACGTCGTCATAGACCCCGCCTTCCGGAACCCCGGCGCCGGGCCCGGGCTGGCCGACGAGCTCACCAGCGCCGCCGTCACCCTGGCCGACAAGGACGGCACCGCTCGACCGCTGCATCTCTGGGCGATGCAAGCCGGCCCGGCCGACGACGAACGAGCCAAGCAGCACGGCTTCGTGCCCGAACGCGACGTCATCCAGATGCGCGTCCCGCTCCCCCTGGCCGACGCCGTGCTGCGGGCTACGCGGCCCCTCGTGACGCGCCCGTTCGTGCCCGGACAGGACGACGAGGCGTGGCTGCGGGTCAACAACCGCGCCTTCGCCGAGCACCCCGAGCAGGGGTCGTGGACGCTCGAGCAGCTCCACGAGCGGCTCGCTGCCGACTGGGTGGACCTCGAGGGCTTCCTCGTAGCGGACGACCCCGACGACCCGGACGGCAACACCCTCATCGGCTTCTGCTGGACCAAGATCCACCGCAAGCGCTCCCCCGTCCTCGGCGAGATCTACGTGATCGGCGTCGACCCCGCCCACCACGGCGGCGGGCTCGGACGGGCCCTCACGGTCGCGGGGCTCAACTCCATGGCCGAGCGCGGCGTCCACGTCGGCATGCTCTACACCGACGAGTCCAACGAGGCCGCGGTGGCGCTCTACGGCCGGCTCGGCTTCACGGTCGACCACGTCGACCGCTCGTACCGCCTTGCCCGGAGCGCCACCTAGCTGACGCCCGTCCCGATCGCCTTCCCGACGCCGTAGGTCACGGCCGCCGCCACCGCCGTCACGGCCAGCTGCCGCAGCGCCGACGACAGCTTCGAGCGCTCGGTGAACGACGCCAACACGACACCCACGATCACAGCGGCCACGGCGGCCAGCACGATCGACCCCACGATCGCCGCGGTCCCCGAGCCGATGAGCCACGGCAACAGCGGGATGAAGGCCCCCAGGGCGAACGTCACGAACGAGGCGAGCGCCGCCTGCCACGGCGAGCCGAGTCGTCCGACCGAGATGCCCAGCTCCTCACGGGCGTGCGTCTCCAGCGCCAGGTCGGGGTCGCGCATCACCTGGTTCGCCATGTCCCCGGCCACCGCCGGGTCGATGCCCCGGCGCACGTACATGCCGCGCAGCTCGGCTTCCTCGCCCTTCGGATGCCGCTCCAGCGCGCGCCGCTCGACGTCGAGCTCGCGCTCCATCAGCTCGCGTTGTGCCGTCATCGAGAGGTACTCCCCCGCGGCCATCGAGAACGACCCGGCGATCAGCCCGGCAATGCCGGCCAGCCGCACGATCGAACCCCCGGGATTCGCCCCGGCCATGCCCAGCACCAGCGAGACGTTCGTCACCAGCCCGTCGCTGACCCCGAACACGGCCGCCCGCGCCCCGCCGCCGCCGATGTCACGGTGGTGATGGGGAGGGAGGTGGTCGTGCTCGTGGGGGACGGTCACTCGATCAGCGTAGTGAGGGCACCCCACGCTGCTGGGGGTAGCGTGCCAATCCGGAAATCGAACCCCTGACCAGCGAGGAGCGCAGCATGACCACCACCGTCGACGGCGTCGACGCCTTTCACAAGCTCGTCGGCGACCAGCTCGGATACTCCGAGTGGCAGCCCATCACGCAGGAACGGGTCAACCTCTTCGCCGAAGCGACCGACGACCATCAGTGGATCCACGTCGACCCCGAGCGGGCCAAGGACGGCCCCTTCGGCGTGGCCATCGCCCACGGCTACCTGACGCTCTCCCTCGCCCCGGTGCTGCTCAACAAGATCATCCGGGTCGACAACATGAAGTTCGGGGTCAACTACGGCTGCAACAAGGTCCGGTTCCCCTCCCCCGTCCCCGTCGGCTCCGACCTGCGCATGGGCGTGACCGTCGCCGCCGTCGATGACGTCGAGGGCGGCGTGCAGGTCACCTACGACATGGTGATGGAGGTCAAGGACGCGCCGAAGCCGGCGTGCGTGGCCCAGGTGGTCTACCGCTACTACCGCTGACGACGCCTTCCTCCTCCAACCTTATGGCCCCCCGCCGGAACGCCGGACCGCACGACGGGGGACGGGCCACCGCCGGCGCCACGACCGAGACGTCGCCGCTCCCGGCCGACTCGGAGAAGACGGCCCGCGTCCGCGCCATGTTCGACACCATCGCGCCGCGCTACGACCTGGTGAACCGACTGATGACGTTCGGGCTCGATCAGCGCTGGCGCCGCGCCACCGTCGACGCGCTCGCCTTGCCCGCCGGCTCCCGCGTCCTCGATCTGGCCTGCGGTACCGGCGACCTCTCCCGCGCCGCGGCCCGGCGTGGCCACACCGTCGTCGGCACTGACCTCAGCGCCGGGATGCTGGCCTCCAACCGGGCTCAGACCCCGCTCGTGGAGTCCGACGCCGGCCACCTCTCCTTCACAGACGGGGCCTTCGACGGGCTCGTGTGCGGGTACGCGCTGCGCAACTTCACCGACCTCGCGGCGACGTTCGCCGAGGCGGCCCGGGTGCTTCGTCCCGGCGGACGCCTCGCCGTGCTGGAGGTCGACGCGCCCACCTCGGGGCTCTGGCGGTTCGGCTTCGACGTCTGGTTCAACAAGGTGGTCCCGGTCCTGGGCGGCGCGCTTTCCGACCGCGCGGCCTACCGGTACCTGCCCGCATCCGTCGCCTACCTGCCGCCGACCCCCGTCCTGCGCCGCATGCTGGTCGAGGCCGGCTTCTCCGCGGTCGGCATCCGCCCTCTCGCCGGGGGCCTCAGCCAGCTCGTCGTGGCGACCCGCGCCGGGACACCACCGTCACCCTCACCGTGAGCGTGACGACCGGCGGGCTGCACGCACGCACCGTGCCGCTCGAGTACGGGCCCGACGCCCTGCAGTTCGACGGCAGCCCGACCGTGCTCTTCGACCGGCCCGGCCTGACGCTCGTCGGCTGGGGCACCGCCGAGCTCGTCACAGCCGACGAGGCCGATGCGGCGCTGCAGGCAATCCCGTGCGACGACCAGGTCGGCGGCGCGGCCTCGGGTGTGCTCGCGCTCGGCGCCCTGCCGTTCACCGCCGCCATGTCCGGTCTTCTGGTCATCCCGCGCTTCACGATGGGGATCGCGAGCGATGCCGAGGGCGTTACCCGCCGATGGGCCACCGCGGTCGGGCCGGCGGGCGAGCCCCTCCCAAGCACCGACGAGCTCTTCAACGCGGTCATCTGGCAGTACGGTGCCGCGCCCGAAGTGGCGGACTCGGAGAACCGCGTCGGCGTCAGCGCCGTGTCCAGCGCGCTCGACAGCGCCGGCTACCGGGCGGCGGTCGCCCGGGCCGTGCGCGCCATGCAGGCGCCCGAGGCCCGCTTGCGCAAGGTGGTCCTGTCTCGCCCGCTGACTGTCGAGCTCTCGGGCCGCCTGGCCCTGACGCCGGTCCTGCGCCGGCTGCGCGCCGCCGAGCCAACGTGCACGGTCTTCGCCATGCCGACGCCCGATGGTCAGTTCTTCGGCGCGTCCCCCGAGCTGCTGGTGGCGCGCCACGGGTCGCGCGTGACATGTCACCCGCTGGCGGGCACCGTCGCTCGGGGCACGACCGCCCGCAACGATGCCGACGCGCAGGGCCGGCTCGCCGGCTCGGACAAGGACCGTGCGGAGCACCGCTACGTCGTCGATGACATCGCGGCAACGCTGGCGCCGTTCTGCGAGGAGCTGACCGTCCCCACCAGTCCTTCGCTGGTCACCTTCCGCTCGGTGGCGCACCTCGGCACGCGCATCGCCGGCCGACTCGCCCCGCCAGAGCCGACGAGCCTCCAACTCCTCGAGCGCCTCCACCCGACGCCCGCCGTCGGGGGGACGCCCCGGGCCGATGCCCTCGCTGCCATCGAAGCGGGGGAGCCGAACGACCGCGGCTACTGGGCGGGGCCGGTCGGCTGGGCCGACGCCCATGGCGACGGTGAGTGGATGATCGGCATCCGCAGCGCGCTGCTCCACGCCGGCGACGCCACGCCCGGCCGCACCGTGCTCGGGCTGCAGGCCGGCTCGGGCATCGTCGCGGATTCCGACCCGGCGTCGGAAGCTGAGGAGACAAACGTCAAGCTGGCCACCGTGCTCGACACGGTGATCCCAGGGGCGTCAGTGGAGCTGGGGTGAGCGCGCCGGTGGCGTGGGCGACGCGGGCGGTGGCGCCGGCGGTGACGACGACGCCGCGGCCGCTCCGGCATGGCTCGCCGCCAACGGGATGTTGACCCGCAGGGTCGCACCCACCTCCTGCGCCGAGGCCGGGTCCACGACCTCGGCCGACCCGCCCAGGGCCTCCGCGATCGCCCGCACGATCGCCAGTCCCAACCCGGTCCCACCGCCCGAGCGCGACCGGTCGGCCTGGTAGAAGCGGTCGAAGACGCGGTCGGCCTGCCCGGGCGGGATCCCGGGGCCGTCGTCGGCCACCTCGACGTACCCCATCCGGCCCTGCACACCCGTCGACACCCGAACCGTCGTCCCGGCCGGCGTGTGGGCCAACGCGTTGCGGACGAGGTTGTGCGCGACCTGCGCCAGGCGCTCGGCGTCGCCCAGCACCACCACGCGGGGCCCGGGCACCAGCAGCAGCGCATGGTCGTGTGCCACCGCGTTCGAGTCCCCGACGGCGTCCGCGCTGATCCGGTGCAGGTCGACCGGCTCGTGCCGCAACGGCCGGCCCCGGTCCAGCTCGGCCAGTAACAACAGGTCCTCGACCAAGCCGCCCATCCGGGTCGCCTCTTCCTCGATCCGCTTGAGCGCCTTGTTCCGCCCCGCCTCGTCGGCGAAGCCGCCCCGGCCCAGCAGCTCGGCGTACCCCCGGATCGACGTCAGCGGCGTGCGCAGCTCGTGCGACGCGTCGGCCACGAACTGGCGCAACCGCTCCTCCGACGCCGACTTCTCCGAGAACGCGCCCTCGATCTGGCCCAGCATCTCGTTCAGCGCCGACCCCAGGCGGCCCACCTCGGTGCCCGCGCGCCCCTCGGGCACGCGGCGGGTCAGGTCGCCCGACGCGATGGCGTCCGCCGTGCCGGCCATCTGGCGCAAGGGGCGCAGCCCGCGCCGCACCACGACCATGACCAGTGCGCCCATGGCCACGAGCAACGCGAGGGTCACGAGGATCTCGACCTTGCGCAACGAGTTGAGGGTGTCGTTGGTGGGATTCAAGGAGAGCGACGTGATCAGCGTTCCCTGCGGCACGGTCACCGCGATGGTGCGGTACTGGCCGTCCGGGTCGCCGGTGGCGCCGAGCACCACGGCGTTCGCATCGGGACGGAAGGCCCCGGCGTAGCGCCCGGCGTGCACGCTGTTGTGGCGCCGATAGATGTCGGGCACCTGCTGCACCGGGATGCCGCTCGTCAGCTTCGGGGAAGGGTCGGGACGGGTCCCCAACCCCGAAGGTCGCCGGACCACGACCTGGCCCTGGCGGTTCAGCACGATGACGTACACGTCGGTCGAAACCCGCCGCGACAACGCCGCCATGCTGACCGGCGTCTGATGGAGGGACGCGAACTCCAGGTAGTTGAAGGCGAGCGCCTCGTCCTGGGCCAGCGTCGAGTCCGCCCGGCCGTAGAGGAACGAACGGACCGAGGCGTAGGTGACGATGTCGGCGACCAGGAGCCCGATCACCAGCAGCAGCGCCACGACGGCGACGAGCCGCCTTTGGAGGCTCATCCTTCCCTGGGCAACCGCAGGGTGTAGCCGACACGCCGGATCGTGTGGATCAGCGCCGGCTCCCGGTCGTCGATCTTCTTGCGCAGGTAGCTGATGTAAGTCTCGACGATGTTGGGGTCGCCCCGGAATTCGAAGCCCCACACGTTGTCGAGCAGTTCTGACTTGGAGATCACCCGGCGGGCGTTCTCCAACAGGTACCGCAACAGGTTGAACTCCGTCGCGGTCAGCTCGATGAAGATCTCGTCCCGCCAGACCTCGTGGGTGTCCACGTTCATCGTCAGATCGGCGAACTGCAGGATGGACGCGTCGGCCGCCACCACCTCACCGGCTCGCCGCAGGATCGCCCCGACCCGCGCCGTCAGCTCCTCGATCGAGAACGGCTTCGTCACGTAGTCGTCGCCCATCGAGAGGCCCTCGACCTTGTCCTGTGTGGTGTCACGCGCCGTCAAGAACACGATCGGCATCTGCTCGCCCTGGTTGCGCAGCCGTCGGCACACTTCGTTGCCGTCGAAGTCCGGCAGCATGACGTCGAGCATCACGAGGTGGGGACGGAAGGCCCGCACCTGCTCGAGGGCCTCGGCCCCGGTTGCGGCCACCCCCACTTGATACCCCTCGAAGGTCAACGCGGCCGACAAGAGCTCCGCGATGTTCGGCTCGTCGTCGACGACGAGGATCCGCGCACCCGTCGTCTCGACCGTCACGGCACCCTCACCTCGTCTGCCCCACCGGAGTCCGAATCCGACGACACAGACGACCCGGCCGCACCGTTCGCACCCGACGATCTCGCCGATCCCGCCGCGTCGCCGGCACCCCGCTTCCCCCCACGGCCCAAGCGTCGAAGCGGCGCGAACAGCCGTCCCAGGCCCCACCACGTCACCAACGCCAGCGCCTCGACCACGATGAACGAGGACATCTTCGACTCGCCCGCCGCCCTGTCCACGAAGGAGATCGGCACTTCGGTGATCGCCGCGCCGTGTTGCTTGGAGCGGTACGTCATCTCGATCTGGAAGCCATAGCCCTCGGCCCGGATCCGCCCCAGGTTCAAGCGCTGCAGGATCGACGCGGTATAACAGCGGAAGCCCGCCGTCGAATCCCGCACGCCCAGCCCGAGCACGGCGGCGGCGTACAAGTTGCCGCCCCGCGACAACAGCTCACGGTGCCACGCCCAGTTCGGGATCGACCCGCCCTCGACGTAGCGAGAGCCGATGACGACCTCGTAGCCCTCGTTGAGCGGCGCGACCAGTCCCGGCAAGGCCGCCGGGTCATGCGAGAAGTCGCAGTCCATCTCGATGAAGGCGTCGTAGCCACGCTCGAGGCCCCAACCGAAGCCCGCCCGGTACGCACTCCCCAGCCCGGACTTCTCGTTCCGTCGCAACAGGTGCACGTCGCGATACCGGCCGCGCGCCGCCTCGACCAGTTCGGCGGTGCCGTCGGGGCTGCCGTCGTCGACCACCAGCACGCCCGCCTCGGGCAGGCACTCGGCGACTCGCTGCAGCATCCGCTCGATGTTCTCCGCCTCGTTGTAGGTCGGGATGACCACCAGTGGCCGCATAGAAGAGCCAGCTTAGGTGAGGACACCGCCTCGGCTCGGTGCGGCCTCCTCCCGGCGGCCGGCCAGCCCACGCCCCCCACCAGGATCTCTGTCGACTTGGACCGCCGTTGCGATCAACCCGCGTCCGGCGTCCCGGCTCCGCCGCACACGGCCGCTGCGCCGACGCCTCAGATGTCCGTCGGATCCGGGAAGCTCGGTGCGCCCGTGCCCATCAGCTCCTCGGGCGACACGTAGGCGTCGGGCCCCTTGCGGAGCTCTCGGATGATGACCTGGATCGCGCCGCCGAAGGGGATGCCGACGAGCGCACCGACGAAGGATCCCAATCCGCCCGCGACCCGACCGCCCAGTGTCGCTCCGACGAGCACCGCCAGCAGGACCCAGAAGGGGTTCAGCCGCACCGTCTTGCTCATGATGACCGGGTTGAGGACGTGGTTCTCGATCTGTTGGTACACCAGGAACACGATGAGCATCACGATCCCGGCCGCCAGAGAGTGGATCACCGCGACGATCACCACCGGCACACCGGCGATCAGGCCGCCGACCAACGGCAATAGATCGACCAGCGCGACGAAGACGCCGAGCAACAGCGCGAATGGCACGCCGAGGATGGCCAGGGTGACTCCGGAGACAATCCCGGCGATGATCGAGGTGAGGAAGTTGCCGCCCATGTAGCCGGTGATGGAGCGGATGGTCTCGTCGACGACCCGGCTCAGGCGGGCGGACGTGGTGGGCTTGAACAGGCCGAGGAAACCAGTCCACATCCGAGGGGCCTCCAACATCGTGAAGAACGTCAAGATCGCGATCGTCGTGATGGCGACGAGCGTCGAGAAGGCCGCGGCGCCGACAGAGAGTGCGGTGGCCGGCTTGAAGACCTTGGTGACCTGCGAAGCGATCTTCGATGAGCTCTCCGAGAGGTATTTCTGCAGGTGGAGGCGATACACCAGATGGCCGAGCCACCCGTGTCCCTTCTTCGCTTGCTTGACCAGGGTGGGCAGCTGATCCGCGAAGTGCGTGACGCCCGTCACGAGAGGCGAGACGAACAGGTAGACGAGACCGATGAGGATGAGCGCGCCCAGCAAGAACACCGTGAGGGTCGCGCCGCCGTGGGACAGTCCCCGATTCTTGAGGAACCGGGTACCGGGCGTGAGCAACAACGTGATGAAGAAGGCGACGATCAGATACAGCACGATCGTCCGCAGCACCCAGATGCCGAGGATCAGGGCCGCGTTCAGGTCCAAGAGCCCGATGACGACGGCCACCGTCACGACGATCGTCCCGAGCGGGATCCCCCGCTTCTCCGCCGTTCCCGTCAGCTTGGACCGCCACGTGTCGTGGTGCTCCGCGGGCATAGTGAGACCTAGCTTGGCAGGTGGGACTCCCGAAAAGGCGGTTATTCGGAGGGTGGACGTGGGAGCATGACGCGGATGGACGACGGCGAGAGGGAGGAACGCGGAGCGCAGACGCGCGACGAGGCATTACGCCCTCCTGCCGCTCACTCATCCGAATCTCAGGTTTCGCCCAGCGCCGTCACGCCCGATACGCCACCGAAGAAGCGGCGCCATTGGATGCCGCGCAACGTGAAGATCACGTTGATGATCGTGGTGCTGTTCTTCGTGCTCGAGTACATCCTTCTCCCCGAGCTCGCCAGCGCGCGCCGGGAGTTCCATCGGATCGGCCACCTGAACTTCCTCTGGCTGATCCTCGGCGTCATCCTCGAACTCGGCGCGTTGTTGGCGTACGCCGAGGTGACCCGCACCGTGCTCTCTCCGGGCGCGCCCTCGCGCTTTCGCATCTTCCGCATCAACATGTGGGCGCTGGCGATCAGCCACACCCTTCCGGGCGGCACCGTCCCGGGCACCGCCGCCAGTTATCGGCTGCTCACCGAGTCCAACGTCCCCGGCAGCACCGCGGCCTTCGGGCTGGCCGCACAAGGCATGGGCTCGGCCGTCGTGTTGAACCTGATCTTTTGGTTCGCGCTGCTGATCTCCATCCCCCTCCAGGGCTACAACCCGGCCTACGGGTTCGGCGCCATCCTGGGCGTGCTCTTTCTCGGCATCTTCGCGGGCATCGTCCTGCTCCTCACCCGGGGCGAGCGGAAGGCGTCCCTCTTCGTCAAGCGGGTGTCCGACCGTCTTCCCTTCGTAAGCACCGAGAGCGTGACCTCGCTGCTTCACAAACTTGCCGACCGCATGAAGATGCTCTCCACCAGCCCCGAGCTCCTGACTCGGGCCGGCATCTGGGCGGCCGCCAACTGGCTCCTCGACGCGTCGTCGCTCTGGGTCTTCCTCTTCGCCTTCGGCGCCCATGTCTCACCGATCGACGTGCTCGTGGCGTACGGCCTCGCCAACATCCTCGCCTTCATCCCCGTGACGCCGAGCGGCCTCGGGGTGATCGAGCTGACGTTGATCGCCGTGCTGAAGGGTTTCGGCGTGCCGGCCGGCGTCGCCGCGGCGGGCGTGCTCAGTTGGCGGCTGGTGAACTTCTGGTTGCCCATCCCCTTCGGCGGCGTCTCCTATCTGTCCCTGCGAGTCGGGCGCGCCCGGTTGGCCGCCGGCGTCCGGTCGCATCCGAGCACAGGCAGCCAGGCATTCACCTCCTGACGGCCGGCACCGCTGACGACGAGGTTCGATGCGCGCCAACCGCCCCTCACTGACCGCCCGTTGGGTGGCATCCCGCCGCGCCGCCCTGGCGCCGACGCGGTCGTCCACGCCAACCGGGGACCTCGAGGGCGAACGCGCCCTCTATCGAGACGTGAGCAGAAACGTGACCTTCAACATCGCCAAACCGTCGGGTGTGAGCCACCGCACCAAGTTCATCGACGGCGAAGTTGCCGACGCCATCGGCCGCGGCGTCGAGCAGGCCGTCATCCTGGGCGCCGGCTACGACGGGCGGGCGCTGCGGTTCGGCGGGGGGCCGACGCGCTGGTTCGAGGTGGACTTTCCGAGCACCCAGGCCG
Organism: Acidimicrobiales bacterium; assembly: GCA_036491435.1. Classification (GTDB taxonomy): domain Bacteria; phylum Actinomycetota; class Acidimicrobiia; order Acidimicrobiales; family RAAP-2; genus Bog-473. Next base: position 10,721 of record DASXBZ010000066.1, read on the forward strand.
ACAAGCGTCGCCGCCTGGCCGCGCTGGGCGTCCAGCCCGTGGGCGTCACCTACCTACCGATCGACCTCACGCAGGGCAACCTCGAAACGACCCTCGAGAACGCCGGCCACGACGCTGCTACACCCACGCTCTTCCTTGCCGAGGGTCTCGTCCCGTACCTGACGCTCGAGGCGACGGCAGCGATGTTCCAAGCGTCGCGGGCGCGGGCGGCCCCGGGCTCCGTCCTCGTCGCGACCTTCTTCGTGTCGCCCGAACCGGACGACCTGCTCAAGGCCTGGTACGGCGCCAGGGACGTCTTCTTCCGGGTCATCGGCGAACCACGGCAGAGCGAATACCGGCCGGAAGACCCCGAGAAGCTCTACGTGGTCACCGGGTGGCGGGTCGCCCGTTCGAAGAGCGGGCGCGCGAGCCGTTTCGATCGCGCCGCACAAATGCTGGTCTTGGCGGGTGAGCCGGCGTGATCAGGAACTGAGCCCGGAGGGGGCAACCGTGCCGCGGAGCGCGGGGCGACGCAACGGCGCGCGGAACACCCTGACACCGGCGCCCACCACCAAGCCGATGAACAGCAGCACATAGGAGTCCGAGAGCGGGATCAGCCAACCGCGACCGGCGAAGATGATCCCCGGACCGTGGGGCGCCCACCATGGTGGGGCGGCCCAGAAGAGCAAAGCTACGCCCAGCGCGAACCACTCTCCGTAGCGCGGCCGGTCGGGCGCGAGCGCCAACCAGGCGATGAGCAGCACGACCCAGATGAAGTGGTGCGACCACGACACCGGGCTGGCCAGCGATTCCGCTGCTGCGACGACGAGGAGCCCGAGGATGGGTGACGAGCGGCGGTACGCCGCCGCGGCGACGGCCAGGCCGACGGCGGCCACGGTCACAACGATCACGAACGTGACGGGGGTGCTCACCGTGTGGCCGACCATGCGCTCGAGCGCGCCCAGGACGCCCTGGTTCCCAATCCACGAGAGCATCCCGGCGCGCTGGGGATCGTGGATGTAGTGCGTCCAGTAGGCCCACGACGTCGAGAAGTTGAAGGCGGCCGCGATGAGTGCCGCTCCCAGGAACGTCGCGGTCGCCCGGAGGCCGGCGCGGCCCTGACGGGTGAGGAGCAAGTAGGGGATGAAGATGATCGGCGTCACCTTGATCGCCGCGGCCAGCCCCACGAGGATCCCCCGCGGCAGCGGCAGATCGAGCGTCAGGTCGGCCACGATCATGAGGGCCAGGAGGATGTTGACCTGCCCGAGCAGGAACGTCTGGCGCACCGGGTCGAGCAGCACCACGGGGATCAGCAGCAGCAGCGCCCACCAAACGATCGTCCGCTTGTCGAGTTGGTCGCACACTGCGCGCAGACACACAGCGATGAGGGCGAAAACGGCGGCCAGGTTGAGCAACGAGAACGTCACCTCTGACACCGCCAACGGCGCGTGGGCGCCGGGGGCGAACAGCAGCGCAGAGAACGGCGGGTACGTGAACCCGAGACCGTCCTTGTGCAAGGTGACGGCGAACAGGTCGTTCGCCCACGCGTGCTGGCCTCCCAACAGATAGGTGCTCAGGTCGATTTGCTGGTGGACGACGGCAAGGACGCTGACACCGACGACTGCGAACGCGCCGGATAGGGCCGGCCAGCCCCAGCCATGGCCTGCTGCGATCCCGCGCATGCGGAGAGCCAAACCGCTCGCCATGCCGCTGGATCGTACCGGCGTGGTGCGCGGGGTCGGCACATTCGGGCCGAAGACACCGGCTGGCTGTGCCTTAGGACACCGGGTAGCACCAATCGGGGTTTCGGCCGAAGAGTCCCAACAATCTGTCCTGGATCGGCGCATCGTCGCCCACGGCGTTGGCCCGTTCGATCGCCCCGGCCTCCTCCAAGACCTCCCTGTTCGCCAGTGCCCGGTCGTATCCGGATCGGCAGAGCTGGGGGTCGAGAGGGACCGTCACCGCCGCGGCGCGACAGAGATCCCAGCTGTGGACGAGCACGTCGGTCGCGAGAACGCCGACGAGCAGCTCGCGTCGGTCGAGCATTCCGGGACGCTCCAGCGCGGGGAAAAGCGCGTCGAGGATCTCGTCCCAGCGCGCCACTCGGTCGACGCCCCACCGGTCGGGCATGAGATCGAGCGGGCGTAGCAAGAGCGACTCGTGGGACGCGAACACATGGTCCGTCACGTCGCCTGCGTTCCCCTCGTTCGCGGGCGTCGGGGCATCCCAATGGTCGCCGACGGCGCGGAGCGCGCCGGCGAACGCGTTGCACGCGGCCCGGTATTCGACGAGCAGCGGGCCCTGGTCCTCCGCGGGCACGTGCGAACTCCTCGTGGGGCCGGGCGTCAGTCGGCCGACGGCGACAACGGCGGCCGGGCGTCCTCGCCGGCACCGACGCCGACGCGCAGTTCGGAGTCGCGCTGACGGCGGGCACGCTCGCGGGCCAATTCCTTGAGGCGGTCCTGCGAGCTGACGCCGTGCGTGTTGGGCACGCGACGCCAGCGCCGGTCCGAACCCAGCTCCCAGGCGTTGGTGTCGTCGGCGAACACCAGGTCGAGCACCTCGAAGAGGCGCCCCTGGAGCTCGGGGTCGTGGACCGGCACGACCACCTCGATACGGCGGTCGAGGTTGCGGCCCATGAGATCGGCGGAGCCGATGAAGATCTTGAGCGGCAGACCGGGTCCGGCCGCCGGGTCGACGGGGGCGCCGCCGAAGCGGTAGATCCTCGAATGCTCGAGGAAGCTGCCGACGATGGAACGGACGCGGATGTTCTCGGAGAGCTCGGGGATGCCGGGGCGCAGGCGGCACAGGCCGCGCACGGCGAGGTCGATCTGCACGCCGGCGCCCGAGGCCCGGTAGAGCGCGTCGATCATGGCGGCGTCGGTGAGGCCGTTGACCTTCAGGACGATGCGGCCGGCGGGGCCGGCGTCGGCCTGCTCCTCGATCATCGCCATGAGGCGCTTGCGGACGGTGACGGGCGACACGAGGATCTCGCGGTAGTCGGCGTGCTTGGAGAAGCCGGTCAAGTAGTTGAAGAGCGCGCCGACGTCGGCGCCGATGACGGGGTCGGAGGTGAGAAGGCCGAGGTCCTCGTAGATGCGAGCGGTCTTGGAGTTGTAGTTGCCGGTGCCCACGTGACAGTAGGGGCGGACGCCGTCCTCCTCGCGGCGTAGGACGAGCGCCGTCTTCGAGTGGGTCTTGAGGCCGACGATGCCGTAGACGACGTGGACGCCCACTTCTTCGAGCGCACGGGCCCAGCCGATGTTGGCCTCCTCGTCGAAGCGGGCTTTCAGCTCGACGATCACGGCGACCTGTTTGCCGTTCTCCTGTGCCTGGAGCAGCGACTGGACGATCGGGCTGTCGAGGCCGGTGCGGTACAGGGTCTGCTTGATGCCGAGGACCGCCGGGTCGTTGGCAGCCTGGGCCACGAAGGCCTCGACGGAGGTGGCGAACGAGTCGTAGGGGTGGTGGACCAGCACGTCGCGCTCTCGGAGCATGGCGAAGAACTCGTTCGGATCGTGCGCGGCCGAGGCGAGACGGGGCGGCGTCATCGGCGTCCAGGTCTCAGCGTGGAGGTCGGGGCGGTCGAGCCCGTACACGCTCCACAGGCCGCTGAGGTCCAGGGGCGCGGCGACGCGGAAGACGCCGTCGCGGGCGACCTCCATCTCGGTGGCGAGGAGTTCGACGAGCTCGTCGCTCATGCCGGGCTCGACCTCGAGGCGGAGCGCCTTGCCGAAGCGGCGGCGGCGCAGCTCCATCTCGATGGCGACGAGGAGGTCGTCGGCCTCGTCCTCTTCGAGCGCGAGGTCCGCGTTGCGGGTGACCCGGAAGGCGTGGTGCTGGCCGATGGTCATGCCCGGGAAGAGCGAGTCGAGGTGCGCCGCGATGACCTGTTCGAGGGGGACGAAGCGCTCTCCGTCGGGCATGACGACGAAGCGGGGCAGCGCAGGCGGGACCTTGACCCGCGCGATGCGCCGTTCGCTGGTCGTCGGGTCCTGCACCTCGACGACGAGGTTGAGCGAGAGGTTGGAGATGTAGGGAAACGGGTGGCCAGGGTCGACGGCCAGGGGGGTGAGCACCGGGTAGATCTCGCGCTCGAAGACCTCGACGAGGTAGTCACGATCGTCGTCATCGAGGGAGGACCAGTCGGACAGGCGGACGCCGGCCGCGGCGAGGGCGGGGACGATGAGGTCCAAGAAGATGTGGTCCTCGCGGGCAACGAGGTCCTCGACCCTCCCCCGGATCATGGTGAGCTGCTCGCCCGGGCGCAGGCCATCGACGGAGCGGGTGCGCACGCCGGCGGCGACCTGGTCCTCGAGGGCCGCCACCCTGATTTGGTAGAACTCGTCGAGCAGCTCGGAGAAGATGGCGAGGAACTT
>DASXBZ010000067.1:0-2058 GCA_036491435.1 Acidimicrobiales bacterium
CTGTTTGTTTTTTTTCGAAATGGCTGGTCAAGGGGCTGATTTAGGCCGATGAAGTCCAAGCCGTTCCAGGTTGGCCGCGTCGAGGGCGGATTGAACCGGGATCTGACGACGCGCCACGACATCGGTCCGGCCGAGCGTTCGGCGCTCCGCGTGCAGGCCCGGGCGCTCGACCGGGCTGAATTGGCGGCCGATCCCGACGCTGTGACCCGGGCCAACGCGGTCTACTTGCAACTACGACAGGCCGCTGGTCTGAGTGCAGGAGGAACCAAAGCTGTCGATGCCTGGGATTCGCTCATGGCCGACGTCCTGCGGGCCACCCCCGGCGATAGCAAGCCGGCGAACGACTAGCCGGGCGACCTACGGGCCGGCGGTAGCGCGGCTCGCCGAGGTGGTGGGCAAGCCGTTCATGCCCTGGCAGCGCCATGTGGCCGACGTGGCGCTCGAGATCGACGAAGACGGCCGGTTCTGCTACCAGCTCGTCGTGGTAACGGTCCCTCGGCAAAGCGGCAAGACGTCGCTGTTCGGTCTCGTGCTCGACCACCGGGCGCTCCTCGTACCGCGGTGCCGGGCCTGGTACACGATGCAGACCCAGAAGGACGCGGTCGACTGGCTGACGAACGAACACTGGCCGCTGCTCGCCCCGTTCGCCGACGCGGCCCGGTTGCGGCGCATGGCGGGCTCAGAGGACATCCGCTGGAACGTCTCAGGCGGCATGATCCGGCCGTTCCCGCCCAACCCGAGCGGGTTGCACGGCAAAGTGTCCGACATCGTCGTCATCGACGAGTGCTGGGTCTTTGACCAGCAGAGGGGAATGGCCCTCGACCAAGCGGTGGTCCCCACACAGGCCACGCGTTCGAATGCCCAGGTCTGGAAACTGTCCACCGCCGGCGACGCGGCGGCGCTCTGGTGGCTCGGCACAGTGGAAGCCGGCCGGGCGGCGGCGCTCAGCGGCAAGGACCGCGGCGTCGCCTTCTTCGAGTGGAGCTGCAGCGACGAGCTCGACCCCACCGACCCGGCGTCCTGGCCGCTCTACCACCCCGCCTACGGCCGCACCATCGGCGCGGACTCCATGCACGCCGCCCTGGCCATGCTCGGGCCCGACGAGTTCGCCCGGGCCTACGCCAACAAGTGGGTGTCGATGGTGGATCGCGTCATCCCGGCCCCGGCGTGGCGTGACGCGGCCGACCCCGAGGCGCCGATGCCCGAGCGCGGCGCGGTGGCGCTCGGCTTCGACGTGGCGCTGGACCGCTCCGAGGGCGCCATCGCCGCGGCCTGGCGCTCTGAGGACGGCGTCGCGCACCTCGAGGTGGCCGACTGTCGTCCTGGCGTGGGCTGGATCCCCGAGCGCGCGGCCGAGCTCGTCGAACGTTGGGCGCCGCTCGCGTTCGCCTACGACAAGGCCGGGCCGGCTATAGACGTCGCAGACGTGCTCATGCGCCACGGTGTGGCGCTCGAGTCCCTCGACGGCAAGGAATACGCGGCGGCGTGTCAGGGGCTCTTAGAACTAATTTGCGCCACCCCTCCGGCCATTCTCATCCGTCCGCACCGCGCGCTCGACGCGGCGGCGGCGTCAGCGGCGCGTCGCAACGTCGCCGACGCATGGGCTTGGGGACGTCGCCAGTCGGCGACGAGCATCGCCACGCTCACCGCGGCCACCGTCGCGTTGTGGGCCTACGACCACGCCCCGGCCGCGCTGGGGGCGTTCCGGATTTACTAGGGGGTGCCGTCCGGCGTCGCCTACCCCATCTTCCCCGAGCGACGCCGGGCGGTTACTTGGGTGGCGGCTCGGTGACCCCGTCGTCCTGGCGCAGATACACGACCCAGCCCCCGCCCGAGATCGTCGAGGCCTCGGCGTGGAACGGCTCCCAGCCGCCCGGGAAGGTCGCCTCATCGGTTTCGCTCTTGACTTCGACGCGGACGACCTTGAAATGCCACATGAGTCCCTTATAGCACCAGGCGGCGTGGCATAGCGTGTTAGGGACATGACGCTGACCGCCACCCCGAGCGGGCCCATGATCACCAGCGCCCGGGCGCGCAGCGCCATGCCGCCGGGGGTGA
>DASXBZ010000068.1:0-5008 GCA_036491435.1 Acidimicrobiales bacterium
TGGGGGTCGCCGTAGGTCACCGAAGAGAGCGTCGCCTTGAGGATCTCGACGCCCTCGTCGTAGCGGGAGCGGGGTAGGAGCATCCGGGTCTGGATGGCGCACCCCTGGCCGGCGTGGAAGCACACCGCGATGCCCGAAGGCACCGAGGCGGTGAAGTCGGCGTCGTCGAGCACGATCGTCGCTGACTTCCCCCCGAGCTCGAGGAAGGCTCGCTTCAGTGTCGGCGCGCCCTTCTCCATGATCCGCTTGCCGACTGCGGTCGAGCCGGTGAACGAGATCAGGTCGACCTTGGGCGACAGCGTCAGCTCCTCGCCGACGAGATGGTCCGACGACGTCACGACGTTGAGGACGCCAGCCGGGAACTCGGTCTGCTCAGCGACGAGGCGTCCGAGCCGGGTGGCGTTCCACGGCGTGTCGGGTGCCGGCTTGAGCACCACCGTGTTGCCGGTCGCGAGTGCCTGGCCGAGCTTGTTCAGCGTGACCTCCAGGGGGAAGTTCCACGGCACGATCGCGCCGACCACCCCGACGGGCTCCTTCCAGATCTGGCGGGTGTTGGCCGTGCCGCGGCGGTCGACGACTCCGGGCAGGTCGCTCCGCCACGGGAACTCGTCGATGAGCTTGATCGGGTACTTGAGTGCCCCGTCGAGCGGGATGTCGAGCTGGTTGGCGTGGGTCGTCATGCGCGGGCAACCGACCTCGAGAATGAGCTCTTCGCGCAGCTCCTCGCGCTCGCGCTCGAGTGCGTCCTGCAACTGACCCATGCACTCCTTGCGGCGTTCCCGGTTGGTCGACCAGTCCGTGTCGTCGAAGGCCCGCCGAGCCGCGTCGATGGCGCGATGCATCTCGTCCGCCGAGGCGTCGGCCACCGGGCCGAGCACCTCCTCGGTTGCCGGATTCACGTTGTCGAAGGTCGCACCGGAGCCGGCCTCGATGAGCTTTCCGTCAACGAGCATCCTGACTTCGTGATCGGTCGATGCCGACATCGCTCACCCTCCCTTATGTAGGTCTCTCACCAGGTGAAAACCCTGTTATCAAAAACTGATAGAAGCATAATCGACCGACTCGACGGCCTCCCCGCCGGTGGCCTGAGTCTCGGGCCGGCAATTCAGAGCGCGAAGGTCGTCGGCAACGCACCCGTGACCAGGGTGTCGCCGCCGAGACGGCGGGTGAGCTCGTCGCTGGCGCCCAGCAACTGGTCGAGCACGACGATGCGGCGGAAGTAGTGGTGGAAGGGGTGTTCGGTGGTGAAGCCGATGCCGGCGAGCACCTGTTGGCAGTGGCGCGCCACGGTGCGGGTGGATCGCCCGGCCACCGCCTTGGCGACTGCGGCGATGACGGGGTCAGGTTCGTCCCACGACGCCGCCAACAACGCCGCGGCCGCCTCGATGGCGACCAGGCTCTCGGCCAGCCGGTGCCGGACCGCCTGGAACGATGCGATCGGGCGTCCGAACTGCATCCGTTCGAGTGCATGCACGCGGGCGAGCTCGAGCATCGTGCGCGCCGCGCCGACGAGCTCATGTCCGAGGGCCAGTTGCCCCGCCGCAACGGCAGCGCCCCAGTCGACGGCGTCCCCTCCTGCCAACGAGCTCGCGTCCAGCGAACCTGTCACCTCGACGAGTCCCAGATCCGGGTCCAGCCCGCGTGCGCGCTCGAGCTTCAGCGCAGTCGTCGGCACGACGTAGGACACATGGCCGTCCCGATCTGACGCAACCACGACGACGGAGTCATGGTGGCCGAGCGCCCTCGTGCCGAGGCCGCGAACACTGACCTGCGACCCGTCGACGCGAGCAGGTGCGTCGCAGGTCCGGATCGGCGGCAACGCGACCGCGGCGGCGTCGCGTTCCGATGGCCTCAATAGCGAACACAGCACCGTATCGAGCGCCGACGAAGTGCCGTTGGCCTCGCCGATGGCTTCGAAGAGCACGGTGACGGCGATCGGACGGTCGACGGTCAGCGCCTCCGACCAGCCGAGTCCGTCGAGGGCCGCGTCGAGTTCGTCGCCACTGTGCTGTCCGGTGAGCTGCCGGACCGTGTCGGCGAAGAGCGAACGTTCCGCTTCGTCCATCACGGTGTCGCGCTCAACGGTCCGCGCCGAGGTCGAGGAGACGCCGGGCGATGATGTTGCGCTGGATCTCGGCGCTGCCGCCGTAGATGGTCGCGGCCCGCGAATAGAGGAACTCGGCGCGCCACCGTCCGCTCTCGGGGTCGTCGCCGACGGCCACCCACGGGCCGAGCCCTTCGGCCGCCAAGTCGAAGACAGCCTGCTCTGCCGTGCCGAGGAGCACCTTGTCCACCGACGTCTCGGGGCCGAGCGTCTCGCCGGCGGCGAGCCGCCGCTGCGTGGCGCGCGAGCGCGCCCTGAGCGCCCACACCTGCTCGATCGCCTCACCGAGCGCATTGGGGTCGAGCGCGCCGGGCGGCGCCAGCGAGACGAGTTGCTCGAGCCGGCGCTGGAGGTACGTGGTCCGGTGCCACAGCGCAGTGCTGCGTTCGTAGGGCAGCAGGTCCATAGCGACCGCCCAGCCGCCGTCGACCTGGCCCAGGATGCGCTCGGCGGGCACGAACACGTCGTCGTAGAACACCTCGGAGAACTCCGGGACGCCGTGCATGGTCTCGATCGGCCGCACCGTGATGCCGGGGCTGTCCATGTCGATGAAGAAGGCCGTAATGCCGCGGTGGGCGGACTCCGGCGTGCCCGTGCGCGTCAGGAGGACGCAACGTCGGGCGTACTGGGCCAGGCTCGTCCACACCTTCTGGCCGTTCACGCGCCAGCCGTCACCGTCCTTGGTGGCGCGGCAGGCCAGGGAGCCGAGGTTGCTCCCCGTACCCGGCTCCGAGAAGCCCTGGCACCAGATCTCGTCGCCTGACAGGAGCCGCGGCACCATCGCAGCAGCGAGCTCCTCGGGCGCGAAGTCGATCATGGTCGGGGCGAGCACCTCGGGCATCGAGTAGTTGCCCGGTTCGACGAGGTCGCGCGCCGTCAAGGCCTCGCCGAGGTACGCGCGCAGCAGATTGGAGCCACCCAGGCCACCGACGCGCTCGGGCCAGCCCCAGCGCGTGAACCCGGCGTCGTAACCGAGCCGCATGATCTTGCGCAGCTGTGCCATCTGCTCGTCGAGCGTCCCGATGCCCTCGAACTCGGGCTCTAGCTCGGTTGCGTGCTCGTCCAGCCATCGGTCGACCGACACCTTGAACTCGGCCAGCTCCACGGCTTTCCTCTCGCGGGCCTAGGCGTCCGACGAAGACGGCATCGGGCGGCTCGGGTCGTGCGCTTTGCCCGAGTCGCGCGCCCCACTGCGCCGCAAGAAGGTCATCGAGCGCGTCTGCAGCCGCCAGCCGCTCTCGGTCTTGCGGTACGTGTCGGTGTACCACCCGACGCGCATGTCGTGCGTGGTCTGTTCGACGAAACAGAGGGTCTGGTACCCGGTGCCCGTGCCTTCGTCGCCGTCGAGGTCGAGGTCCGGGGTACCGGTCAGGAAGAGGCCCTTGGGGGCGGCGGCCACCAGGGCCGGGAAGTCTTCGAGCGCGTAGGTCGTGCCGAAGGCGCTGTAGGTGCCGTCGGGGGTGAACACCTCCATCACCGCCTCGACGTCGTCTCGGGTCATGCCGACCGCGTAGCGGGCCAGGACTTGTTCGAGCTCGATGATGTCAGCCATGCGAGCCGGGTCCATGCGCGGTCACGATAACAGCATTCTCAAAATCTGCAATCCTCTGTGCAGTCGAGGTGACGTGTACCCCCGACGGGGCACGGGCCCACCGCGGGAACCTCCTTTGCAGATTTTCTTCGCCACGCCACCTCCGTGGGGAGAGTCACGCTCTCGTTTCGGGGTAACCGGATACACTCAGGCGATGTCCTCCACCGACGACGCCGCCGGCCCTGATGCCCCGGTGCGCCGGCGGGATCTGGCAGTTGCCCGCTCGCTCGACTCGGCTCGCGTCCGGAGTGAAGGACGGGTGCAGCGCTTCCTCGACGCCGGCTTCGAGCTCCTCGCCAGCGCCGAGTCCGGCCGTGACTTCACCGTCCAGGAGGTCGTGGACCGCTCTGGGCAGTCGCTCCGCAGCTTCTACCAGTACTTCGCCGGCAAGCACGAGTTGCTGCTGGCGCTCTTCGACGAGGCGATCCGTTCGACGGCCGAGCGCCTGGAGGACCAGCTGGCCAAGGAGCGCACCCCGCTCGAGCGGCTGCACCGCTTCGTGGTCGAGTACTACCGCATGTGCCTGCCCGCTCCCAGGGGCCGCGCCTCGAAGAACAATCCCACCCCGGTCTTGGCGGAGTTCTGCCACCAGCTGCTGACCGCCCACCAGGAGGAGGCGTCGCGGGCCTTCGTCCCACTCGTCGCGTTGCTGGAGAAGACCTTGGCCGACGCCGTCGAAGCGGGTGCGGTGCGTTCCTCGTACGCCGGTGAGGACGTGGCCGGCAGCATCCTCTCCACCATCATGTTCAATGCCGCCTACGCATCGACGATCAGCGGAACCGAATCGCACGACAACTCCCGGGCCGCCGACGAGATGTGGGAGTTCGTCGGCAGCGGCATCCTGACCGTCTCGAAATGAGGTGTCCCGCTCGGTAACCCGAGCGGGACCATCCGAATCCGCTCAGCCGACGGCGTGTATCGACGGCGTCACCGCCGCCAGGAACTCCCGGGTGCGCTCGGCCGACGCCTTGATCTGGTCGCGGCCCTCGCCGATCGGGACGATGCGGCAATTCAGATCGGTGACGCCGGCGTCGGCAAAACTGCGCAGCCGCTTCTCCATGGTGGCCTCGCTGCCACAGATGAGCACGTCCCCGATGCTGCGGGCGTCACCATGCTGCATCAGGCGCGCGTAGTTCGGTGAGTCCACCACCTCGCTCAGCGTCCGGTTCGTTCGCTCGATTGCGGCGTCGATCTGGTCGTCGCCGCACAGGCAGACGGGCACGCCTGCCATCACCCGCGGCGCCGGCCGGCCCGCTGCTTCAGCAGCTTTCGTGATCAGCGGGACGACATGGCCACCGATGGTGCGTTCGTCG
>DASXBZ010000069.1:0-26920 GCA_036491435.1 Acidimicrobiales bacterium
GAGGCGATACCTCGTGACACGATCACATCGTCTTACGAGGGTCTGGTGGCACCAACGAAGACGAGGCCACCGAACGGCGCGCCGACGGTCGCCGGGAACGCATCGGCCCGGACGTCGGCACCGGTGTACGGCGCGTCGACCATGACGCTTTGGCCGTCGACAACACCGACGTACAGGCCGACGTGATCGATGGAGGAGGGGCCGCCACCGAAAAAGACGAGGTCACCTGGCGCGAGCAGCGAGCCCGCCGCGACTTTGGGCGTTCCGTCGTACTGGTCCTGCGCGACGCGGGGCAGCCGGATGCCGGCGACCGCATAGGCGGCCTGGGCCAGGCCGGAACAGTCGAAGCCGACCCCGGGCGTCTCGCCACCCCATACGTAGGGCGTGCCGATCTGTGCCAGTGCCCATTGCAGCGCCACCGCACCCGCCGCTGAGCTCGAAAGGTCGACCGTGGCGGCGATCCCACCGTAGGACTGCGCCAACGCGAGCACCTGCTGCACGTAGCTCGTGGAGTGGTTGTAGGCGAAGATCGCGCCCGGAATGTCCGCGCCACCGGCGGCGCCGTTGGCACAGAGCAGGCGGGCGGCCGCATAGACCGCGTCGGTCGGGTCGTAGGGGCTGGGTGGATCGGCTCCGCCAGTCGGCACCGGTTCGGCGTATTCCGCGAAGGTTGCCGGCAGGAACTGCATCGGCCCCTCGGCTCCGGCGGCGTTCGCGCCGCTCTGGACGCCCGGCAGGTCGGACTGGCCGTTGTCGGACTCGATGGTCCCGATCGCGGCCAGCACGGTCCACGGCAAGCCTTCGCAGGTGGCCGCCGCCTCCTGGTACAGCACGAGGTAGGCCGGCGGGATCTTGGCCGTGGCGTCCGCGCTGGCCGACGGCTCGCTCACCGTGCCGCCGAGGAACGCCACCGCGGCGGCCACCACGGCGAGGCCGACGAGTGCCGCGCCGAGCGCGACACCCAGCACGCCCGCGGCGAGCTTCCTCATGAACGGATGCTCCGAATGCTGACCGCGACCGTGGGTGCCACGGCGGTGAACGGTCGCGCTGGCCCGGCCGAAAGGAGGTCGAATTCATACCGGCGTCACGAAGATCACCCCTCGTGAAATTCTCGTTTCCAACGGAATTCCATTCGAGGCGCGGGACCGTTGCGAGGTATCGAGCCACCACAAGCCAACGCTTCGAGCGTGAAGCGGTCGAAGCGCGTGCCTGCCAGCAGCGCTGCGTCCTGTCTCCCAGGCCGGGTCACGCTGGAAGGCGGAGGAGGGCCCTTACGTCAGAGCTTCGTGCGGGCAGTCGTTCGACCACGCCGGGTCCCACTCGGTCACCCACATGTCGAGACCAGTGATCTCCAGCACGCGGAGGACGGCCGGGGTGGGACGGCAGACGACGAGATTTCCCCCGTCCTCTATGACCCTTCGCCGTGCGGCGTGAATGGCACCGAGGCCGGATGAGTCGATGAAGGAGAGCCCGGCGAGATCGACCACGACCAGCGACCCGGGAGGACCGATCAAATGGTCGGCGAGCTCCCACGCGGTCGATGCATCGAGCTCGCCTCGTAGAACGGCGACGCGAATGTTGTCGACGCTGAAGGAGCTAATGCCAAAGAGTTCCACGATCACGCCCCCTTAACATTGACGACGGCCTCCGAGGTCGAGTCGCCCCCAGTAGGAGCGAGCCGACCTTTCGGAGTGTCCGTACCTTTTGGATCCGTCTTCGATCTACCGTGCTGCCAGCATGGTTGAGGTAGCTGTTTTGGTCAATCACCCGATCGGGTGATTATCAATTCCCCCGGCCCACTCTTAAAGTTGGCGCCATGCCAAAGCCCATCCGGGTCGCGCTGGTCAACGATTACATGATCGTGCTCGAGGGCCTTCGGGGTCTGCTCCGGTCCAGTGAGCCCGAGATCGAGATCGTCGAAATGGACGTGAGGAAGGGGCCGAGGCGCTCGGTCGACGTCACGCTCGTCGATACCTACGGGGAGTTTGAATCGCTCTCAGAAAGAGTGCGCGCGCTAGGCGCCGACTCGAGTAATGGCGCGATCGTGGTCTTCAGCTTCTCCGATCGGCATGAGGCCGTGGAGCACGCGATGCGAGCCGGTGCCCAGGGTTTCATCTCGAAGTCCGTGCCGCGGCAGCAGATCATTGCCGGCATCAAAGCTGCCGCGGGGGGCGAGCGTGTCGTGCTGACGCAACGGTCACAGCGCTCTCAGGTCGATGAAGCGCTGCGATGGCCCGGGCGCGATATCGGCCTCACCGAGCGAGAAAGCGAGATCCTGTCTCTGCTCTCGACCGGCATGACAAACCGCGAGCTCGGGACGAATCTCTACGTCAGTGCTAACACGATCAAGACGCACTTACGGAGCCTGTACGCCAAGCTCGGGGTTCGTAACCGGGCCCAGGCTGCTTCGCTGGCCGGGCAAGGCATCCTCGGGGATCACCGTCCGCAAGCGAGACCCGTGGCATGACCGTCGTGACACGCGGCTGACGTCGTGCCCAAGTAGTCGGGCCCGGAGTCACCGACGGAGTGACGAGCGACTCGCGCCTCGGCCCCGGCCGAGCGCAAAGCTCGCAACCCACACAATGGCGAGGACCACAGCCGCAATCCACAACAAGTGCATCGCAAACCCTGCGCCGAACAGAATCAATACCAAGATTGCCAACAGAATTATTGCCATGATCGTTCCCCAGTCTTCGTCGTCTCTTGCTTCGTCTTTTGTCAGATGTGACGTGTGCACCGCAACGTGGTCGCGAGCGCCCGCCTTGAGCCTTACTGGAGCAAGGCGGGCGCCCGAGCGACCTACTTCTTGACGGCGTCCTTTACCTTTTCCCCGGCCTGCTTCAGGTTGCCGGCCGCTTGGTCTCGCTTGCCCTTCGCTTCAAGGGAGTGGTCGTCCGTGGCCTTTCCTGCCGCCTCCTTCAGATGTCCCTTTGTTTCTTGGATCTTGTTCTTCGCCTTGTCGGCAGTAGACATGACTCTCTCCTTTTGCTCTTGAGGGTGGATATTGGGATGCGGCCCTATGTGTCGCGGCCGCACAAACGGGCTGTGACTAATACGTCGAATCAACCCGACGCGCGACGTGCCCCTGGCCGTCGTCGACGACGGTCCGGCTGCGGCGCGTATTGCCAACGACCATGGCGATCACGGACAACACGGCTCCGACCGCACCGACGATCATGAGGATGACACCGACCTTGTTCACGTTGAATCCGTGTTGGTCAGTGTTCACCGTCACCGCGAAATCCAGAATGGCCCCTACAGCGAACACGATGATGCTTGCGACAAGTCCTCCAGCTCCAACCATTTCAATCTCCTATCAGGTTGCAATAGGCCTACCCGGGTGGAGGGCAATGAAACGGCATAGATGTACGACGCGGGAAACAAGCGTTTTAGAAATCACCCGAATGGGTGAGGCCAAACTCGTGCGTGATGTGCCAATGGAGAGTCGCTCGATGAACCGAGCAAACACGCAAAACCACTTTACGTATTGGGTTGTCGCTCTTCCTCGGTGGTGGGCGTGATCGAAGACGAATCTGTACCCCGTTCGTTCCACGCTCTTCCGACGACAGCGCCGAGATGAAAGCACACACCGATCCCGATCAACCATGACAAGAGGACAATCACCACGCCGATAGGCCCGTAGTCGTTGCCACTGGAGACGATCTGTCCCGAGAAGAGGAGCGAAGAGAAGACGCCGAGACCCGTGATGCTTACAGCCGTAGCGAGGGCGCCGGGAAACAGCTCGCCCCAACGGAGTCTCCCGAGCAACAAGACATGCAGGCTCCACCAGTAGAAGACGACGGCAATCACGAGCGTGACCACGTAGATCGGAATCCTCGCTCCGACATCGGTCAGCTGGACCGCAATGAACTCCTGGGCGGCCAGATAGACGATGAATCCCGCCAGCCAGAGCAATCGGTTCGCCAGCTGCTTCCACCATCGTCGGGCCGGTGTCTGGTCGTAGACACGTTCGTACCAGGCCTGCAATGTCGAGGCGATGCCGATCGCGCCGAGGATGATGAGGATCCCCCCGACAACGTCGAGGCTCGTGACCGCGTGGTTCCCCGGGGCGATGAGACCGTTGACGTCGTTGGCCGCCTGGTGATCGAGGCCCATTCGTGTGATCACCGTCCTTCGCAGGTCGTGCCCGGTGCCGGCGGACACCACGATCAGGAACGGGAACAGGCAGAGCACGCCCAGCGCTGCGAATTGCAGGGAGCTGTTCATGAAGTCGACGGCGTTGAGCCGGTTCCAGACCGATCCCGCCGCGCTGCTCTTCACCCGCGCCGCGACATGGGATCCGCCCTCGAGCACCCGACGGCGCCCCGCCGAGAGACCCTGATGCCCGGCGGGGTCCTCGCCGGCTTCGTTGCTCGAGGCCTCGACCGGCGCCGAACCCCCGTCAGCCGGCTCCCGTGCCCCTTCATCGCTGTCCATGGTCACCACAGCCCCCTGCTGCTCTCGGGCGAGCGCGCGTTCGATCCTCAGATTACGTCGATGGCATTTCGGGCCCGGTGCCCATCGGCGGGCGAAGGCCGGACCGAGTCCCCGTGCGCCGACCGGACACCGGACGGGGCGCTCCATGTACGTTGCACGACGGCTCGCCAAACCAATGTTCCGGTGAGCGCCGCCACAGCGCGCTCGCCATACTTGGGCCATGAAAAGCACCATGCAGGACGCGCCGCTGCTGATCGCCGACATCCTGCGGCACGGGCAGCAGGAGCACGGCGACAGCACCGTGATCACCGTCGAGGCCGGGGGGTACCGGTCGGCCACGTACAGCGAGGTGGCCGAGCGCGCCGAGAAGCTGGCGGCCGCTCTCACTCGCCTCGGCATCCAGCCGGGAGACCGGGTCGGCACGTTCTGTTGGAACAACCAGGGCCACCTCGAGGCCTACCTGGCCGTCCCGAGCATGGGGGCCGTGCTCCACACGCTGAACATCCGGCTGCCGGCGGACCAGCTGGCTTACGTGATCAACCACGCCGAGGACCGGGTCATCATCGTCGACGCCTCCTTGATCCCGTTGCTGGCCGCGATCAAGGACGACCTCAAGACCGTCGAGACGATCATCGTGGCGGGGGAGGGGGACACCTCTCCGCTGGGTGACACCGTGTCCTACGAACGACTGATTGCGGCGGAAGCCGCGGGCTTCGACTGGCCCACCCTTGACGAACGGTCGGCCGCCGCCATGTGTTACACGAGCGGCACCACCGGCAGCCCGAAAGGCGTCGTGTATTCGCACCGGTCGACCTGGCTGCACACGATCGCCCTGCAGTCCGCGTCGTCGCTCGGTTTCCTCGAGAAGGACCGGATCCTCATCATCGTGCCGATGTTCCACGCCAACGCGTGGGGCTCGCCTTACGGCGCGTGGCTGGCCGGGACCGACATGATCATGCCCCAGATGTTTCTCATGGGAGAGCAGCTGGCGAACGTGATCAACGAGCACCATCCCACCCTGGCCTGTGGCGTCCCCACCATATGGAACGGATTGCTCGCGCTCGACACTCCGATCGACTTCTCGACCATGCGCGCCATCACGGCCGGCGGGGCCGCCGTGCCGCAATCGCTCATCGAGGCGTTCGAGCAGCGTTTCGGCGTGACCATCATCCAGGGCTGGGGCATGACCGAGACCAGTCCGCTCGCCGCGTTGGCGATCCCACCGGCGCGGAAGCTGGAGGGCCACGACGACATGTACTACAAGATTAAGGCGGGACGGGTCGTCGCCGGCTGTGAGGTGCGGGTCGTGGCAGAGGACGGCACGGTGCTGCCCAACGACGGCATGTCCATCGGCGAGTTCGAGATCCGCGGGCCCTGGATCACCGGCTCCTATTACAAGGACGAAGACCCCGCGAAGTTCCACGACGAATGGTTGCGCACCGGCGACGTCGGCTGCCTCGACCGCCAGGGGTACATGACGATCTCGGACCGCACGAAGGACGTGATCAAGTCCGGGGGCGAGTGGATCTCCTCGGTCGAGCTCGAGAACGCGGTCATGGCGCATCCCGACGTCTTCGAGGCGGCGGTGATCGCGGTTCCCGACCCCAAGTGGTCGGAGCGTCCTCTCGTCGCCGTCGTGCCCAAACCGGGCCGCAGCCCGGCACCCGCCGACCTGGTCGACTTCCTGAGCACCCGCGTGCCGCGGTGGTGGTTGCCCGACCAGTGGACCTTCATCACCGAGGTGCCCAAGACCAGTGTGGGCAAGTTCGACAAGAAGGTCATGCGCGCCGCCTACGCGGAGGGCGACTACGAGGTGCAGAGCACGCCGCTGCCCAAGTGACCGGGCCGAGCGAGGCGATGGTGCATATGGCCGAGCGGCTCGAGGCGCTGCTCGAGGAGCTCGGTGACATGGCGATGGACGCGCTGAGCCGCGCCACGGCGGGCGACCCCGACTCGAGCGAGACGGGCGAGGCGCTGGCCGAGGAGCGGCGGATCCTCAAGTCCCGGCGGGCTCTCGAACGCTCCGTCGCGGCGCTGCTCGAGGGCTCCGACAGCCGGCGCGAGCCCCTCGACGACGGCGCCTGAACAGGGACCCTCCGCCGTGCGCCTCTTCGTGGCCGTGTGGCCCGACGACGACACGCGCCGCCGCCTCGCCGGCCTCGAGCTCGAGCTCGGGCGCAGCAAGGGGCTCCGTTTCGTGGGTCCCGAGCGCTGGCACGTCACCCTGCGCTTCCTCGGCGAGGTGGCAGAGGACTTGGTCGGTCCCCTCGGTGACGCCGTCGCCGCGGCCGCTGCGGCGTCCCCGGGGCCGCTCGAGTGCCGGCTGGGGCCCGGGACCGGCTGGTTCACCGGGGTGCGGGTGCTCTATCTCCCTGCCGCCGGGCTCGACGGCCTGGCCGCGGCCGTGCGTTCGGCCACGCTGCCCCTCGTGGGGGAGCCGGACGGGGCCACTCCCGCTTTCAACGGGCACGTCACCCTGGCCCGGTCCAAGGGCCGGCGCCTCGGCGTGGCCGCGCTCGGTGAGATGGCCAACATCCCGTTCGAGGCCGCTTTCCCGGTCACGGCCGTCGACCTGGTGTCGTCGCAGGCGGCGCCGCAGGGTCACCGCTACACCACCGTCGTGCGTGCTCCGCTCGGCACGGCGCGCTGATCAGCCGGATCCGCTCAGGAACTTGGTGATCGCCGCCGCGATCGCGTCCGCCGCCGCTTGTTGGAACGAGGCGGTGACCTCCAGGGCGGCGTCTCCCGCGTTCTGCATGTTGCCGATCTCGATGAGGACCTTCGGCACCGTGGTGAGGTTGAGCCCCGCCAGGTCGTTGCGCGGCACCAGGCCGTCGACGGCGCCGCCGTAGTCGGCAACCGGCATGCCCGTTCCCGCCACGAACGCGTCGCGCAGCACCGCACCGAACGCGTTGGACGAAGCGATCACGCCGTCGTTCGGCCCGTCCGCGACGGGTTCTTGGACCGAGAAGCCGCTGCCGGCGGGCGGCCCGCCGTCCGCGTGGATGTCGACGGCGACGTCCGCAGCGGCGGCGTTGAGGATGGCCGACCGGGTCGTGACGCACGGTCCGACGCCGTCGTTGTTCGTGCGGGTCAGCACGACCGTGGCGCCCTCGGCCGCCAAGTCGGCTTGCAGGTCGGTGGCCACGGTGAAGTTGAACTCGGCCTCCGTGTACCCGCTGGCGGTCTCCGTGCCGGTCGTGTCGCACGGCTCGTCACCGGTGCCGTTGGACACGGGCTGGTCGATGAAGTCGGCGTCGCTGCCGTTGAGGCCGTTGTGCCCCGGGTCGATCCCGACGACCTTGCCGGCCAGCGCGCCGGAGCCGAGCACCAGCCAGTACCCACCACCCGACGGCGTGGCGGCCATACCGACCACGGCCGCGGGCAGCACCGTCCCGCCCAGTGAGCCGAAGTAAGCGGCGCTGCCGAAGCTGAAGATGCCGCCGTCGGAGGCGACCAACCAGTACCCGCCGTCCGCCGCGGCGGCCATGCCGACGATCGGCCTGTTCAGGTGGAGCGCGCCCGTCGAGCCGGAGAACGGCGCGTCCCCGTAGCTGAAGATGCCGCCGTCGCGGGCGACGAGCCAGTAGCCGTCGCCCGACGGCGTCGCCGCCATCCCCACCACGGGGGCATTGAGCTGCTTGCCGCCGGTCGAACCCCAGAATCTCGCGTCGCCGTAGCTGAAGATGCCGCCGTCGGAGGCCACCAGCCAGTAGCCCCCGCCGTCGCCGGTCGCGGCCATGCCGACGATCGGCGCGTTCAGGTGGATCGCCCCGGCCGACCCGAAGAAGCCGGCATCGCCGTAATTGAAGATGCCGCCGTCGCGGGCGACGAGCCAGTAGCCGCCGCCATCGGGCGCCGCCGCCAGGCCGACGATGGGGGCGTTGAGACGCAACGCTCCCGTGGAGCCGAAGAAGAGCGCGTCGCCATAGCTGAAGATGCCGCCGTCGGACCCGACGAGCCAGTAGCCACCTCCGTCGTGCGTCGGAGCCATGCCGACGATCGGCGCATTGGGATCGGACACGGCGTTGGTGCCCACGGCCGTCGTGCCGAAGGGCACGGCACTGTCGGGTGCGAGCGCGGGGGTGCCGGTGGCCGTGGTCGACGCCGCCATGGGCAGCGCTGCCACCAGCGCCACCACGACGGCCGCCGCCGCCAGGCACCGACGCGTCAGCATCACGCGGGCAAAGGTAACCGGTTCAGGCGGCGGCGTTCACCCGGTGCACTCGTTGATCGCGTCGATCAGCATCCGCAAGCGGGCGTAGTGGAAGCGGTCGAAGCGGAAGGCGAGCCGCGGCAGCTCGGGGTGGTCGTTGCGCTCGGGCGGAAAGGGCGAGGCCGTGCGGATGCTGCCCTGCAGCACGATGTCGCCGAAGCGCGCGTTGAGGTCGGCGAGCTCCGCCTTGCTCGGCTGCGTCTGGACCCGCAGCACGAGCAGGTCGCCGACCCAGCGGATCGAGTGGTAGTTGCGGTAGAAGCCCAGCACCTCCGCGCTCGCCTCCTCCACGGTGTTCGTGACCTTGAAGAGGGCCGTGTCCTCGCGTGAGACCCACCCGGCGCCGATCGCCTCCTCCGTCAAGAAGCGCAGCCAGGTGTGCCAGTACGTGCCGCCGGGCGTCTCCATCATCACCACCGGCGCGGGCTCGGCCTTGCCCGTCTGCAGGAGGGTCAGGAGCTCGAAGGCCTCGTCCTGGGTGCCGAAGCCACCGGGGAGGATCGCGTAGGCGTGCGACTCCTTGATCAGCATCAGCTTGCGGGTGAAGAAGTACCGCATCTCGACCAACTTGGGGTCCTGCGCGATGAAGGGGTTCGCCGACTCCTCGTTGGGGAGGCGGATGTTGACACCGAAGGCGTGCTCGCGGCCGGCACCCTCGAGCCCGGCCGCCATGATGCCGGGCCCGGCGCCCGTCACCACCATCCAGTCCGATGCGGCCAGCGACGCCGCCAGATCGCGGGCGAGGATGTACACCGGGTCTTCGGGCTTCGTGCGCGCCGAGCCGAACATGGTGATCTTGCGAATGTGGCGGTAGGGCCGGAAGACCCGGAAGGCCTCGGCCATCTCGCCCAACGCGGCGCTCGCGATCTTCAGGTCGCCCACCGAGGTGCCTTCGCGGGCCATGTCGTCGAGCGTGCCGATCATCGCGGCGAGCTCACGCGCCTGCGCGGGGGAGAGCGGCCGGTCTTCGAACAGGTCCTCGAAGGCGTGCTCGCGCGCCCCGGTCTCCGCCCCGTCCGCGGCGTCGCTCACGCGCCCGCCGGCGCCGCCCCGGCCAGTGCGTAGAGCGTGGAGCGCTGCACCAGGGGACGGCCGAGCGGCGCCACGATGGCTTCGAGGTCGTCGACGCCCATGCGCTGCCCGTGGCGCGCCCCGGCGGCCCGCGAGATGTTTTCGTCCATCAGCGTGCCTCCGAGGTCGTTGGCGCCGGCGCGGAGCACCAGACGGGACCCCTCGGCGCCCATCTTCACCCAGCTCACCTGGATGTTGTCGATGTCGCCGGCGTAGGCGATCCGCCCGACCGCATGCATCAGCAGCGCCTCGCGGAAGGTCGGTCCCCGCCGCGCCCGGTGCTGGAGGTAGATCGGGGCCGCCATGTGGACGAAGGGCAGCGGCACGAATTCGGTGAAGCCGCCCGTCTCGCGCTGGAGTGCCCGCGTGGCCACGATGTGGCGGGCCCAGCTGACCGGCTGCTCCACCGAGCCGAACATGATCGTCACGTTGGAGCGCAGCCCCACGGCGTGCGCGGTGCGGTGTGCCTCGAGCCACTCGTCCGTCGAGATCTTGTCCGGGCACAACACGGCGCGCACCTCGTCGTCGAGGATCTCGGCCGCCGTCCCCGGCAGGGTCTTGAGCCCGGCGTCGCGCAGCCGGGTCAGGTACTCGGCCAGCGGCACCTCCGAGCGCCGCGCCCCTTCGGTCACCTCCAACGCGGTGAAGGCGTGGATGTGGATGTTCGTGGAGGCCTCCCGCACCGCCTCGAGCACGTGCAGGTAGTAGTCGCCGTCGAAGCTCGGGTGGATCCCGCCCTGGAGGCACACCTCCGTGGCGCCTTCGGCCTCGGCCTCCGCCACCCGACGGGTGATCTCGTCGAGCTCGAGCAGGTACGGCGCACCGCGCAGGTTGAGCGAGAGCGGGCCCTTGGAGAACGCGCAGAACCGGCACTTGAACGTGCACACGTTCGTGTAGTTGATGTTGCGGTTGTGCACGAAGGTCACCGCGTCGCCCGCGATCCGGCTGCGCAGGTCGTCGGCCACCTCGGCCACCCGGCGCACGTCCGAGCCCCGCGCCCCGAACAGCGTAACGATCTCGGCCACGCCGACCTCCTGCCCGAGAGCCACACCGGCCAGGACCTCGCCCACCGCGCCGCCGGCCGTCGGCCCGCCGGCTACGGGCACCGACACCGGAGCGAGCTCGGGGCCGTCGAGCAACGCCGGCGGCGGCTCCTCGCCCCCCGAGCACCACGAGGCGTCGCGGGCCAGGCCTTCGGCGTCGGACGCGTCGAGCACCGGGAAGCGCATCGCCTCGTCGAGCCACCGGCCCGGGTCCAAAGCGAACGACGGGTAGAGCGTCAGGCGCGGCGCGAGCGTGTGCCCCGCCTTCTCCGTCGCCGCCCGCAGCACGTCGAGGGCGGGCCAGGCCCGCTCGGGGTTCACGTGGTCGGCCGTCACCGGGGAGACGCCACCCCAGTCGTCGATCCCGGCCTCGAGCAGGGGCGCCAGGTCGTCGGACAGGTTGGGCGGCGCCTGGACGTGCACCTCGGGCGGCAGCACGAGCCGCGCCGCCGCGATCGCCCAAACGAGGTCCTCGGGCGGGCACGGCGCCGTCCTGAACATGGCCGTCCCGGGCTTCGGCAAGAAGTTCTGCACGATCACCTCTTGGACGTGGCCGTGCCGTTCGTGCGCCGCCGCGATCGCCCGCAACGTCGCCAGCTGGTCGGCGCGCGTGTCGCCGATGCCGACCAGGATCCCTGTCGTGAACGGGATCGCCAGCTCGCCCGCCGCCTCGAGGGTGGCCAGGCGCCGCGCCGGCTCTTTGTCCGGCGCGCCACGGTGCGCCGCCAGCCCCTCCGCCAGCGACTCGAGCATCATGCCCTGGCTCGCGGTCACCGGGCGCAGCGCGGCCAGTTCGTCCCCGTACAACGCCCCGGCGTTCGCGTGGGGGAGCAGCCCGGTCTCCTCGACCACGAGCCGGCACATCGCGACGAGATAGTCGACCGTCGACGCGTACCCGTGCGCCGCCAGCCACGCCGCCGCCACCGGGTAGCGCAGCTCGGGCCGCTCGCCGAGCGTGAACAACGCCTCGTGGCACCCCGCCGCCTGGCCGGCCCGCGCTATCGCCAGCACCCGGTCGGGCGTCAGGTACGGCGACTCCAGGCGGGCCGGCGCCTTGGCGAAGGTGCAATAGCCGCAGCGGTCGCGGCACAGCATCGTGAGGGGGATGAAGACCTTGGGGGAGTAGGTCACCCGCCGGCCGTGGGCACCCTCGCGCACGATGCGGGCGAGCGCCGTGAGGTCGGGTAGCGGCGAACGGAGCAGGTCGGCGTCGCTCAGCATGCGCGCCAATCTAGGGGGCGGCGCCGCGGGCCGGACCATCCACCAGCCAGAGCGTGTGCCCGGCGTGGACGCGGGCGGCCGGGATGTCGTCCCCGCGCAACAGGGCGGCGACGGCGTCGGCCTTGGACGCGCCCGCCACGGTGAAGACGGCCAGGCGCGCCGAGTTGATGACCGGGAGCGTCAGCGTCAGCCTCGGATGCGGGTTCACCCCGTTGGGATCCTCGTTCGCGGCCACCAGCTCGCCCGGTTCCGCGTCGAGCGCGGCCGAGCCCTTGAACAGCGAGGCCGTGTGCCCGTCGGGCCCCATGCCGAGATGGATCAGGTCGATCCCCGGTCCCGTGACGAGGTCGCCGATCACCCGCTGGTAGGCCGCGACGCATTCGTCGACCGGCAGCGTCGTGTCCCAGGGATGGAACGAGCCCGCACCGCCCACCCGGTCGAGCAGAGCTTCGCGGATCAGCCGCTGGTTGGCGTCCTCGTCGTCGGGCGGCACGATCCGCTCGTCGCCCACGTAGACGTCCACGAGCGACCAGTCGATCCCGCGGGCCTCGGCCAGCACCTCGTAGCACTCCCGCGCCGTCGGGCCCCCCGACAGCACGAGGGAGAACCGCGGCCCTGGACGCGCGGCGAACGCACCCACGACCGCGTCCGCGAACGCGCGGGTCACATCGTCGACAGGGGTGAGCACGGGAACGGGTCGCTTACGGGCTGGGGGTCTCGGTCTCCATGCCCTGGCGGCCCGACTCGAGCGTCACGGCATGGCCGCCGAACTGGTTGCGCAGCGCGGCCACCATCTTCAGCTGGAGGGAGTCCTTGTCCTGCGAGGCAAAGCGGGTGAACAGCGACGTGGCGATCACCGGGGCGGGGACGCCGCGGTTGATCGCCTCCAACGCCGTCCAACGGCCCTCACCCGAGTCCACCGCCACCGGCGCGATGCCCTCGAAGCCGGCGTCGGGCCGGAGCGCTCGCTCGGCCAGGTCCAGGAGCCAGCTCCGCACGACCGAGCCGTAACGCCAGATCGACGCGATCTCGTGGAGGTCCAGGTTGAACTCCTCGGCGCGGGACATCACCTCGAAGCCCTCGGCGTACGCCTGCATCATCCCGTACTCGATCCCGTTGTGGACCATCTTGACGAAGTGCCCGGCGCCCACCGGCCCGACGTGCGCATACCCGCCTTCGGGGGCCAGCGTGAGCAGCGCCGGCTCGACGACCGCCACCGACTCCTTGGTGCCACCCACCATGAGGCAGTAGCCCTCGGTCAGTCCCCACACGCCGCCCGACGTGCCGGCGTCGACGAAGCCGACGCCCTTCTTCGCCAATCGCTCGGCGATCTCCTCGGCCTCCATGTACTTGGAGTTGCCGCCGTCGACGATCACGTCGCCCTTGTCGAAGAGCTTCGCCAGTGCGTCGATCGTGTCGTTCGTCACCTTCCCCGCCGGCAGCATCACCCACGCCGCCCGCGGTGGGCTGAGCTTCGTCGCCAGCTCCTCGAGCGTCGTCGCCGTCTCGGCGCCCTTCGACGCCGCCTGCTTCAGCGCGTCGGCGCTGAGGTCGTAGGCCACGACCTCGTGCCCGCCCTTCAACAGGCGCTCGGTCATGTTGGCGCCCATCTTGCCCAGGCCGATCATGGCGATCCTCATGCGTGCTCCTCTCGGTGGGACAGCCGGGCGGTCAGAACGTCGCGGCCTTGTCGGACAGCATCTGCAGCAACTCGTCGAAGGACTTGGCGAAGCTGTGCACGCCCTCGTCCTCGAGGGTCTGCTCGACGTCGAGCATGTCGATGCCGGCGTCCTTGAGCCGCGCCAGCGCCTGGGTCGCGCCATCGGGATCGGCGTCGACCGTGCGCTTGAGCGTCCCGTGATCCTCGAACGCGCTGAGGGTGCCCTCGGGCATCGTGTTCACCGTCGCCGGACCGATGAGGCTGTCCACATACAGCAGGTCCGAATAGCTCGGGTTCTTCGTCGACGTCGACGCCCACAGCGGCCGCTGGACCCGCGCCCCCTTCTCGCTGAGTGCCTCCCAGCGAGTGCCGCTGAAGGTGCGCTGGAAGTGTTGGTAGGCCGACTGCGCCTGGGCCACCGCGGCGGTTCCCCGCAGGCCGAGGATGGCAGCGTCCCCGTCGTCACCCCCGGCCAGGCTCTCGAGGCGGCGGTCCACCTCGGTGTCCACCCGGCTGACGAAGAAGGAGGCCACGCTGGCCACGTGCGCCAGCTCGTCCGCGCGCCCCGCCGCCACGAGCGCTTCGAGGCCGCGGAGGTAGGCCTCCATGACCTCGTCGTAGCGGTCGAGCCCGAAGATCAAGGTGACGTTGATGCTGTGGCCTTCGCCGATGAGGGTCTCGATGGCCGGCACGCCCTGCCGCGTTGCCGGCACCTTCACGAAGAGGTTCGGTTGGGCGATGCGCGCGTGGAGCTCACGGGCGGACGTGACCGTCGACTCGGTGTCGTGCGCCTGCGCGGGGGAGACCTCGAGCGAGACGTACCCGTCCTCGTGGTCGCTCTCGTCGTAGAGCGGCTGGAGCATCGCCAAGGCGTCGTTGATGTCGGTGATCGCCATCTCCCAGTACGCGCCCTCGACGGTGTGGTCCTTCATCAGCGAGCGGAACTGGTCGTCGTAGGTGTCCTGGCCCGAGATCGCCTTGGCCAGGATCGTCGGGTTGGACGTGATGCCGCGCACGCCGGTCTCGATCCACTTGGCCAGCTGGCCGTCGTGGATCCAGTCGCGGCGAAGGTTGTCGAGCCAGGGGCTCTGGCCGCCGATGTTGTAGAGGTCCTGGAGTCGGGTCACTGGTGCCACTCCTTTCGCATAGCGGTCGATCTCTTCTCTGCTGCTCACGCGATCCTGGGTCGTCAGCCCGTGCGGCGCGCCAACAGCGCACGTGCGCGCTCGACCACGTGTTCCGCCGTGAAGCCGAACTTCTCCATGACGACGTCACCGGGCGCCGACGCACCGAAGTGGTCGATGCCGATGGCGTCGTCGGCGTAACGTTCCCAGCCCAGCGTGACGCCCGCCTCGATGCTGAGCACCGGCACGCCGGGCGGGAACACGCTGGCGCGGTAGTCCTCCGGCTGTTGTTCGAACAGGTCCCACGAGGGGAACGAGACCACCCGGGCCCTGACCCCCTCGGGGGCGAGGGTCGAGGCGGCGGCGACGCAGTGCTGCACCTCGCTGCCCGTGCCGACGAGGACGATGTCGGGAGTCCCTTCTGGATCGGCCAGGACATACGCGCCCCGGTGGACGCCCTCGGCCGACCCGCTGGCCGTCTCGGCGAGCACCGGGACGTTCTGGCGGGTCAGGCACAGTCCGACCGGGCCCTCGGCCTCGACGGCGAGCTTCCATGCCTGCGCCGTCTCGTTGGCGTCTGCCGGCCGGATGAGGCTGAGGCGGGGCATGGCCCGCAGCGACATCAGGTGCTCGATCGGCTGGTGTGTCGGGCCGTCCTGGCCGAGCCCGATGGAGTCGTGCGTCCAGGAGTAGATGACGTGGCTGCCCGTGATGGACGCCAGGCGCACGGCGGGACGCATGTAGTCGGTGAACACGAAGAACGTGCCGCCGAGAGGCAGCACGCCGCCGTGCTGGGCCATGCCGTTCATGACCGAGCCCATCCCGTGTTCGCGGATGCCGTAGTGCACCTGGATGCCGCCCGGTGACTCCTTGGACTGAATCTCTGCATCTTTCAGCAGGACCCCGTTGTTCCCGGTCAGGTCGGCGGAGCCCGCCAGCAGGCCGGGCACTTTGGCGGCGGTGGCGTTGAGGACCTGGTTCAGCGCCCGGCGCGTCGCCAGTTCGGTACCGGTCTCGAAGGTCGGGAGGTCGTCGGCGAACCCCGGCAGCCCGTGGCCCGCGTGCGCGGCGTCCCAGCGGATGCGATCGCCGTCCCATGCGTCGAAGCGCGCGCTCCACTCGGCATGGTTGGTTGCGCCGCGGGCGGCCTCGCGTCCGTAGAACTCGCGCACCTCGTCCGGGACCCAGAACGTCTGGTCCGTGGGGAGGTCGAGCAGTTCCTTGGTGAGGCGGATCTCATCGGGCCCGAGTGGGTCACCGTGCGCCTTCGCGGTGTCGGTGATATGGGGTGCCGGCCAGCCGATGTGGCTGCGCAGCACGAGCAGGTTCGGCTTGGCGTCGGGTGTGTCGGAGGGGTACTCGAGTGCCTCGTGGATGGCCGCCTCGAGGGCGTCGACGTCGTTGGCGATCTCGCCGAGGTAGTGCACCCGCCAGCCGTAGGCCTCGAACCGCTTGACCGGATCGTCGTTGTACGCCAGCTCCGTCGGACCGTCGATGGTGATGTGGTTGTCGTCATAGACGGCGACAAGGCGGCCGAGGCCCAGATGGCCGGCCAGCGACGCCGCTTCGTGAGAGACGCCCTCCATCATGCAGCCGTCGCCCAAGATGACGTATGTGCGGTGGTCGCACACTTCGGGCCCGAACGTCGTGCGCACCCAGCGTTCCGCCAACGCCATGCCGACCGAGTTGGCGAAGCCCTGTCCGAGGGGCCCCGTCGTCACCTCGATCCCGGGCGTGTGGTGGTACTCGGGGTGCCCCGGCGTTCGACTGCCCCACGTGCGGAACGCGCGCAGGTCGTCGAGGGACAGGTCGTACCCGGTGAGGTGCAGCATGGCGTACTGCAAGATGCACGCGTGCCCGTTCGACAGCACGAAGCGGTCGCGGTCGGGCCACTCCGGGTCGAGGGGGTCGTAGCGCATGATCCGCGTCCAGAGCACGTGCGCCAGCGGGGCGAGCGCCATCGCGGTGCCGGGGTGACCCGAATGGGCCGCCTCCGGTGCGTCCATGGCGATGCCGCGGATGACGTTGATGCCCAGCTCGACGAGCCTGGGGTCCTGCACCACGGGAGGAGATGTCTGCACCGTCACGTTGGTCACCCTAACCCTCCGTCCACGGCCGTTGGCAGGGCCTTCACCTACTATTCACCCTCCATGGCTTCCCGCATGCAGGTGCCGCCAAACAGCGACCTCACGCTCGGCATGACCTGCGTGGACAAGGCCACCCCGGGCCGCACCGTCTGGCTCATGCACGCGGACGAGCGCTTCGCCAACCCGGCCGGGATCATGCAAGGGGGCTTCATCGGCGCCTTCGCCGACTCGTCCATGGGCGCGGCCGCCGTCACCTATGCCGAGGGCCGCAAGGTGTTCTGTTCGAACGCGGAGATGAAGATCAGCTTCCTCGGCTCGGTGCCACCCGGCTCGGCGCTCGAGTGCACGGCCGAGGTGGTCTCCGGTGGCCGCCGTGTCGCCTTCGTCGAGGCGAGCGTCGTGGCACGCCCGCCCGGAGACGGCACCGAGCGCCTCGTGGCCCGTGCGTCCTCGACCTACATCTTCAAGGAGCGGGAGTGAGCATGAACGTTGCGGCTTGTCGAACGTGCGCTCGGGGTTGTTGCACCCTGGCGGCGCAGGTACAAGGATTGTCCGCCACATGACACCACCGTCTGACAACGGCAGCCACGGGCTGCGCAACGCCGGCGATGACGCGTTCCAGCTCACGGTCGACTACGTCAAGCAGGAGACCGTCGAGCCCCTGCGGGGGCTGGGCCGGTTCCTCGGCTACGGGATCATCGGCTCCTTCGCCCTTGCCTTCGGCGTCCTGCTGCTTCTGATCGGCGTGCTGCGCCTGCTGCAGACCGAGACCGGCACCACCTTGACGGGGCACTGGTCCTGGGTGCCGTACGCTGTCGTGATCCTGCTGGGCTTGGCCGTGATCGGCGTCGCCGTATGGCGGATCACCGCCGGACCGGGGAAAGCCAAGTTGCCCGCAGTCGTAGCGAGTCGCCAAGCCAGAGAGCGCGAGTCACAGGAGGGAGCCAGCTGATGCCGGGAACGACCACCAAGGCCGGAAGCAACGGGCGGCTGATCACCCGCGAGGACCTGCAGGCGGCCTACGCGCAGGTCATGGGAGAGGGCGAGGCCACGGTGCGCGCCGCTGCCCCTCGTGGACTCGCCGTCGGCGGAGCCATCGCCATCGTGATCATCGCGCTCGCCTTCCTGGCCGGGCGCCGCCGCGGGCGGGCGCGTTCCGCCGTCGTCGAGATCCGGCGACTCTGACGTGGACATCCTCCTGCGGCGCTTTCTGCGCGCCGGGGTGCGCCGCGGCATCGCGGGCAACTGGTACTGGTTCCTCCTCGCGGGGGCAACCTGGTTCTTGCGCCGTGTGGTGAACGACCGGACGAGCGCCGTGTCGAGGGTGAACATCGCGCCCGGTGAGCAGGTGCTCATCACCGTGCGCGACCCGAAGGCTGCCCCCGCCGTCGTCGACGCCTGACGCGCATGGCCGGGCCCTTGGTGGCAGGGGAGCGCGTCCTCCTCGTCGACCCCAAGGACCGCCGCTACCTCATCACCCTGGTGGCCGGCGCCATGTTCCACACGCATGCCGGCATCGTCGCTCACGACGATCTGATCGGGAGCTGCGAAGGACGGACGATCACCGGATCCACCGGTCGCTCGTTCCTCGTCCTGCGCCCGACGCTGAGCGACGTGGTCCTGAAGATGCCCCGCGGCGCGCAGGTGATCTACCCCAAGGACCTCGGTGCCATCCTCATCGCAGCGGACCTCGGTCCGGGCCAGCGCGTGCTCGAGGCGGGCGTCGGCTCCGGAGCCCTTTCCATGACAGCGCTGCGCGCGGGCGCGTCGGTCGTCGGCTACGAGCTCCGCGAGGATTTCGCCGCGCGGGCGCGGGCGAACGTCGAGGCGACCCTGGGGCCCGATGCGCCGTACCGGGTGGAGATCCGCGACGTGACGCAGGGGATCGACGAGCGCGATCTCGACCGGGTGCTCCTCGACATGCCCGAACCGCACAAAGTGGTCGCGGCGGCGGGGGCGGCGCTCCGACCGGGTGGCATCCTCCTGGCGTATCTGCCCACCATCAACCAGACCGCGCTGCTCCGTCAGGCCCTCGCCGAAGCGGACGCGCCGTTCGGGCTGGCCGAGACGCAGGAGATCATGCGCCGCACGTGGCACGTGGAAGCCCGCTCGGTGCGTCCCGACCACCGCATGGTCGGGCACACCGGGTTCCTCACTACTGCCCGACGAATAGAGCCCGGTCCCGCGGCGGGCTTCAAGGTGACCAACGCCGGCGGGGCGGACGAAGACACAGAGGCGTAGAGGCGGGTGGACGCGGACTTCGGGGCGTACGTCGACGGCATCGCCCCCGACTTCCGGGCCCTGTTCGACCGGCTGCACGGGATCGTGCTGGCAACCACCCCCGACGCCGAGCTCGGCATGGCCTACGACATGCCCACCTATCGCATGGGCAAGCGCCGGCTGAACCTCGGCGTGTGGAAGCACGGGGTCTCCGTCTACGGGTGGCGCCGTGACAACGACGGCGGGTTCCTCGATCGCCACCCCGATCTCCTGAGCAGCAAGACCACGTTGCGCATCCGGCCGAGGGACGCGGCAGAGATCTCGGACGACGAGTTCGTGGACCTCCTCGGAGGGGCCCTCGAGCCCTGATCGGCTGGCGGAAGCCGGCTCGGGCCTGAGACGGGTCGGCGTTCAGGCTCCGGCCGCCGCGCCGGGTCCGGCGGAAGGGGCGCGGCCGGCGACCGAGGAGGGGTGCTGAGTCAGGCCGGAGGAAGAAAAGAAGAGGAAAGGGAGAAGGGGCGGCGAGGGCGGAGCTAGTCGCGCTCGATGAAGATGCACTCGCCGGGGCACTCCTCGGAGGCCTCGACCACGGCGTCCTCGAGGTCCTCGGGGACGCCCGCCATGCCGGCGGAGCCGCCGGGCTCGTTCTTTACGGCGTCGCCTTCCTTCACATAGGCGAGGCCATCGTCGAGAAGGGTGAAGACGGCGGGCGCAATCTCCTCGCACAGCCCGTCACCGGTACAGAGATCCTGGTCGATCCAGACCTTCATGAAACCCGATTTCTCCTTGTGGGACCCTGTCGTCACCGCCCGACGGACCAAGCGGACCGTAGTGAGGCGTCCCGCGCGCCGTCCAATCCGGCCTGCGCAGACCTCCTTAGCCTACCTGCCCTACGTCGTCCTCCTGGTTCATCCTCGTCGCACCGAAGTTGCTGGCAAATGGCGGCAAATCCGCCCAAGGCGAGGGCTAGGGTTCTGTCAGTGACGGCAACGCCCGAGGAAGCCGCAGCTCAGCTCGAAGCGATGAAGGCTGAGCTGGCCGACGCCGAGGACGAGATCCACGCGCTCCGGCGGCGGTTGCAGGAGAGTCCCGGCCGGGTGCAGGCGCTCGAAGAGCGGCTGCTCGAGTCCAAGGGCCAGCTCGCCCAGGCGACGTCGCAGAACGAGAAGCTGACCTTCACCCTGCAACAGGCCAAGGAGCAGCTGGCCGCGCTGCGCGAAGAGGTGGAGAAGCTCACGCAGCCGCCCGCCGCCTACGGGACGTTCCTGGGCGTGAACGAGGACGGCACCGTGGACGTCTTCTCCTCCGGCCGCAAGATGCGGGTGAGCCTGCACCCCGACATCGACCCCGGCCAGATCAAGAAGGGCAACGAGGTCGTCCTGAACGAGAGCCTCAACGTCGTGCTCGTGCGCGAGGGCGAGTTCGCGGGCGAGGTGGTGACGCTCAAGGAGCGGCTGGAGGACGAGAAGCGCTGCGTCATCTACGCGCGGGCGGACGAGGAGCGGGTGGCGGAGTTGTCCGAGGACATGCTCGGCGTGCGCCTGCGGGCCGGCGACTCGTTGTTGCTCGACGTCCGGACGCAGCTGCTGATCGAGAAGCTGCCCAAGCTCGAGAGCGAGGAGCTCGTCCTCGAGGAGGTCCCCGACATCACCTACGCGGACGTCGGCGGCCTGGACACCCAGATCGAGGCGATCACCGATGCCGTCGAGCTGCCCTACATGTACCGCGAGCTGTTCGCCGAGTATTCGCTGCCGGCACCGAAGGGGATCCTGTTGTACGGCCCGCCGGGTTGTGGCAAGACGCTCATCGCCAAGGCCGTCGCCAATTCGTTGGCGAAGAAGGTGGCCGAGAAGACCGGTAACGACAACGTCCGCTCGTTCTTCTTGAACATCAAGGGACCCGAGCTGCTCAACAAGTACGTCGGTGAGACGGAGCGCCAGATCCGCCAGGTCTTCCAGCGGGCCCGGGAGAAGGCGGACGAGGGCATGCCCGTCATCGTGTTCTTCGACGAGATGGAGTCGCTGTTCCGGACCCGGGGGACGGGGATCTCCTCGGACATGGAGTCCACCATCGTGCCGCAGCTGCTGGCCGAGATCGACGGCGTGGAGTCGCTGCGCGACGTCATCGTCATCGGGGCGTCCAACCGGGAGGACCTCATCGACCCGGCCATCCTGCGACCCGGTCGCCTCGACGTGAAGATCAAGATCGAACGCCCCGACGAGGAGGCGGCCGGGCAGATCTTCAGCCGGTACCTGACGACGGACGTGCCGCTGGACGTCGACGAGGTGTCGCGGCTCGGAGGTGGCGACGCCGCGAAGGCCGTGCAGGCGATGATCGAGTACACGGTCACCGAGATGTACCGCGAGGACGACGAGAACCGCTTCCTCGAGGTCACGTACCAGAACGGCGACAAGGAAATCCTCTATTACCGGGACTTCGCGTCGGGGGCGATGGTCGAGAACATCGTGAAGCGGGCCAAGAAGCTGGCGATCAAGCGCAAGATCGCCGGCGAGGCCGGCGGGATCCGCACCTCGGACATGCTCGAGTCCATCCGTCAGGAGTACAAGGAGAACGAGGACCTGCCCAACACCACCAACCCCGACGACTGGGCGCGGATCTCGGGCAAGAAGGGCGAGCGCATCGTCTATGTCCGCACGCTGCTCACCGAGGACCGGGAGGTCCACGGTGGCCGTTCGATCGAACGCGTGGGCACCGGCCAGTACCTCTAGGGGTTTCGAGACCCATGAGGACCGATCGCGCGTCCGGGAGGCGCTTCTCCCGCCTAGGTAGGGGTTAGGGTCGCACCGTGGCCACGACGAAGGTCTGCGGCATCGAGACGGAGTACGGGATCCACTCGCCCGGCCCCGAACAGAATCCCATCGCGGCGTCCTCGGTGCTGGTGAACGCCTACGCGGCCGACGTCGAACACCAGATCGGCTGGGACTTCGAGGACGAGACACCGGGCAACGACGCGCGCGGCTTCGCCCGTGAAGGCTCGCTGGCCCCGATGGTCGAGACGCACCTGGCGAACACGGTCCTCACGAACGGCGCGCGCTTCTACGTCGATCACGCCCATCCCGAGTACTCCTCGCCCGAGTGCCTCACGCCCTTGGAGTGCCTGCTCTACGACAAGGCGGGGGAGGAGGTCCTGCGTCGCTCGATGGTGGCCGCCGCGCTGCGGATACCCGACCAGCCGGCACCCGTGGTGCACAAGAACAACTCGGACGGCAAGGGCAACTCCTACGGCTGCCACGAGAACTACATGATGGACCGGGCGGTCCCGTTCGCCAAGGTGATCGACGGCGTCGTGCCGCACTTCGTCTCACGGACGTTGTACACGGGCTCGGGCAAGGTCGGCGTCGAGACGCCGGCCCTCGACGTGGAGACCGTCGAGTACCAGATCTCGCAGCGGGCTGAGTTCTTCGAGGAGATCGTCGGGTTGGAGACGACCTTGAAGCGCCCGATCGTCAACACCCGCGACGAGCCGCACGCGGACCCAAAGCGGTTCCGGCGCCTGCACGTGATCGTGGGGGACGCCAACCTGTCGGAGACCGCGACCTTCCTGAAGGTGGGCACGACCGCCATCGTCCTGTCGATGGTGGAGGACGAGGCGGGCCCGACCCGGGACCTGTCGCTGTCGGACCCCGTGCGGGCGCTGCACCAGGTGTCGGCGGACCTGACGCTGTCGCGTCCCCTGGCCCTGACGGACGGCTCGACGGCGACGGCGCTGGAGCTCCAATGGGAGCTGTTCGGCGCGGCCCGCAAGTACGCCGAGGAGTACGGGCTGACGTCGCTGGGCGACGACGGCACCGTGGGGGCGTCGGTCATGGAGCACTGGGAGGCGGTCCTCGAGGGCCTCGAGTCAGATCCGGCCAGCTTGGCCGATTGTGTGGACTGGGTGGCCAAGCGCGAGCTCCTCTTGGCCTACATGGACCGCCACTCGTGCGGCTGGAAGGACCCGCGGGTGGCCGCACTGGCATTGCAGTATCACGACCTGCGGCCCGACAAGTCGGTGTTCCGGCGCCTGGACATGAAGACCTTGGTGGACCCGTCCGACGTGGCGAACGCGGTGTCGGAGCCACCTTTGGGGACGCGAGCGTGGTTCCGGGGCAAGTGCCTGGCCCGCTGGCCCGACGCCGTTGTGACCGCGAACTGGGATTCTCTGGTCTTCGACATCGGCGCCGACCCGTTGCGGCGCGTCCCTATGATGGACCCGCTAAAGGGAACAGCCGAGCACACAGCCGAGCTCCTGGCCATGAGCACAGGACCGGCCGACTTGCTCCATAGGCTCAACTCCTAGCCGGACAAGGTCGAGACAAGTCGAGATTCCAAGGGATTGGCGATGGCAGAACAGGAACAGAAGCGGAAGGGCTCGGGGTCCCGGACTACCGAGACCGACACCGAGGTAGAAGAGGCCGCCCCGGCCACGTCGGAGCGGGGCGAGAAGATCAAGGCGGAGCTCGACGACCTGCTCGACGAGATCGACGAGGTGCTCGAGGACAACGCGGAGGAGTTCGTCCGCAACTACGTGCAAAAGGGTGGGCAGTAGGCCGCAGTGGCCCTTCCTCTCTATCCCCCGGAACGTGATCCGGGTCCTGACTTCGTCGGCCTCCTGCGCCTGACGGCGGAACGGCCCGGGACGGCTGCCGACGGCGCGCCCGGAGTGGTGCGCGCCGCCGGAGGTGGCGTCGCGGGTGCGGGCGATCTGGCTCTGCAGGTGCCGCACGGCACCACCGTGGTGGCCATGCGGACCGCCGACGGCGTGATCATGGCGGGCGACCGCCGGGCGACGGCCGGCAACTTCATCGCCCACCACGCCATGGAGAAGGTCTTCCCCGCGGACCGGCACTCGGCCGTCGCCATCGCGGGCTCGGCCGGCATGGCCATGGAGATGGTCAGCCTCTTCCAGGTCCAGCTCGAGCACTACGAGAAGGTCGAGGGCTCGACGTTGTCCCTCGAGGGGAAGGCGAACCAGCTGGCGCAGATGGTGCGCTCGCAGCTCCCGATGGCGATGCAGGGCCTCGCGGTGGTGCCGCTCTTCGCCGGCTACGACACGGCCCGGGGCACGGGCCGCATCTTCAACTACGACGTGACCGGCGGCCGGTACGAGGACATCGACTTCCAGGCCACCGGCTCGGGCGGGCGCGACGCCCGCAACACGGTGAAGCTCGGGTGGCGGGCGGACCTGCCGCTCGAAGAGGGTCTGGACCTGGCCATCCGCGCTCTGTGGGACGCAGCGGACGAGGACTCGGCCACCGGCGGCCCCGACCCCATCCGGGGCATCTACCCGATCGTGGCGGTGGTCGACGCGGCGGGCTACCGCGAGGTGCCCGAAGCGGACGTGGCGGCGCGCTTCACTGCGCTGACCAGCCGGCTGCAGGCGGAGCGTGCCCGATGAGCATGCCGTTCTACGTCGCGCCCGAGCAGGTCATGAAGGACCGGGCCGAGTACGCCCAGAAGGGAATCGCCCGGGGGCGCTCGCTGGTGGCGACGACCTACGACCTCGGCATCGCGATGGTGGCCGAGAACCCGTCGCGCTCACTCCACAAGATCAGCGAGATCTACGACCGCATCGCCTTCGGCGGCGTCGGCAAGTACAACGAGTACGACCAGCTGCGGGTGGCGGGCATCCGGCACGCCGACACCAAGGGCTACGCGTTCTCCCGGGAGGACGTGGACGCACGGTCGCTGGCCAACCTGTACGCGCAGTACCTGGGCAACGTCTTCACCCACGAGATGAAGCCGCTCGAGGTCGAGATCCTGGTCGCCGAGCTGAGCGACACCGAGAACCAGCTGTACCACATCGCCTACGAGGGCACGATCACCGACCAGGACCATTTTGCCGTCCTGGGGGGCGACGCCGAGACCATCACCGAGCGGGTGGAGGGGACCTGGCAGGCCGACTGGGACCTGGCGGCGGCGGTCAAGGCGGCGACGGCCGCACTCTCGGGCCCCGACCGGGCGCTGGGCGCCGGGGACCTGGAAGTCGCCATTCTGAGCCGGGGGAACGGGCGCCGGACCTTCCGCCGCATCGAGGAAGAGGAGATGGCTCGGCTGCTGGCATAGCCAGCAGTACGGTTGACTCCGGTGGAACGGCGCATCTTCGGAGTCGAGAACGAGTACGGGGTGACTTTCACCCTGCGCGGGCAGCGCCGCCTCAGCCCCGACGAGGTGGCGCGCTACCTGTTCCGGCGCGTCGTGTCCTGGGGCCGCTCGTCGAACGTGTTCTTGGAGAACGGGGCGCGTCTGTACCTCGACGTCGGGAGCCATCCCGAATACGCGACCCCCGAGTGCGACAAGATCAGCGACGTCGTCGTGCACGACAAGGCGGGGGAGTGGATCCTGGCGCAGCTCGTCACGGGCGCGCAGGCCCGGCTGCGTGAGGAAGGCATCCGGGGCGAGGTCTACCTCTTCAAGAACAACACGGACTCGGTGGGCAACTCCTACGGCTGCCACGAGAACTACCTGACCGAGCGTAACGACGAGTTCAACCGCTATACGGAGGTGCTGATCCCGTTCCTCGTGTCACGCCAGATTTACGCGGGCGCGGGCAAGGTGCTGCAGACCGCGCGGGGTGCCGTGTTCTGCCTCAGCCAACGGGCCGAGCACATCTGGGAGGGTGTGTCGTCCGCGACGACCCGGAGCAGGCCGATCATCAACACACGGGACGAGCCCCATGCGGACGCCGAGCGCTTCCGGCGCTTGCACGTGATCGTGGGTGACTCGAACATGAGCGAGTACGCCACCTTTTTGAAGATCGGCACGACCTCGATCCTCCTGGCGATGCTCGAGGACTCCTCGACGGTGCTGCGCGACCTCACGCTGGAGAACCCGATCCGCGCCATCCGTGAGATCAGCCACGACATCACCTGCCAGCGCCGGGTGCGGCTGGCGAACGGGCGCGAGATGCGCGCGTTGGACATCCAGATCGAATATCTCGAGCGCGCGTTGAAGTTCCGCGAGCGGCGCGGCCTGTCGCCCGAGGAGGACCGCGCCCTGGATATGTGGGAGCACTGCCTGAAAGGCCTCGAGGCGGACCCGACCTCGCTGTGGCGCGAGTGCGACTGGGTGTCCAAGTACCGGTTGGTCGAGCAGATGCGCCGGCGCCACGACGTTTCGCTGTCCCACCCCAAGGTGGCGATGATCGACCTGATGTACCACGACGTCGACCGCTCCCGTGGTCTCTTCTACAAATTGCAGCAGCGCGACCAGATGGACCGCACGTGCACCGACGACGCCATCACCGAGGCGATGACGAAACCCCCCGACTCGACCCGGGCCCGGCTGCGGGGTGCCTTCGTCAAGCGGGCCAAGGAGCGGCGGCGGGACTTCACGGTCGACTGGGTCCACCTGAAGCTGAACGACCAGGCACAGCGCACCGTCCTCTTGAAAGACCCGTTCAAGTCGCACGACGAGCGGGTGGAGCGGCTCATCCAGTCCCTCTGAGCTGCTCTGGCGCCGGGCTGCTGGCCTGCGACGGTCCGGGCTCGCCATCTGGGGCGGGGGGCGGCACCGTAGAGTGAGGGGAAATGTTCAACCTCGACCCAGGCAAGATGATCGTGATCGCCGTGGTCGCGATCATCCTGCTCGGGCCCGACAAGCTGCCCCAGTTCGCCCGCCAGGTCGGGGGCGCCTGGCGGACCTTCAACGACTTCCGGCGCCGCATGGAGTCGGAGGTGCGCTCCTCCGTGCCCGACCTTCCGCCCACCTCCGAGATCGCCCGCCTGGCCCGTTCGCCCTCGGCCCTGCTGACCCATCTCTCGAATCTGCCCTCCGAGGACGAGAAGGCGGAGGCCCCCGACGGATCGTTGCAACCGCCGGACGGGGCGGCGACCAACGGC
>DASXBZ010000070.1:0-21638 GCA_036491435.1 Acidimicrobiales bacterium
CGCCCCCGATCCCGCCACGTTCGTCGGGCGCGGCAAGGCGGAGGAGATCGCCGCACTGAGCCAGAGCCTCGACGTCGACACGGTCGTCTTCGACGACGAGCTGACGCCGGCGCAGCACCGGAACCTGGAGAAGCTCTTCGGGCGCACGGCCATCGACCGCACGGCGGTCATCCTCGACATCTTCGCCCAGAACGCCCGCAGCCCCGAGGGCAAGGCGCAGGTGGAGCTGGCACTGTTGCGCTACCGGCTGCCCCGCCTGCGCGGCCGCGGCAGCGCGCTGAGCCAGCAGGCCGGCGGCATCGGGACGAGGGGCCCCGGGGAGACGCAGCTCGAGGTCGATCGGCGCCGCCTGGTGCGGCGCATGCATCGTCTGGAGGCGGACCTGCGCGAGGTCGAGCGCACCCGCACCCTGCAACGGCGCAGCCGTGCCCGCGGCCGCCATCGCGAGCTCGCGCTCGTCGGCTACACGAATGCCGGCAAGTCGACGTTGCTCAACCGCCTGACCGACGCCGGGGTCCCGGCCGCTGACCGGCTGTTCGTGACGCTCGACCCCCGCACGCGACAGCTGTCACTGCCCGGTGGTGAGACCGTGCTCGTGACCGACACGGTCGGCTTCGTCCGCAAGCTACCCCACGAGCTCGTGGAGGCATTCCGTTCCACCCTCGACTCGGTCCACTTGTCGGACCTCGTCGTCCACGTGGTGGACGCGTCGGCACCCAACACCGAGGCGCAGATCGCCGCGGTGCACGAGGTGCTGGGGGAGATCGGGGCGGCGGACGTGCCCGAGCTCGTCGTGGTGAACAAGGCGGACACGGCGCCCGAGGAGGCCAAGGCGCTGGCCCATGCCATCGAAGGCTCGGTCTTGATCTCGGCTCGCACCGGCGCCGGCATCGACGACCTCTTGCAGGTCATCGGCGATCGTCTGCGCGGCACCGATCGCGTCATCGAGCTGGTGGTGCCCTGGAGCCGCGGCGACGTGCTCGCCGCGATCCATCGTGAGGGCGAAGTGGTTGGACAGAGCGACGGCGAGGAATCGGCCACGCTCCAGGTCGTCCTCGACGACGTCGGCCGGGCCCGCTTCGCCGAGTTCGTGACGTCGTGACGTCGTGACCTCGTGACGTTCACGCTGCCGCCCTACCCCTACGACCGCCTGGCCGGGCTGGCCAAGCTGGCGGAGGCGCACGAAGGCGGGATGGTCGACTGCTCCATCGGGACCCCGTACGACCCGCCGCTCCCCGCCGTCGTCGAGGCGTTGGCGTCCTCGAACTCCGAGCGGGGGTATCCGGCCTCAGCCGGTAGCCCCCAGCTGCGCGAGGCGGCGGCGCGCTGGCTCACGCGCCGCTTCGGCCTCGACGACGTGCCGCCGTCGTCGGTCGCGGCGTGCGTCGGCACCAAGGAGCTGGTGGCCTCGGTGCCGCACGTGCTGCGCCTGCGCACGCCCGAGCGCGACACCGTCCTGTACCCGGCCGTGTCGTACCCGACCTACGCCATGGGGGCGGAGCTGGCCGGCTGCCGGGCCGTCGCCGTCCCTGCGCCGGCCGGGCAACTCGGGGGACTCGATCTCGACGCAATCGGTCCGGACGATGCGCGCCGCGCGCTGGTGCTGTGGTCGAACTCGCCGTCGAACCCGACGGGCGGGCTCGGAGATCTCGGTGCCGAGGCGGCGTGGGGTCGGGCTCACGGCGTGCCCGTGTTCTCCGACGAGTGCTACGCGGAGTTCACGTGGGACGGCCTGCCGCGCTCGGTGCTCGAACACGGGTCGGACGGCGTGGTGGCGGTGCACTCGCTGTCGAAGCGTTCGAACCTGGCCGGGGTGCGCGTGGGCTTCTACGCGGGTGACCCCGAGATCGTCGACTTCCTGCGCGCGGTGCGGCAGCACGCCGGCCTGATGGTCCCCGGACCGGCCCAGGCCGCCGGCGTCGCCGCGTTGAGCGATGACGACCATGTCGACGCGCAGCGCGCCCGCTATCGGGAGCGGATGGCGTATCTCCGCGGCATCCTCGGTGCGTACGGGCTCCCGGTGGAACTGCCTCAAGGAGGTTTCTACCTGTGGGTCCCGGTCCCGCCGGAGCGCTGGCCCGACGCCTGGGCGATGGCGGAGGCGCTGGCCAACGACGGCGGGCTCCTGGTGAGCCCGGGCGACCTCTACGGCGACGGTGGCGCCGGCCACGTGCGGGTGGCGGTGGTCCAACCGATGGAACGGTTGGAATTGGTGGGGGAGCGCCTCGGTAGGGTGAACCATGGCTGATCTTCAAGCGCAGATCGAAGAGCTCTGGGATCGGCGGGGCGAGTTGTCACCCGCCGACACGGACGCCGCCAAGCTCGTCGAGGAGGCGATCGACCTCCTGGACAAGGGTGAGGCCCGCGTCGCCGAGGTGGACCCGGCGACGGACGAGGTCGTGGTCCACGAGTGGCTGAAGAAGTCAATCCTCTTGCTGTTCTCCTTGCGCGGGATGGAGACGATCGAGCACGGCCCGTTCGAATATGCGGACAAGCTGCCGCTCAAGCACGGGTTCGCCGAGGCCGGCGTGCGCGCGGTGCCCGGCGCGTCGGCGCGGTGGGGCTCGTTCCTCGGCCGGGGGGTCGTGCTGATGCCCTCGTACGTGAACATCGGCGCGCACGTCGGCGCCGGCACCCTGGTCGACACCTGGGCGACGGTGGCCTCGTGCGGCCAGATCGGCGAGCGGGTCCACCTTTCCGGCGGCGTCGGCATCGGCGGGGTCCTCGAACCGCCGAACGCAGTGCCCGTGGTCGTGGAGGACGACGCGTTCGTGGGCAGCCGCTGCATGGTGACCGGTGGTGCCCGCATCGGGAAGGGTGCCGTGCTCGGGGCCGGCAGCTTCCTCGACCCTTCGATCCCCGTCATCGACGCCGAGACCGGCGAGGAGCTCTCGCGCGGCGTCGTGCCCCCGTGGTGCGTCGCCATCCGGGCCAGTCGCCGCCGCGAGTACCCGGGCGGGGAGTTCTTCGTGCCGTGCGTCCTCGTCATCAAGCGCATCACCGAAGGCGAGCGTCACGACAAGGCGCAACTCAACCAGGTGCTGCGTGAGCACGGCGCCAGTACCTGAGCCGACAATGACGGACCTGCTGGCGGCCACGGTCGACCTGATGGCGATGCCGTCGGTGAGCGGCGAGGAGGCGGAGATCGCCGACGCCGTCCACAAGGCGCTCGCCGCCTGCCCATGGCTGGAGCTCGAACGGATCGGCGACAACGTCGTCGCCCGCACGAACCTCGGACGCGACCACCGGCTGGTCCTGGCCGGTCATCTGGACACGGTGCCGCCCGGCAAGAACCTGCGCCCGCGGGTCGAGGGCGACACCGTCTGGGGCGTCGGCGCGTCGGACATGAAGGGCGGTCTCGCCGTCATGCTGGACCTCGCCACGACCGTGCAGGCGCCGACCGTTGACGTGACGTGGTGCTTCTACGCGCGCGAGGAGATCAGCCGCAACCAGAGCGGGCTGCTCGAGCTCTGGCAACAACGGCCGGACCTGCTCGCCGGTGATGCGGCGATCCTCGGCGAGCCGACGAACGCCGTGGTCGAGGCGGGATGCCAAGGCACCATGCGGGTGCGCATCACGTTGCGGGGGGTGCGGGCCCACACCGCGCGCCCGTTCACGGGGCGCAACGCGATCCATCGTCTCGGGGAGCTCCTCTTGCGGGTGGCGGACTGGCCGCCGCGCGAGGTCGTGCTCGACGGGTGCACCTACGCCGAGCAGCTGCAGGCCGTGGCGGTCGAGGGGGGAGTCGCCAGCAACGTGGTCCCGGACGAGGCTGTGGTCACGCTCAACCACCGGTATGCGCCCGACCGGGGCCAGGCCGAGGCCGAGGCGTTCCTGCACGAACTCCTCGACCCGGTGCTCGAGCTCGGGGCCGGGGACACCTGGGAGATGCTCGACGCCGGCGACGGCGCTCCGCCTTCCCTCGGCCATCCGTTGCTCAAGGCCTTGGTCGAGCAGAGTGGCGCCCTGCCCAAGGCCAAGGTGGGGTGGACCGACGTCGCGTCGTTCTGGGAGCACGGGGTCCCGGCGGCGAACTTCGGACCGGGCGACCCGCTGGTGGCCCACCATCCCGACGAGCGCGTGAGTCGCCCACAGCTCGAGCGCACCCGCGAGGTGCTGGCCGCGTTGCTTTCCTGATCCGGAGCGCGCCCGTCACACCGAAGCGCGCGACACTGGCCCGTGCGAGACCCGTCGCCACCGCGCACCCCGTGGGTGTCCGAGGCCATCGTCGTGAAGGACTCTGCGATCGCGGGCCGGGGTCTGTTCGCGAACCAGGACCTCACCGAGGGGGCGGTCGTCATCCGCGTCGGCGGCACGCTTGTCGGGACCGAGGAGCTCCGGGCGCTCATCGAGACATCCGACCACTACGTCGACACCCTGACCGTGTTCGAGGACGTCCATCTCGTGCTGCCGGCCGCCACCACCGTGCACTACGGCAACCACAGCTGTGACCCCAATCTGTGGCACGTCGGGCCCTACGAGATCGCAACCCGCCGGCCGGTGCGCGCCGGCGAGGAGCTCACCATCGATTACGCCACGCAGACCGGTGCGTCGGGATTCTCCCTGCCGTGCCGCTGCGGCACGGCCGACTGTCGTGGCGAGGTGACCAGCGAGGACTGGCGGCGCGCCGACCTCCAGGCTCGGTACGCCGGTCACTGGGTCCCGGCGTTGGCCGCGCGCGTGGCGCGGCCCACCTAAGTCACGGGTCGAGGCCGAGCGAGGCCCGGGTGTCCGCCTCTTTGTTCACGTGAGGAAAAGGGTGGTCCGGCACGTCGACGCCGAGCGCCGCGCAGAGCGGCCCCCAGCCCTCACCAGCGGTCCACTCGAAGAGCCGTCCGGGCGGCGCCGTCGCACGGACATGTTCGTTGTAGGCGAGGTAGGCCGTCTTGGCGGACGCCTCGTCGAACCATTCGGGCGAGAACTGCTCCATCATGCCGCGGCCCATGCGGGTCCAGCCGTTGTCCTCGGCCGTCGGTGAGAAGT
The DNA here is from genome assembly GCA_036491435.1 of Acidimicrobiales bacterium. Classification (GTDB taxonomy): domain Bacteria; phylum Actinomycetota; class Acidimicrobiia; order Acidimicrobiales; family RAAP-2; genus Bog-473. The sequence continues at coordinate 4,984 of DASXBZ010000070.1, forward strand.
AGGTCGCCAGCGCGATGAAGATCGTCCGAGACGCGCTCTTCCACCAGGCGTCCACGTCGCGCACCGAGAGGAGGATGGGCGCGTCCGGGAAGGCATCGCTCAGCTCGCGCCAGAACGGGGCGGCCGGCCAGTCAACCGCGGCGACGTACCCGTCGAAGAACTGCTCCCAGTCGGGGAGCGTTCCCGCGTACGCAGCGCCCCAGACGTCCGGATCGGCGGGCCGCTCCTGCAACTCGTCCATGTGGTAGCAGCGTCCCCCGAGCAGGTCTTGCAAGGCGAGTTTCAGCGACATCGTGCCCGTTCGCCCGAGCCCAGCGCCGATGATCTGAAGTCCCATGACTGCCTTTCTTGCGTGCCGCCGACGCGCACGGCGGTGAGGTTATGTCATGGGACAGCGCCGTCATAGGGCCGAACGTCCGTCAGGCCGGAGGTTTGTCAGGTCGCGCCGAGGCTCGCCACCGCGCGCACGAGCAGCTGCAAATCGCTTTGGCCCGGCAGGCGGTCCACCCGCCGATCGATCCGCTCGAGGATCTCGCGTCCCTTCTGGCCGTCGAAGAGGTAGTTGACGAGAAAGCCGACCTCTCTCTTCGGCATGACGCCCGAACCGACCGGCCGCCACCAATGCGCCAGCGCGAAGCGCGTGAGCCTTTGCGCCTTGGGGCTGTCGGCCAGCCGGCGCGCGGCCTCGGAGGCGTAGAAGTCGATGTGCGTGCCCTCCTGCTTCATGATGCGGCGGAGGAGCTCGCGCAGTGTCGGGTGGCCCGACGTCTCGGAGAGGCGTGCGTAGCCGGCCTGGGTAGTCCATTCGTTCACCGCCCCCCAGGTCATGTGGAGCGCGACGAACGCCCGCCCCGCGAACGCCGCCGAGGCGATCGTGCTGAGCGTCGTGACGGCCTGCCGGCGCCGGTGCCCCTGGCGCAGTGCGGCGACGCGGGGCGCCCCGGCCACCTCGCCGTGCGCCTCGAGCACCGCGGCGATCGCCTCCCCGTGCCACATCTCCTCGTAGGCCCAGCACGACAGGAAGGACGTGATCTCGGGATCCTGGTGGGCGGGGGTCAGCAGCAGATCGCGGAGATAGCAGACCGTGTGGTGCTCGATGTCGTGCATGTAACGCAGCGATCGCAGGGCATCTGGTGCGAGTGGCTGGTCTCTGAAGTCGCCGAAGTCGATACCCTCGAGATCGAGCCGCCCCGCTCGGGCCTTGTAGGAGTCGATGGTGGTACGCATTCCGCCTACTATCCGGAGCACAGGCTTGGCCTGGATGAGCCGATTGGGTCATCCAGCAGGGGGGACGGTTCCGAACAGGGTCGTAGATGCGCCACATCGACGAAGTCAGCGATGCCCGGTTGGTGACCTCCATCGCTCGATACAGCGAGGTGGCCTTGGCCGAGGTGTATCGGCGCCACGGCCGAGCGGTGTACGGCCTCGCCCGGCGGGTGCTGCAGGATGGCTCCGAAGCCGAGGACGTCACCCAAGAGGTGTTCCTCCGCCTGTGGCGTGAGCCCGACCGGTTCGATCCGGACCGGGGTTCGCTGCGCTCGTTCCTGTTGGCCCAGGCACACGGGCGGGCGGTGGACGCCGTCCGCTCCAGCAGCTCGCGCCGGGCCCGTGAGGCGCGTGAGGCGGCGCGTACCGCCCGGTCCGAATACGACATGCAGCACGAAGCCTGGGACCTCGCCCTCGCCGACCAGGTCGCCCGCGCCATGGGCGAGCTGTCCGACGACGAGCGCCGCGCCATCGAGTTGGCCTACTTCGACGGGCATACGTATCGCGAGGTGGCGCGGGTGCTCGAACAACCCGAGGGCACGGTCAAGAGCCGCATCCGCACCGGCATGCGGCGATTGAAGGAGGCGTTGGCAGACGCGGGCGTGCGGGGGGTGGACGCGTGATCTCCCACGAAGAGGCGCACGAGCTCCTCGGCGCGCACGCGCTCGATGCCGTCGACGGTTCCGAGCTCACCGACCTCGAGGAGCACCTCGCGACCTGTCCCCGCTGCCGGTCGGAGCTCGATGGGCTGCGCGAGGCAGCGGGAGCACTGGGCAACTCCGTCGAGCCGCCGCCCGAAGAGCTCTGGTCCCGGATCGCGGACCGGTTGGGAGACTTCGCGGGCGAGGAGGACGAGCTCCCACCGATGCCCGAACTGACCGCGCCGAGACCCGAGCGGTCGCCCTTCCGGGCTCCGTCGCCGGGCCGGACTCGTCGGTCGCGCAGCAACACGCTGCTCCTTGGGGCGGTCGCTGTCGCAGCCAGTGCCGTTGCGATCGTGCTCGGCATCGGCCTCGTGCATTCCCAGGACAACGTCACCAACCTGCAGCAGTCCGTTGCACGCGCGCAGGCCACCGCCCAGCAGACCCCGGCCCAGGTTGCCCTACACACGCCAGGTCATCAGGTGGTCAACCTCATGAACAGCGCGCACGTCGAGTTGGCGCGCTTCGTCATCGTTCCCGGCGGCCGTGGCTATCTGGTCTCGTCGAGGCTGCCCGCGCTCCAAAATGGCCAGACGTACCAGCTGTGGGGGATTGCCGGGACCACCCCGATTTCCCTCGGGCTCCTGGGCGCGACGCCGCACGGCTCCACGTTCACGATCGCCGGCGCTCCCTTGACCGCCAAGCTCGCGCTGACGGCCGAGCCGAGTGGCGGCACCGTGGCGCCGACCGGCACCATCGTCGCCAGCGGGACTGTCTGACGCTCGCACCCAGCTGTTAGCTTGCCCCCTCATGTCCGAGGATGCAGCACCGAAGAAGAAGCGCCCCGTCGAGGTCTATGCGGAGGCCGAGCCGATCAAGCTCGGCACCATGCTCTGGACACTGGTCGAACCCCACCGCGGGCACGAGGTCGCCTACAACCGCTGGTACGAGCGGGATCACTTCTATGCCGGCTGCATGGTCGGTCCGTACAACTTCGCCGGACGCCGGTTCGTGGCCACAGCCGATCTCAAGGCAATGCGGGACCCCGACCCCTCGGCCATCACCGGCGAGCCCGCGCGCGGCTCCTACGTCGCGGTCTACTGGGTCCTGGACGGATACCACGACGTCTGGAACAAATGGGCCCTGCGCCAGGTCAATGCGCTGCACGCGGCCGGCCGGATGTTCCTCGAGCGCGATCACGTGCACACGCTCCTCTACGACTTCCAGTGGGAACACCGCCGTGAGCCTGACGGCGTACCCGTCGAACTCGCCCTCGATCATCCCTACCGCGGTTTCGTCACCACCTTCATCGACCGCAGCGACGACATCACAAACGACGAGCTGTGGTCGTGGCTGCGCAGCGAGCACCTGCCCGGACTGCTCCCCGGTACCGATGCGGACCTGGTTGCGGCGTTCACTCCCATCGCCATCGACACAGAGGACGCACCCGGCGACGTCCCCCGCGAGGCGGCCAAGGACAACCGCACCATCTTGTTGTGGTTCCTCAGCGCGCCGCCCGAGGCATCGTGGGAGCCGGTGATCGCCGAACACCGGCGCCGGCTCGAGGCCGCAGGGAAAGGCACCGTCGTGGCCGCCCTGCCCTTCATCCCCACCATCGTGGGGACCGACACCTACACCGACAAGCTCTGGGTCGATTAGTCCGCAAGCACCTCGAGGAGCCCGCGCGGTTGCATACGGCCGTGCCCTTATGGCTCGGAAGTCGTATACGTCACATACGAGGAGCCGCGTATGCGCTCGGACGCGACCACCGGAAGCTTCTTCCGACTCAGTCCCTCGCCAATATCTCCACGTGCGGGACGACGAAGACCGCGTCGGGCGCCGACGCCCAACGCAACCACGCGGCTGCGATCGACTCCAGCTCTTCGGCACTACTGAATCCGTACGCGACCGCCTGCTCGCCGAAGCGTGAGAGGCGCACCCGGTCGGCCCACAGGCCGCCCCACCACGCCCGGGACTCGGGGTCGGCATACGTCCACGTCGAGCTCGACACCTCGACCGAGCCGAAGCCGGCTTCCAGTGCGTGGCCCATCAAACGGGGCCCGATGCATGCGTCGTGGCCGTTCCGATCCGTCACCGCCAGGTACAGCTCCATCCACCGGTCCAACAGGGGGTCCGCCGGCGCCCACGTGAACGCCGCATAGTCCGAGTCCCGCGCCGCCAGCACACCGTCGGGCGAGAGCACGCGCCGCAGCGCCACCAGCGCCCCCACGGGGTCACCCAGATGCTGGAGCACCTGGTGCAGGTGGACCACGTCGAAGGACGCGTCCGGATATTCGAGCGCAAAGAGGTCGCCGACTTCGAAGCGCAGATTCGACAGCCCAGACCCCTCGGCCGAGGCCGCCGCTTGCGCCACCACCTCCTCGGACGCGTCGATCCCCACGACCTCGCCGGGTGCCACCAAGAGCGCAAGGTCAGCGGTGATCGTGCCCGGCCCGCAGCCGACGTCGAGCAGCGACAGTCCAGGCTGCAAAGAAGGGAGCAGGTACGCAGCGGAGTTCTCGGCCGTGCGCCAGGTGTGGCTGCGCAGGACGGATTCGTGGTGCCCGTGCGTGTAGGCCATCACTACATTGTGACAGTGCCCGAATTACCCGAGATGCAGGCGCTGTCGGAGCGTCTCGACACGCTGCTCGCCGGCACGATCCTCCGCAGGGCCGACCTCCTCGGCTTCTCGTCGCTCAAGACGTACGCCCCGGCGCCCGACGACCTGAAGGGGCACCGCCTCGAGCACGTCACACGCAGGGCCAAGTACGTCGTGTGGGACTTCGACGACGGCAACCGGATCGTGCTGCACCTCTCGCAGGCTGGCCGACTCGATATCGAGGAGCCTCCCAAGAAGACCAAGCCCCGCGGCGCCGTGGCGCGCTTCGTCTTCGGTCAGGGCGACGCCGGCCTCGACGGGCCCGGCATCGGCATCCTCGTGCGCGAGTACGGCACCCAGCGCAAGGCGTCGTGGTGGGTGCTGGCCCCCGGCGACGACGGCCCACTGGCCGGCCTCGGGCCGGAGCCGGGCACCGAGGAGTTCGCCGAGTTCATCCGCACGAGCGACTCCAACCGGCAACTGACCACCGACCTCCGGGACCAGCACGTTGTCTCTGGCATCGGGCGCGGCTGGGGTGACGACATCCTCCAACGGGCCCACCTCTCGCCGTTCGCCTCGCTCCGCTCTCTCGATCCCGAGCAGCGCGAGGCCCTCATCACCGCGGCGAACGACGTCATCGCAGAGGCGCTCGACCTCGAGCGCACACGCAAGGGTGGGCTCTCCGAGTCGAGCCTCGGCGGACGTTTCAAAGTCCACGGAAAAGTCGGCGAGCCGTGTCCGGGCTGCGGCACGAAGCTCGAGCGCGTCTCGTTCGAGTCTTACGAGATGGCCTACTGCCCGTCCTGCCAGACCGGCGGCAAGAAGCTGGCCGATCGTCGCCTGTCGCGTCTGCTCAAGTAGCGAGTTCGCCCCGAACAAGGCGAATCCCACCTCTGGTCAGCCGATCAGATAGGCGCCTTAGTTCAGCGAGCGCAGCACCGTGACGACCTTGCCGAAGATCGTCACGTCACCCGTCGACCCGTCGAAGGTCATAGGCTCGTAGGCGTCGTTGGCGGGCGTCAGGACGACTTTGCCGTTCTTGCGGCTGAATGTCTTCACCGTCGCCTCGCCCTCGCCGATGCCCGCGACCACGACGTCGCCGTTGACGGCGTCGGGTTGCTGGTGCACCACGACGTAGTCCCCGTCGAGGATCCCCGCGTCCACCATCGAGTCGCCCCGCACCCGGAGCATGAAGGACGGGCCGTTCCCTGTGAACTGCGCCGGCATCGGCAGCAGTTCCTCGATGTTCTCCTCCGCCAGCACGCCGGTGCCGGCCGCGACGTCGCCGACGAGTGGCACGTTGTGGACGGCCGCCGCACTGAGCTTGCTGGTGGTGTCGGGGTCGAAGTGCACCTGGATGGCCCGCGGCTTGCTCGGGTCCCGCGATAGGTAGCCCTCACGTTGCAGGACGGCGAGATGCGTGTGGACCGTCGCCGACGACGCCAGGCCCACCGCCTCGCCGATCTCACGCACCGACGGGGGATAGCCCCGCTCGCGTTGGCGGTCCGCGATGAAGTTGAGGATCTGCAGCCGCTTTCCGCTCAGCACCTCGGCCATCGGCTTCTCCTTTTGCGGTCCACCCCGGCCTACCGCCGGGCCCCTCCCTGGGGGCGAACATCAGTTCGTGACCCATAACGATACCGACGGCCGACTCCGAAAGCAAACATCTGTTCGCCCGTGCTGGCGAAGACTCCCTTCGGCCTTTCTCGCCAGTCACCAGGAATGATGCGTACCACGCCGGCTTCGGAGGGGAACCATGCCCAAAAAGCCCACACTGGGCGCACGCGCGACGCTGGCCGCACCGCCGAGCGATGACCGCTGATCAGGGGGGGACGGCGGGCCGGAGCGCGCTGGCTTTCCACCCGCCGCTTCGACGAGTGTGGCAGCGACAACTTCCTCCCGATCGTCCCTCCCGATAGTCGTGACTCCGAGTCTCGACTATCGCCCCTGATGGATTGGGTGAACCGAACTGGCGAGGCGAACACCACGGCACGTCGACGGCGGTCCACACGCCGTTCTCGTTGGTGACGCGTCCACCACTACCATCACCGCCGTGTCGGACATGCTCACCCTTTCAGCTCACCTGCCTGAGGTTGAGCTGGACTCGGGCGACGTCGTCGTCAACGAGGGAGGCTCAGGTGGGGCCATTTGGGTCCTCGTGTCGGGTGCCCTTCAGGTGCGCAAGGGTGACATACCGGTCAACACCATCACCCTCCCTGGCGCTGTAGTGGGTGAGATCGCAGTCCTACTGAACACGGACCATGGCGCAACGGTCGAGACCACCGAACCGAGCCGCCTGCGATTCGCGGCCGATGGGCATGCTTTGCTTGCGAACCCCGCGGTGGCCATGCTGGTCGCCGTGGGCCTGGCCGAACGACTCAACTTTGTCAGCTCATACCTGGCCGACCTGAAGTATCAATACGGCGACGCGCCGGGACTTTCGATGGTGACCGATGTGATTACCCGGCTGGCGCAGCGACAGCAGCCAGTTGCGCGTCCTGGCTCGATGCGGGACCCAGAACCGGAATACTGAGCTGCGGGTTCCCGCACTCAAGTGTCCAGCGGGAACCTGGAGGCTCAGAAGACGGTGCGTTCCGGAGCCGCCATCGCAGCGAGGTCCAGTCCCTCGGTGCCCAGCAGCGACACCCAGCTGGCTCGGCCCTTGGCCAGATCGAGCTCAATGCGAGCTGGAACACGGCCGATTTGGTTGCCGGCGTTGAACACCCACGTCTGACCGATCCGATCAGCCCACGAGCCGTCGAACTTGAATGGGGATTCGTGCACGTGGCCTGTGAGCACTACATCGGGGTGGTAGTCCGCGATCCACCTGCCGAGGTCGGCGTCGCCGTAGTCGCGCCGGCCGGTCCAGCAGGTCGGCGAGCCCAATGGTGGCCAGTGATACACCCACACCCACCGGGAGCCGCGACGTGCCGAATCGCTGGCAAGTTGTGACTCCACGGCTGCTCTGCTCTTCGGGCCGTCCCACCAAGGGCAGATGGTGACGAGGGTGTCGTCGATCAGCAGCGAATCGCCGTCGGTCGACACCCCGGCGTCCCTGGCCTCAGCCAGCCAAAGTGCGGTCTGCTCGCCCTGCTCATCCGGACCCGTGAGGTCGTGATTACCCGAGCTCACGGCCACCCGGCCGGCTGATTGGAGAAGCGAGAAATAGTGCAGGATGACGACGCTCTGCGCGTCGAGGGGCACGCTCGAACGGATGCTCAGTGTGTCGCCGGCTAGGACGACGAGGTCGAACTCCGGGCTTGCGCCTACGACCCAGTCGAGCTGGGGCAGTGAGTAGTGGAGGTCTGAGACGAGGAGGATGCGCACGTGTCCAGTCGGCAGAGTCGACGAACGGCGCATCTTAGGGTCGTGTGGGCGCCACACCTCGCCTGAGGCACGTCGAGCGGATCAGCCTGATACGGCAGGACATGACTCGGGTGACGAATGGGCCCGGCGTTGCCACTTTCCGAGGAGGCGACCAACCGACTTCTTCTGACTGCGTGTCAGCGGTAGACATGGATGGCCGGGTCGGGAAACAGTCACGAAGAGTTCGCGGAGAATTCATCCTCGCGTTTTCAGAAACGGCGTCGCGCTTCTATATGGTCGTCGGCTACAGGCTCGAGGCGAGAGGTGACGATGCCACAATCGGCTAGCCAACGGATGCGCTCGTGACGCGCTGGCTCCAGGCGCGTGCTGCGTCCGTCACCGCGGGCGAGGCGGTCGCGTGGCCAGCGATCCTGGCGGGGATCCTCGTCGGCATAGCGTCCTACCTCGTCGGTCCCAACCGCGGTGACGTCCGCGTGGACGTGGCGATGGCCAGCATGGCGGCGTTCCTCTTCGGTGTCCTGCTCGCCTTCACGATCGTGCGCACGCGTGAGCGTCTCGGTTTGATCCAGGACTTCGTCGCCAAGGGCAACTCCTCGCTGTTCTCGATCCACCAGGCCGTATCGGTCTTCCCCCAACCCGAACGCGACGAAATTCGTGAACTCGTCGACGCCCACCTGACCGATCAGATCGATTACCGGCTCGTCGACTACCACCTGGCCACGCCCTCCTTCCTGGCGCTGACTGATGCCGTCTACGCCCTCGACCCGTCGGATCAGCAGGAGGAGGCCGTCTACAAGGAGCTCGTCGCCCTGTGCATCAGCATGAACGCAGACCGGTCGCTCATCGAGTCGGCGACGGGACAGGCACTGTCGACAATCGAGTGGAGCGGTCTCCTGCTCCTGCTCTTGCTCCTCGTCGGATTGATCGCTGTCTTGCCCGGCGGCACTGTGCTCGGTGCCATTGTGGTCGGTGTCCTGACTGGCACCCTGGTGACGTTCATGACTCTGCTTCGCAAGCTGGACCGGCTGCGCTGGCACGAGCGCGTGACCATCTGGGAGCCCACGACCCGGCTGTTCCGCAGCATGGGTCGCGATCCCTACGTGCCGCGCGAGGTGATCGAGAGCGGCCGCTACCAACCCGGCGGACGGGTCCGGCTCGTGGAGTATCCCGATCCGTACCCAATGAGGTCCTCAAAGATCGTCAAGACGGAAGTGCTCAACGGGAAGGTGGTCATGGCCGTCGGGTCGCCCGCTGGGTGACGCCTGAGCCATATCGCAGCGAGAGCAGGAGAAATCGAGCAATTGGGGCCGTTCGGCGGATTGCAATGGGAGGGAAACGCCGGTAGCTTCGACATTGGGCGGTAGGAGAGGCACTCACAGCGCGTCCTCAGCGCACGGCTTCGGGCGGGTTTGGAGTTGATGGCGACAACTCGAAGAAGGGACCAATCATGAAATTCACCGCGAAGCGTGTGTTCGCTGCGGGGGCCATAGGACTCGCTGCGATCGCGACCCCGATCTCGCTGTCGTTGCTGTCAGGGGTGGCCAACGCCCCTGCGGCGTCACCGTCGACGCCGACGACTCCCGACACAATTGTCTACGGGGAGGGGAAGGGCACCAGCAGCAACTTCATCCAGTACGTCCCCGGCAACGGGTCGAAGCCGACAAGTGAATCCGTCACGGCCGGCGGTGGGTGTAGCTCGCCCACCATCCACGGTGTGCCGCTCCTGAACCTGAGCGCGCTGTTGTACTCCAGCTCTACCTACGTGGGGGGGACGACGAGTCAGGCCATCGTGGGCGCCTTCCAGGGGCGCACGGGTGTCTGCGCCTTGACACCCGACTGGGCCATCAACAACGGCGGCGCCTCGGGCGCAGAGGGGCTTGACCTCGGGGTGGGCACCAACAGTCTGGTCTCCGGCCGGTTCTTCTCCGACGCCACGCTTGTGCTGCAGGAGCAGAGCGGCTCGAACGTGCAAGTCGAGCTGGCCGAGTTCATGGGCGGCCCCAAGGGCACGCAGGTTGCTACCCAGTTGTGCAATATCGGTCCAGGAGCGACGGTCGTGGGTGACACCTCTCTCGCAGGTGGTACTTGCACTGCGACGACCCCGGGCACCCAAGGCGCCGTATTCGACACCGTTGAAGTCCGGGATCTGACGCCCAACACGGATGTGTCCGTTGTCGGGCCGACTTCGACCTTTACGCTGGCCAACCAGATTTGTGGGACCCAGCAGATTCAGTCCTCGGGTCCGATCACCGCAACGCTCACCGACGACGCGCCAGCGGGTACTGGCTGCAAGAGCTATTCCACATTCGGGTCTTCCATCAGTGGGTCGACGCAGAACGTGACGTTCAACGCCTTCTCGAGCGGAGCGGTGCACTTCACTGTCACCATCCCCTGGGCTCCGGAGACCGAGTGCCAGCCCGGCACGCCTACGGCTGCGAACCCGATGCCGGAATGCGCGCCGACGCAAGTCACGATCGATGGAATGAACTTCAGCGATCAGACCTACTGTCCGGCCGCCTCAGCCGCACAGCCCACGTGCACCACCAACAAGACGTACAACTACGTCACGGTTAGCGGTACGCCCGAGACACAGATCAACGAGACGTGGGACAGCCTGGTCGACTGGGGCGTCACTCGTCACTGATCAGCCGTCTGGGAGCATCGGCAGGCTGACCACCCCGAGCTGGGACATCAGTCGCCTCACCTCTTCGCCGCGTTCCGTGTCACCCGCACGCTCCGCGAGCGCGAGGACCACGAGCGCGTCGTAGGTGGCGTCGAAGCTCTCCGACTGCTTGAGGAAGCCATCGATGGCGGCAGTGACCGTGGGCATGTCTCCCGACAAGGCGGCCAGGGTGAGCTCGACGCGGTCCACGAGCGCGTTGAGCGGGGTCTCCTCGATGCCTCGCCGGAGCTCGCGCGCCTCGGCGAGTACCAGCCTGGCCTCCGAGAACCGTCCGGCGAAGACCAGCACCTCGGCAAGACGTGCCCGAGATTCCAGCGACTCGAGGTGCGAGCCGATCTCGTCATACGTGGCGACCGCGGAGCGCTCCATGGTCAACCCGCCTTCGATGTCAACCGTGAACGCAGTGGCGCGGCCTAGCTGCATCTCGGCCAACGCCGTCATGACGCGATATCCGTAGGACACGAGTGTTCGCCGTGCCGGACCGAGCAGGGCGAGTGCTTCGTCGAGGCGCCCCTGGTTGATGCGGAGCTCTCCGAGGTTGACGTGCGCGAGAGCGGCTTTCGCCAGATCGCCAGCCTTCATCGACGCCTCTGCGCATCTGGCAACGAGCTCGGCTGCTTCGTCCCACTGCGAGCCGAAGAAGGCGACCGCCGCCAGGTTGTTCAGTGCGGCGGCGACGTGCACCTCGTCACCGAGCTCCTCGTAGAGTTCGAGTACCCGACCCATGTGGATTGCTTCATCCGGTCCTCGCGTCCGTAGGAGCAGGATGTTGAGCACGTCGAGAGCGAGGGCTAGGGCACGCTTGTCCCCAGCCTGTTCCGCCTCGCGGACTGCCAGATGGGCGCACTCGAGCCCTTCGCGCAGGCGACCCTGCCGCTCACGAACATCCGCCTCCTCGGCGAGGAGCAGCGCACGCATCCCTGCGGCGATCACCCCAGCGTCAGCGAGCCCGTCCCTGCCGGCACGCAGAACGCGTATGGCGGAGGACGGCCGGCCGAAGAACTCGCTGCGCAGTATGGCTCGGTGGTAGGCCGTCTCTGCTTTGATCAATGGGTCGGTGGATAGCAGCCCGGCCTGTCGGTATGCCCGGTCGCCTCGCTCGTACTCACCGAGAAGTTGGAGCGTTCGCCCCAGGTCGCCGAACACCTCGGCGAGATCGTCGTCATCGACCCCGTCCAGCCTCCGCGCCGCGACAATGGCGCGCTCGAGGTGCGTGGCCATCTCCCCGGGAGCGTGCGCCGCATGCGCTGCCTGGGCGGCCACCCGCGCGTATTTCCAGGTCCGCTGCCAATCTTGCGCGGCCAAGAAATGGAACGACAGAAGCGGAACAGCGTCTGCGGCGTTGATCGTTCCGCCCTCGATGGCCTCACCCACCTTGAGGTGCAATCCGATGCGCTGGCGAAACGGGAGGCTCTGGTATGCCGCTTCCTGGAGCAGGGCGTGGCGGAAAACGATGTGCTCGCTGTCGTTGCTGGGAACCAGCTGCTGCTCGAGATCCTCGAGTGCGTCGGCCCCTACGTCGACAGATTCGGCCTCCAAGATCTGATCCAAGAGGGAGCGCTCGAACGACCGGCCCAGCACGGAGGCGAGGCGCAGCACGCGCCGTGGCGTCGTCGGAAGGGAGTCGATCTCGCGCATGGCGACAGCGTCGAGCGTGTCCGGCAACGACTCGACACTGGTGTCCCGGACGATCCGCACGAGCTCCTCGAGGAACAGCGGATTGCCGCCCGCGCGGGCCACGATCCCGTCGCGTTCCTGTGGACGAAGCGGAGCGGTGTCCGTTGCCGCATCGACAAGCTCGAGAGCGGCGTCCTTCGACAAGAGCGTCAGTGCAAGTGACGTGTCTGGGTCCGACAGCTCAAAGCCGCCTGGTCCCGGACGCCGAGTGGCGCAGATCAGCCAGCATCGATCACGGGCGGCGACGGCGAGACGGGCGCAGATCTCCGCCGTCGTTTCGTCGAACCAGTGAGCGTCCTCAGCGACGATGAGGAGTGGCGTGGCAGACGTCGCGTCAAGAATGCCCACCACCAGGTCAGCGATCCGCTGGCGAACGAAGTCCTCAGCGACGGCCATGCTCTCAGGTGTGGAGGGGACCTCGGCGTCGACCACCGGTGCCAGCAACGGTGCGAGCGGCAAGAGCTCGGGGGTGAGAGCGCTGAGCGTGGTCAACAGCTGTTCTCCGGCGGCGTGACGGTCCTTGGCGTCCACACCGAGAACCGTGCGCATGGCCGGACGTAGCGGCCGATACGGGACACCGGTGCCGTGGGCTTCGCCTTCGAGCAACAGCACCTGCCCCGGGCCGGCCGACGTCACGAACTCGTTGACGAGCCGCGTCTTGCCAGCGCCCCGTTCGGCATCGATGAGAACGGTCCCGCCGTGTCCGGCCTTGGCCGACTCGTAGGACTGCAGGAGCGTCGCGAGCTCCTTGTCCCGACCCCGGAGGGGGAGCTCGCCGTACGACGAAGATTTCGACCCCGTGGCGCTGCCGACCCGATAGGCCTGGACGGGCTCGGACTTCCCTTTTACCGAGAATGGCTCGAGGGCTTCGGTCGCGAACTGCGTGCGCGATTGATCGAGGATCGTGGCGGTGGCGTAGATCTCGCCGGGCCCCGCCGCGGCCATGAGGCGGGCGGCGAGGTTGACGGTGTCGCCCATGACCGTGAAGGTGCGGCGGTAGTCGGTCCCGATATCACCGGAAAACACGTGGCCCCGGTTCACTCCCACCCGGACCGGAAGGGGGTGCTGCTCGTCCATCACCATGCGGACGGCGCGCAGAATTCGCCCCTCGTCGTCCTCCTGGGTGGCCGGCACGCCCGTGGTCAGGATGAGCTTGCCTCCGTTCGCGTCGATATCGGAGGCGAGGAACGTGACCGATTCGAGGTCGGCGGCTCGTTGGACCGAGCGCACGATCGAGTCGAGAGCGGCGGCGGTCGCGTCCGGGCCGTCCGACGCCAGCAGGTCGTCGGTCCCGTAGTACTTGACGAATGCCACGCTGGCCAACCGGTGCTCTGACTCCCCGCCACGTTGGGTGAGCCGAGCGCGTAGGGCGATCGGGACCGACATCTCCACGGCGTCGGGCTGGACGGAGCGTGCCGGGATCGGCCCGGGGCCGCCTTCGATCACGCGGCGCCACCGCAACAGCCGGCCGTTGTCCTTCGCCTCACCCACCGCGGCGAGAGGAAGGCGGTCCGCGGTGTCGGGGCTGATCACGATCTCGCCAGCGTCCGCCGTCTGCTCCATACGGGTCGTGGTCGATGCCGCGGGGCCGGTGATGATCAGCTCGCGGTGGAGTTCACCGACCCGGAAGAGATGGAAGACCCCGCTGTGGACACCAACCGACATCCGCAGGTTGACCCGGCCGACCGATGTAGGGAGCGTCCGGGCTTCGCGGAGGGCAGCGCGCATCGCGACAGCTCCCTCCGCCGCCATGCGGGGATGGTCGTCCCCCGTGAAGGCCAGCAGGAGGGCGTCACCGCCGAACTTCAACAGGGCGCCGCCCTTGCTGTAGGCGACTTCGAGCATCCGGGAGAAGACGTGGTTCAGGACCTCTGTGAGCTCCTCCGCGCCGATGCGACCCCGCTTCGCCAGGCGCTCCGAGAGGGCGGTGAACCCGGAGATGTCGACGAAGCAGCACGTCGCCTCCAGCTCCCGCCAGAGTGCGCCAGGTGCGTCCCGGTCCCACTCGGCGGCCAGGCGCGGGATGTAAGGCTCCAGCCCAGATGCCTCGATCCCCATCCAAGCCAGCCTTGCAGCAATGCTGTTCCGCTGCCTGTCACGGTGCTGTCACCAGTCTTGGTGGACGACCGCCATGTATCCGAGGTCGGTCGCGGCTAACGGCCAGCCCAGTGGTCCGCGAACACCCGCCAGTGCGGCCCGATGTCGCCTCGGTGTCCAGTGCTGGCGGCGCAAAGTCGGGATAGGATCGGCCGTCAAGCGGACTCGTGCCGGACGTGGCCGAGGCGGATCAAGGGGAACGATCGATGACCAAGAAAGTTGTCGGAGTGTTCAAGGCGGCCACCGACACGAGGCAGGTCGCGGCCGGGACTGTCATCTTCGACGTGGGGTCCCACGGAGAAGAGATGTTCGGCGTCGTGGAGGGAAAGGTCGAGTTGCGGCTGCCCAACGGCAAGAGCGTGATGGTCGGTCCGGACGAGACGTTCGGCGAGATGGCGCTGCTCGAGTCAGGGACTCGCAGCGCTACCGCAACCACTGTCGAGGACTCCACGCTGGCGGTGATCAACAAGCACCGGTTCTTGTTCCTGGTACACGAGACACCCACCTTTGCGCTGAACGTGATGTCCAGCCTGGCCGATCGCCTGCGGGACATGCAGGAAAAGGCCTGAGGGGCAGCGGCTCCGCGTTCCGACGCAAGCTCTCGACAGGTCGCGGCGGGTCCTGACGGCTGGAGATTGATGTCGTCGAGATTTTCCTCTCCAATCCCGCCGACGTAGTCCAGATAGGGCGACCGTCGGGCCGCCCACTCCTGGTCGTGATCATGGCGGTGTCGACGGTCATTTCTCCGAGGTCGCCGGGGTCGGACCCTGGAAAGCCCCAGCTCATGGCCCTGTCACACCGGGTTCGTACCCTTCTGACGTGCACGAACAGAAGTTCGCCTTGACGATTGACAGCGAACAGGTGTTCGTGTTCCAATGGGCATCGTAGCGAACAGGTGTTCGGACCAGGAGGACGCCATGTCGGTCGCATTTGAGCTCGAAATCGAGGCGTGCCGCCCCCGGCTGTACGCCTTGCCGGACCAGCCGGCGCGGACCGCACCTACCCCCCGGGTGCGCCGCCGCCGGATGGTCCTGGGAACCGCTGTGCTCGGGCTGCTGCTCCTGCTGGCCCTGCCGATCCAGGCCTTCGGCGGCAGCACGTTGGCCCAAGCGCCCCCCTCGAAGGGCCAGGTCTATGTGGTGAAGGCGGGCGACACGCTGGCGTCCATCGCCGCCCAGGCCAGCCCGTCCGCACCGGGCGCGCTGACCCAGGAACTGGCTCGCGAGGTCGGCTCGAGCGTCGTGGTTCCGGGGGAGCACGTTTACATTCCCTGACTAACGTCGGCGGTGTGCGGTGTCCCTGGTGCAATGTCGATGACGACCGCGTCGTCGACTCACGCCAGGCCGAGGAGGGCGGGGCTATCCGGCGCCGCCGCGAGTGCCTGGGCTGCGGTCGCCGTTTCACCACCTTCGAGCGGGTGGAGGACGTCCCACTCTGGGTCGTGAAGCGAAACGGCCTGCGAGAGCCGTTCGATCGCAACAAGGTCATCGAGGGGGTCCGGGCGGCCTGCAAGAACCGGCCGGTCTCCGATCTGCAGATGGAGGAGCTGGCGCAGAGCGTCGAGGACGCGTTGCGCGCCGAGACGACCGAGCCTACGAGCGAGCACGTGGGCGTGGCGGTACTCGACCGTCTCCAGGCGCTCGACGACGTGGCGTACCTCCGCTTCGCCAGCGTCTACAAAGGGTTCGAGGAGGCGGGCGACTTCCAGCGCGAAGCCGGCCTGCTGACGAAGACGACGGAGCCCAAGCGGAAGTGATGGACGAGGCGCCCGGTGTCGTGCTGGCCGTCTACGCCCATCCCGACGACGCGGACGTGGGTTGCGGCGGGACGCTGGCCCGCTGGGCCAAGGCGGGCTGCGCCGTGCACCTCGTGGTCTGCACCGACGGCGGGAAGGGTACGACCGACCCCGCCGTGGTGCCGACCCAGCTGGCCGCCGAGCGCGCCGGCGAGCTCGAGGCTTCGTCTGCCCTGATCGGGCTGTCCAGCGTGGAGAACCTGGGCTACCCCGACGGCGAGCTCGCCGACTCCGAGGGCTTCCGCCGCACCCTCGTCGAACGCGTGCGCTCGCTCCGCCCCGACGTGGTGTGCGGGCACGATCCCAGCGCGCTCTTCTTCGGACAGGACTACGTCAACCATCGTGACCATCGGATCGCCGGGGCCGCCTTGCTCGATTCGGTGGCGCCCGCGTCGGCGCTGCCGCACTACTTCCCCGAGGCCGGCGCCCCCCATCAAGTGTCGACGGTGCTCCTCTCGGGAACCCTCGAGCCCGACGAGTGGATCGACGTCACGGACACCATCGAGACGAAGGCCGCCGCGGTGGAGTGCCACCGCACCCAGTTCGACGGCCAGAGCGGGTGGGCCGGCG